>NZ_POQU01000002.1 GCF_002938425.1 Blastococcus atacamensis | reverse complement strand
CCCGGCGGGGGCCGGGCGGGGGCGGGAGCGCCGGCAGGTCCGCGGTGACCCGGTCGAGGTCACCGCGGGTGCGCGCGGCCCACACCTCGCGCACTCGCTCGTCGAACTCGTGCAGATCCAGCTGGCCGGCGTCGTGCGCGCGCTGCAGCCCGGAGGCCACGGCGGAGCGCTCGGCGTCGGAGACCCGGAGGTCCTGGGCGCGCACCGGCTCGTTCACGCCGGAGATCCTGCCAGCCCGAGGGGCCTAGGACTCCTCGCCGGCGCGCGCGACGCTGGCATCGCCGAGGCGCTGCTCGAACCCCGGCGGGATCACCAGGTCGTCGCGGCACAGACCGGCCACGTCCGGACGGCCGAGGCCGACCATCGCCGAGCCCAGCCCGTCGCGCATCAGGTCGAGCACGTTCTCCACGCCGGCCTGGCCGTTGGCCGCGAGGCCCCACAGGTAGGCGCGCCCGATCATCACGGCCTTCGCGCCGAGGGCCAGAGCCTTGGCGACGTCGCCACCGCGGCGGATGCCGCCGTCCAGCAGCACCTCGATCTGGTCACCGACCGCGTCGGCGACCGCGGGCAGCGCCCGGATCGAGGCAGGCGTGCCGTCGAGGTTGTTGCCGCCGTGGTTGGAGACCGAGATGGCGCTGACCCCTGCGTCGACGGCCCGCTTGGCGTCGTCGACCCGCATGACGCCCTTGAGCATGAACGGGCCGTCCCACTGCGAACGCAGCCAGGCGACGTCCTCCCAGGTGGGCATGGGCGAGTTCATCCACATGCCGTAGGCCCCGAAGAAGGTCGGCGCGGGCTCGTCGGGGCCGGTGACCATGTTGGGCACGGTCAGGTCGGGCAGCTTCTTCGTCTTCGCGAAGTCCCAGAGCCAGCCGGGCTTCAGGGCGACCTGCGGGGCGTAGCGGCGCACTGCCTCGAGGTTGATCCGCTCCGGGATGAACGGGCTGCCCCAGTCGCGGCCGTAGGCGAACGACCAGTCCAGGGTGGCGATGAGGCCGACGGCGCCGGCGCGCCGTGCCCGCTCCATGCGGGCGAGCATCTCGTCGCGGCTGCCGACCCAGTAGACCTGGAAGAAGGTCTGCGGATTGGCGGCCACGACCTCCTCGATCGGCTTGCTGGCGAAGGAGGACAGCCCCATGCCCACCCCGCGGGCGGCCGCGGCGCGCGCGACGGCGACCTCGCCGTCGGGGTGCACGGCCTGCACGCCGGTCGGGCTGATCATCACCGGCATCGACATCTGCTGGCCCATGACGGTGACGCCCATGTTGCGCTCGTTGGCCAGACCCGCGGTGTGCGGCGCGAAGCCGAGCTCGCCGAACGCGGTGGTGTTGTCCTCCGCCGTCAGCCCACGCTCGGAGCCGGCGACCAGCGCGCCGTACACACCTTTGGGCAGCCGCCGCTTCGCGCGACGCTGCGCCTCGGCCACCGTCTCGAACCACGCGTTCGCCACTGCCGGTCTCCCGTCGTCCGCCCCGCCGGCCCGGCGGTGGCACTCAGTGCCACCCTAGCCGCCCGGAGGAGACGCACACCACAGCCGGAGGCTCAGTCCCCCAGGCCGGGGAATCCGCCGGCCAGCTCGCCGAACGCGCGGTTCAGCTGCCGCCCCAGGTCGGAGCCGTCGTCGGCCAGCCAGGCGGCGAACGCCGTGGTCGCCGCGGCGCGGGTGCTCGCCGCCACCAGCCGGGGGAGCAGGCCGGCCGGGTCCTCCCCCGTGCTGCGCGCGACGTGCTCGGCGACCACCCGGTCGATCTCGGCGTAGCGCAGCTGGGAGTGGGCCTGCAGGGCCGGCTCGGTCAGGATCAGCCGCATGCGCTGCCGCAGCACCGGCAGGTCGGCGTCCCCGTAGTCGTTCACCTCGGCGTACGCCGCACAGATCGTGGCCAGCACCGGACGGCCCGGGCCCGCCGCCCGCAGCAGTCCGTCGAGCCGGGCGACGTGCGCGCCGAAGTCGCCCCAGACGGCGTCGGCCTTGGTGGGGTAGTAGCGGAAGAAGGTCCGCCGGCTGATGCCCGCGGCGTCGGCGACCTCGTCGGCGGGCACGGAGTCGAAGCCCCGCGAGGCGAACAGCTCCAGCGCCGCCCGCTCCACCCGGGCGCGCGCGGTGTCCGCCGGGGCCGACGTCGTCGTCATGCGGTCATCCTGCCGCGTGGGCCCGGCTGCGGGATGCTTCCGGCGTACCGCCGGGTCCCTTGCTCCGTGGCACTGGGTGCCACTAGCCTCGGCCCGACCCCAGTGACCTCGCTCACCCAGGAGTGCAGATGCCCGAGCAGACCGCCCCCGTCGAGCCTCCCATCGAGGCCGCTCCCGCCGAGGAGGCCCTGGTCGAGGAGTCGCTGGTCGAAGAGGTGTCGATCGACGGCATGTGCGGCGTCTACTGAGCCGCTCGATCCGATGACCGCTCCGGCCGGGCCCGACGGAACAGCCGTGTTCGACCCCGCCCTGCCCTGGCAGAAGGCCCGGTCGGTGGCCCTCCGGCCGGAGCCGTTCGGTGCGCTCGTCTACTCCTTCAGCAACCGGAAGCTGTCCTTCCTGAAGTCGCCGATGCTCGTCACGGTCGTGACGTCGCTGGGCGAGCACCCCAGTGCCGAGGCGACGCTGGTCGCCTGCGGCGTCCCCGAGGCGCAGCGCGGTGCCTACCTGAAGGCGCTCGCCGACCTCGCCCGCTCGCAGATGATCGAGAGAAGGACCTCGTCGCCCCCCACCCCTCGCGAGCTCGCGGCGGGTCCCTGCGACGAGGCCGCCCTGGAGGCTCACCAGTGACCGCAGTCCTGCCGTCCCGTGCTGGATCGTCCACCCGCCCCGCCACCCCCGGCCGCCCCCAGGGCGGCCGGCTGATCGACCAGTTCGAGTACGGCCTCGACGCCCCGATCTGCCTCACCTGGGAGCTCACCTACGCCTGCAACCTGGCGTGCGTGCACTGCCTGTCCTCCTCGGGCCGGCGCGATCCCCGCGAGCTCTCCACCGCCGAGGCCGAGGGCGTCATCGACGAGCTCCAGCGGATGCAGGTCTTCTACGTCAACGTCGGCGGCGGCGAGCCCACGGTCCGGCCGGACTTCTGGCACCTGCTCGACTACGCGATCGGGCACGACGTCGGCGTCAAGTTCTCCACCAACGGCGTGAAGCTGGACCGGGCGCGGGCGCAGCAGCTCGCCCGCACCGACTACGTCGACGTCCAGATCTCCCTGGACGGCGCCACCGCGGAGGTCAACGACCGCGTGCGCGGCGCCGGCTCCTTCGCCACGGCCACCCGGGCGCTGGAGAACCTCGCCGAGGCGGGGATGAAGGACTTCAAGGTCTCCGTCGTCGTCACCCGGGAGAACGTCTCCCAGCTCGACGACTTCCGGGCGCTCACCGACCGCTACGGCGCCCAGCTCCGGATCACCCGCTTCCGCCCGTCGGGCCGCGGCGCCGACGTGTGGGACCAGCTGCACCCCACCCAGGCCCAGCAGCGCGAGCTGTACGCCTGGCTCCTGGCCAACGGCGACAACGTGCTCACCGGTGACTCGTTCTTCCACCTGTCGGCGTTGGGGGAGTCCCTGCCCGGCCTCAACCTGTGCGGCGCCGGCCGCGTGGTCTGCCTCATCGACCCGGTGGGCGACGTCTACGCCTGCCCGTTCGCCATCCACGAGAACTTCCTCGCCGGCAACGTCCGCGACGAGGGCGGCTTCGCCCGTGTCTGGCGGTCCAGCGAGCTCTTCGCCGACCTGCGCAACCCGCAGACCGGCGGCGCGTGCACGAAGTGCGCCCACTTCGACGCCTGCCGCGGTGGGTGCATGGCGGCGAAGTTCTTCACCGGCCTGCCGCTGGACGGCCCCGACCCCGAGTGCGTGCAGGGCTACGGGGAGACGGCGCTGGCCGCTCGCGACCTCCAGCTGGCAACACCCAAGAGCTCCATCGACCACTCGCACACCGGTCCGGTCCGCGGCCAGCCCACCCTGCTCGGCATGCCGGCCATCCCCGCCAAGCCCTGCGACGAGTCGCCGCTGGCCGGGCTAAACCTGGCCTGACCGCGTCTCCCTCTCCTGGGGGAGAGCGGCACCGAAGACTCCAGTGGCACCCGGGCGCTGCCGATGGCCTCACCGTGATGAAACGGCTGGCGGACCTGGTGAGCGGCCTCCTTCCCCGCGGGCGGCAGCTGCCGGAGAGCGTATGGCAGGGCCGGCACCGGGTCATCGTCCGGCTGGGCCTCGCGGCCGCGGTCGCCCTGGTGCTGCTGGCCTGGTTCTGGGGCTACGACCAGCCGACCGCCGTCGTCGTCCTGCTCGCGGTCGCCGGCCCCGCCGCCGTCGCCGCCATCCCCACCCTCGGCCGGGATGTGCGAGCTGCAGCGACCACCGGGAGCCTGATGGCGGCCTGCGTGGCCCTCGTGCACCTCTGGGGCGGCGTCACCGAATCGCACTTCAGCTTCTTCGTGATGATCGGCGTGGTCGCGCTCTACCAGAGCTGGATCCCGTTCGGGATCGCCCTCGTCGTCGTCACCCTGCACCACGGACTGTTCGGGACGCTCTTTCCGCACGCGGTCTTCGGACACGCCGGCGCCTTCTCGAGCCCGTGGGTGTGGGCCGGCATCCACGCCGGGTTCGTGCTGGCCGCGAGCCTGGCCCACCTCACGTTGTGGCGGCTCAACGAGGAGCAGGAGCTCAGCGACTCGCTGACCGGCCTGGCCAACCGCACCCAGCTGGAAGAGGTCACCTCGCGGGCTTTGCACCGCGGCGGACCGGTCAGCGTGCTGTTCGTCGACGTCGACGACTTCAAGGACGTCAACGACAGCCGCGGCCACGCCATCGGTGACGAGCTGCTGCGCGTGGTCGCCGAGCGGCTGCGCGACTGCGTCCGCCCCGGTGACGTCGTGGCCCGCATCGGCGGCGACGAGTTCGCCGTCGTGGTCGCGGGCAACGCGGACGTCGCCCACGCCGTCGGGGAGCGGGTGCTGGTCGCGCTGGCCCTGCCGGTGTCCGTGGACGACGGCATGGTGACGGTGCACGCCAGCGTGGGCGTCGCCGAGGCCGCCGACGACGACCGCACCGCCGGAGGGCTGCTGCGCAACGCCGACCTGGCGATGCACCTGGCCAAGGCGCAGGGCAAGAACCGCCTCGTGGGCTACGCCGACGGGATGGCCGAGGCCGCCCGGCGGCGCGCCGGCCTCCAGCAGGACCTCCTCGCCGCGGTCGCCGACGAGCAGCTGGAGCTGCACTACCAGCCCACGGTCGGGCTGACCGACGGTCGCACCACCGGGTTCGAGGCACTCGTCCGCTGGCGCCACCCGGAGCGCGGGCTGGTCCCGCCGGTCGAGTTCGTGCCGCTGGCCGAGGAGAGCGGCGCGATCGTCGAGATCGGCCGCTGGGTGCTGAACACCGCGCTGCACCAGGGCGCCGCCTGGATCCGCGAGCGGGACACCTCGCTGCGCATGGCGGTCAACCTGTCCCCGCGCCAGCTCTTCGACACCGACATCGTCGCCGACGTGGTGTCGGCGCTGACCGCCAGCGGTTTCCCGGCGGAGCTGCTCACCCTGGAGCTCACCGAGGGCGTGCTCGTCCGCGACGTCGACGCCGTCGTCGCGCAGCTGGAGGCCCTGCGGGCGCTCGGCGTGCGGATCGCCATCGACGACTTCGGCACCGGGTTCTCGAGCCTGTCCTACCTGCGCAAGCTGCCGGCCGACGTGCTCAAGATCGACCGCAGCTTCGTCAGCGACCTGCCCGGCGGGCGCTCGGCGTCCACGCTGATCGCCTCGATCGTCGAGCTGGCCCGCACCCTGGGGCTGGACGTCGTCGCCGAGGGCGTGGAGACCGACGACCAGCGGCTGGCGCTGCGCGACCTCCAGTGCGGGCAGGCGCAGGGGTACTTCTTCGCCCGCCCGCAGCCGGCCGCCGAGGCCGGCGCGGCCCTCGGCGTGGCCGTGCGCGCCTAGAGCTCGACCTTCGCGTTCTTCCCGGCGTCGATGCGCTCGCCGGTCGCCTTGGCCTTCACGAAGCTGAAGGCGGTGGCGAGCCGTCCGCCGGGGCTGCCCCAGTACTCCGCCGAGTCACCGTCGACCTTGATCAGCACGACCTCGGGGTCCTCGGGCCCGTTCGGGAACCACGCCTCGACGCCGCTGTTCCACAGCTCCTTCTTCTTCGCCACGTCGTCCACCACCACCGCGTGCCCGGTCAGCGACACCCAGGTGCCGCCCGAGCCGACGCCGACGTTCACCTGCGGCTGTGCGGCGATGTGGGCGACGGGGTGCGAACTGCGCTCGGCGTAGAACCAGAGGTCGCCGTCGAACTCGACCTCCTGCAACGTCATGGGTCGGCTGGTCAGCTTGCCGCCCGGGGCGATCGTGGTGAGGAAGGCGAAGCGCTCCGCCTTGATCAGCTCGGCGACCTTGCGCGTGTCTTCCGTCGTCATGGTCCGCCAGTGCCCGGCGACGGTGACGGCGACACCTGATCAGACGGCGTCGAGGTAGCGCCAGACGCCGTCCTCGCGCACGAACCGGCTGGTCTCGTGCTGCTCCCCGCCGCGGTACCGCGCCACGAACTCCACCGTGCCCTCGGCCTCGAGCATCCCGCCGCCGGCGGTGGCCAGGATCTCCAGACCGGTCCACCGGGGCTCCGTGTCGAGGTCGAGCGAGCGCGGCCGGGTGGTGGAGTGCCAGGTGGCCAGCAGATGAGCGGGGTCCCCGACGGCGAACGCGCTGTAGCGGGACCGCATCAGCTGTTCCGCGGTCGCCGCGGGTCGTCCGGCGTGCACCGGGCCGCAGCACTCGTCGTAGGTCAGGCCGGTGCCGCGGGGGCAGCGTCGGGGAGCCATGGGGGAAGTCTGCCGTCGTGCGAGGCTGCGGCGGTGACCTCCCTCGGCGACACCACCTGGCCGGAGATCCCCGAGCGGCCGTTGCTCGTCGTGCCGCTGGGCTCGGTCGAGCAGCACGGGCGGCACCTCCCGCTGGCCACCGACATCCGGACGGCGGAGACGGTCGCGTGGGACGCGATGCCCGCGATCGAGGGCGCGCTGCTGGCCCCGGCGATCGCCTACGGGGCGAGCGGGGAGCACGAGGGCTTCCCCGGCACGGTGTCGATCGGCACCGAGACGCTGACGACGCTGCTGGTGGAGTTCGGGCGCTCGGCCTGCCGATGGGCGGGGCGGCTGCTGGTGGTCAACGGCCACGGCGGCAACTCCTTCGCCCTGCGCGCGGCCGTGCCGCTGCTCCGCGCGGAGGGGCGCGACGTGGCGTGGTGGTCCCTGGCCGTGCCGGGAGGCGATGCGCACGCCGGCCGCACGGAGACGTCGCTGATGTTGCACGTGGAACCTGGGGTGGTCCGTCGGGGCCGGGCCGAGCCGGGAGAGACGGCACCGCTGCGGGAGCTGCTGCCCCGGATGCGCGCCGAGGGTGTGCGTGCGGTCAGCCCGAACGGGGTGCTCGGCGACCCGGCGGGGGCGTCGGCCGCGGAGGGCGGAGCGCTGGTGGCCGACCTCGCCGGGCGGCTGGTCGCGGCGGTGCGGAAGTGGCGGGTGGACCCCGCCGGGCGACTCCTGGACTGAGCGCCCGGCGGGGTCACCCGCTCAGGAGAGCGCGTCGGCGAACAGCGGGACGGCGTTGTCCAGCGCGTAGCGGATCCCCAGCGACGAGCCGCTGGAGAAGGCGTTGGTCAACGTGGTGTCCTCCAGGACGACGGCATGCCCCTCCCGGACCGCGGTCAGCCCCTGCCACAGCGGGTTGCTCGTGAACTGCGATGCCTCGACGAAGATCGGGAAGGCGACGGTCAGCTCGGCGTCGAGCAGTGAGACCTCCTCCTCGCTGACCGGCACGAAGAAGTTCTCGGTCGCCAGGTCCTGGATCGCGGCCTTGTTCTCGAAGCCGAGCTGCTCCATGAAGTCCACGCGGGCGTCACCGCGCACGTAGGCGCCGAAGCCCTCGGAGGTGAAGGCGCCGACGGCGACCTCGGTGCCCTCGAACTCGGGGTGCTCCGCGACGACGTCGGCGAAGGCCTGCTCGACCTCGGCCTGGAGCTCCTGCGCCTGGTCGCTCTTCCCCAAAGCCTGGCCGACCAGCTCGAGCTGCTGCTGCCACGTCGTCTGGTACGGGCCGACACCCTCCGGCTGGCCGATGGTCGGCGCGATCTGCCGGAGCGACTCGTAGCGGTCCTCCTGGGCGGAGGAGCGGGTGTCCAGGATCAGGTCGGGCTCGAGGGCGGCGATCGCCTCGAGGCTGGGCTCCAGCGTCTCGATGATCTCCGGCGCCTCGTCGTAGAGGTCCTCGGCCCAGGGGCCCACGCCCTCGCCGCCGAAGCCCAGCCAGTCGCTCGCACCGACCGGCTGCACGCCCAGGGCGAGCGCGGTCTCGGCATCGGACCAGCCCAGCGCCACGATCCGCTGCGGCTCCTCGTCGATGGTGACGTCCCCGAAGGCGGTGCTCACGGTCACCGGGAACGCGCCGGAGCCGGACGACGACCCCGCGTCGGCGGTCGCGTCGTCGTCACCGGCGCCGCAGCCGGTAAGGACGAGGGCGGCGGCGGCGAACGCGGCGGCGCCGCGGAGGGCGGGACGGACGGACATGGTTGCTCCTCGATCTGCTCAGGTAAGGCTCACCTAAGCATGGCGGCGCCACGCTGCCGCGGGTGGGGCGCCTCGTTAGGGTTCGCGCCGGGCGCCGCGGGTGTTCCCGGCCACCGCGAGCCGACGATCCGGAGGGGGAGCGCGAGGCATGACCGGTCCGGTCCCGGCACCGCCCGCCGCCCGGCTGCCCGACGGGTTCGCCGTCCGGCTGGATCCGCGCACCCGACGGCGCGACGGCGGGGCGACGCTGCTGGGCGGGTCGCCGCTGCGACTGCTGCGCCTCGCTCCCCGGGCCGCCGAGCTCCTGCGCGCCGACCGGCTCGAGGTCCGGGACGCGACGACGGCGGAGCTGGCCGGGCGCCTGCTCGACGCGGGCCTGGCGCATCCCGAGCTCGCCCCGGGGGCCGGTCCCCCGGTCACCGTCGTGGTCCCCGTCCGCGACCGCCCCATCGCGCTCGCCCGGCTGCTCGACGCGCTCCGGACCGACCCGGGCACCGCTGGGCTGCCGGTGGTCGTCGTGGACGACGGTTCGCGCGAGGCCGTGAGCGCGCCGCCGGGGATCCGGGTCGTCCGGCACACGTCTTCGCGAGGTCCGGCCGCCGCCCGCAACACCGGGCTGGCCGCCGCGTCGACCGAGGCTGTCGCCTTCCTCGACTCCGACTGCGTGCCGCGCCCGGGCTGGCTGGCCCCGTTGCTGCCGCACCTCGCCGATCCGCGGCTGGCGGCCGTCGCTCCCCGGATCGTGCCGCTCACCGGTGCGGCGCGCGGCTGGACGAGCCCGTACGAGGACGTCGCCGGCGCGCTCGACATGGGCGCCTCCCCCGCGGCGGTCCGCCCGTTCTCGGCGGTCTCGTACGTGCCCAGCGCCGCCCTGCTGGTGCGGCGCGCGGCCGTGGGCAGCGGCTTCGATCCGGCGATGCGGGTGGCGGAGGACGTCGACCTGGTCTGGCGGCTGACCGGCGCCGGCTGGCGGGTCCGCTACGAGCCCGCTGCCGAGGTGGCGCACGAGCACCCTGCCGCGACGGGTGACTGGGTGCGCCGCCGGGCGTTCTACGGCACGGGCGCGGCCCTGCTCGCCAAACGCCACGGCAGTGCGGTGGCGCCGCTGGTCCTCGCGCCGACGACGGCCGTGACGTGGGTCCTCGCGCTGGCCGGTGGTCCTCGCGGACGGGTGGCGGCGGCCGGGCTGCTCGGCGCGACGGCGGTGCGGCTGGCGCACCGGCTCCGGCGACCGGGAGAGCCGGTGCCCGTGGTGCTCGCGGCGGCGCTCACCGTCCGGGGGCTGGCGGCCTCCGGTCAGGGCCTGGCCCGCGCGGTCACCCGGCACCACTGGCCGCTCGCCGTCGCCGCGGCGCTGGGCTCGGCCCACGCCCGGCGGGGAGTGCTGACCGCGGCGGTGGCCGACGGGATCGTCGCCTGGTGGCCGCATCGGCATCGGGTCGGACCGGTCCGCTACGTCCTCGCCCGACGGCTGGACGACCTCGCGTACGGCAGCGGGCTCTGGCTGGGGGCGCTGCGTGCTCGCGACGCGCGCACGCTGGTGCCCGCGCGTCCGCCGGGCTGAGTCGCATCGCGGAGGAGTTCCGTCGACCAGGCGTCGACCTGTGCGCGCCGAGTGCGGGCTCACCCGCCGGTGACCACTGCTCTCCGGTGCTGCCGGTGGTTGTCGCGGGAGGCCTGGTGAGGAGCGGGGCGAAGCGGAAGCTTCCGGCTCCGCTCGTCACCAGGCCGTCGCCGGGTGACCGACGTCAGCTGCCGCCGCCGAGGACCGCGACCGCGTCGATCTCGACCTTCATACCGGGGGCCAACTGGCAGAACACCGTCGTGCGTGCGGGGTAGGGCTCGGTGAAGAACTCGCCGTACACCTGGTTCATCCCAGCGAACTCCGCGTGCTCGGTGACGTAGACGCGGACCGAGACGACATCGTCCCACGACGCCCCGCCCGCCTCGAGCACGTGCTGGAGGTTCTGCAGGGTCTGGCGGGTCTGCTCCTCGATGCCGTCACCGACCAGCTGGCCGGTGCGCACGTCGAAACCGCCCTGTCCGGCGAGGAAGAGCATCCCGTTGGCCTTCACGGCGTGTGAGTAGGAGGCAACGGGAGCCGGTGCCTTGTCGGTGAAGATGGCCTGCTTGCTCACAAGGGTCCTTTCGTACGGGTCATGTCCGTGCTGCGGTGCGTTCGCGCAGTGCTGCCAGGCGCGCGACCGCTCCGGGTTCAGTGATCGCCGAGCCGATGCCCACCCCGACGGCTCCGGCCGCGAGGTAGTCGCCGGCGTCGGCCGGGGAGACGCCCCCGACGGCGACCAGGCCGACCTCGGGGAAGGGGCCACGCAGGGCGGCCAGCCAGCCCGGGCCCAGCGGCCCCGCGGGAAACAGCTTTAGCGTCGACAGGCCCATTGTCAGGGCCCGCTGGACCTCGGTGGGTGTGGCCACGCCGGGCAGGTAGGGCAGCCGATGTTCGGCGGCGAAGGCCGCGGTGTCGTCGTCCAGCCCGGGCGCGACGAGGAAGGCGGCGCCCGCGTCACGGGCCCGCGCGGCGTCGGGCACGGTGTAGACGGTTCCCGCGCCGACGAGCGCTCCGCGAGCCGCGGCCGCGGTTGCGGCCGCTTCGAGGGCTCGCAGGCCGGCGGCTCCCTGGGACGGCACCTCCACGAGGTCGATCCCGGCGTCCCAGCAGCTCGTCGCGACGGCGACGGTGGCGTCCGGGGTCATGCCTCGCAGGATCGCGACGACCGGCATCCGCTCGAGGTGGTCGACGAAGAAGTGGTTGGTCACTTCTTTCCTCTCATCAGTGGCCAGGCCTGGCATCGGCGGTACGGGCACGATAGACAGCTAGTGCATATTTCGCCAAGGCCGTTGCAGAGGATGCAACGCGGACGGGAGTGGGTGCGGGATGGCGCTGAAGGTGTGGCTGAAGGCCGGGCACACGGTGGAGGTGATCGGCCGCGCCGTCCAGGGCTTCACCGAGTCCACAGGGATCGACGTGAATCTGCAGGTGGTGCCCGAGGGAGAGGCGCACGACCGGCTCCTGTCGGGCGACGAGCGGCCTGATGTGGTCACGGTGCCGTACTGGTACCTCGACGAGCTGGTCGACCGCGATGTGCTGCGGCCGCTCGGCGGCCGGACCGAGGCGGGCGGGATCGACTGGGACCCGTTTCCCTCCGCCGCCGTCGGAGCGTTGTCCCGCGAGGGCGTTCCCTGGGCCGTGCCGCACACGCTCACCGGCGGACTGCTCTCCTACCGCGCCGACCTGGTCGCGAGCCTGGGCGAGGATCCGCCGCGGACCACCGAGGACGTGCTCCGCCTCGCCCGCAGGCTCTCCGATCCCGAGGGGGGCATGTACGGGCTCGTGGCCCGCGGGTCGGTGGAGTTCTCCTCACTGGAGACCTACGCGGGCTGGGCATGGGCCGGTGGACACCGGCTCCTGCCGGCGTCCGGTGACCCGGAGCCGGCGTCCGTCGCGGCGGCCATTGGCGATCTGGTCGAGGCTCTGCGGGTGACGGGCCCCCCGGACCTCACGAGCCGGGATTATGCGGCGGTGGGCAACCTGGTCCAGGAGGGGCGGGCCGCGCTCCTGCTCGACACCAGCGCGTGGGGGTTCTTCCTCGAGGACCGGACCTCGTCGTCCGTGGCCGGCCGGATGGACTACGCCGTCGTGCAGGGCCCCGCCGCGCCCGTGCAGTTCCTCTACGCCGAGGGTCTGGGGATCACCCGTTGGTGCACCCGGCCCGACGAGGCGGCCGCCTTCCTCGGCTGGCGGCACTCGGAGGACGTGGTGCGGCGGGAGATCCGCGAGGTCGGGCGGTTGGACCTGCCACGCACGGACCTGGAGAACCGGGATTGGTACCGCGACGAGGTGGAGCGCCGGGGCCTCGGGGACTACCTGGCCGCCGTCCGCCGGTCGTGGGCCGCTGCGGACCCCGCGCACGTGCCCACCCGGACCGATTTCGTGCCACAGGCCCGCCAAGTCATGGGGGCGGTGGCCGCGGTTCTCGACGGACGGGCAGACGATCTCACGACTGCGCTGCGAGCCCAGCCGTCAGCAGGCGGCCACGGGTGATGACTCCCTGCGGATTCGAGAGATGACCCAGATCCTGCGTGGGGTCGCCGCGAAGCACCAGGACGTCGGCGCGTCGGCCGGGACGGAGCCAGCCGGCGGGCTCGTGCAGCAGACGCGCCCCCTCGACGGTCATCGCACGCAGCACCTCGGTCGTGGTCAGTCCCGACCGGTGCAGGTGCAGGGCCTGCTCCTGCATGCCGCCGCCGTGCGGATTGAACGTGGTCCCCGCGTCCGTCCCCACCGCCAGCCGACAGCCGGACGAGACCGCCCGGTGCAGGGAGCTCTCCTCTGCCGGAGCGTGCGCCAGGATCTTCGCCAGGGTCTCGGGAGTGGCCCGTCCCCGGTCCTCGGCGTGGACGAAGCGTGCCGTCGCGACCAGCGTGGAGACCAGCCAGCTTCCCGCCGTCCGGGCCACCGCCATCGCCTCCTCGTCGAGGTAGGAGAAGTGCTCCACCGAGTCGACCCCGGCGTGCAGCGCGGCCAGGATGCCCTCGGTGCCATGGGCGTGCGCGGCCACCCGGAGGCCGTGCCGATGAGCCTCGTGGACGGCGGCGGCGAGCTCCGCGGGCGTCATCTGCGGTGCCCCCGGGGTCGTGCCGGCCGTGATCACGCCGCCGGTGGCGAAGAGCTTGACCGCTCGCGCCCCGCCGGCAGCTACGGCACGGACGGCGGCCGCGTACTCGGCCGGCCCTTCGGCGTGGCGGGCCAGGAAGTGGCCGTGCCCGGTCGGCGTGCTGATGGCTCCGGCCGCCACGACCACCGGCGAGACCGCGGCGCCGGCGGACAGCTCCCCCGCCATTCCGACGACGGCGTCGTGCGGGGATCCGAGGTCGCGCACCGTGGTGACGCCGGATTCGACCTGCGCCCGGGCGTTGCGCAGCACCGCCGCACCGACCCCGTCGGGCGTCAGCCCGGACAGTTCTGCCACCACGTCGGCGCTGCCGGACATGGCCAGGTGGACGTGGCAGTCCACCAGACCCGGGGCCAGCACGCCGGGAACGCGATCCAGCCCCGCCGGTCCGCGACCCTGTCCGACGTCGGTGATCAGGCCGTCGGAGAAGGTCATCCACACGTCATCGAGCCGGCGCAGTTCCGGTCCGACCAGGGCGGCGTTGGCGTGGACGCCGCGGATCGTCTTGAGCATGTCATCTCCAGCATCGAGGAAGGGCACCGAGCATGTCGTCGGCAGTGAGGATCGGGATCGTGGGCGTGGGGGACTTCGGTCGGCGGCACGCGGCCGTCGCCGCCGCTCTGCCCGAGGTGCAGCTGGTGGCCGTCGCCGACCGGGACCGGGGGCGCGCCCTCACGGTGGCTCAGGAGCTCGGCTGCGCGGCCGTGGGAGGCATCGAGGAGCTCCTTGCCGAACGGGCGGTGGACGCCGTCGTCATCGCCACCCCGCAGCACCGCCACCTCGCCGACGTACGGGCCGCGGTCGAGGCCGGAGTCCCGGCTCTGGTGGAGAAGCCCGTGGTGAGCGCTGGAGAGGAGGCGCAGCGGCTGCGGGAGCTGGTCGCCGGCAGCGGGGTGCTGGTGGTGCCTGCCCATGTCAGCCGGTTCCTCCCGGGTGTCGCGCAGCTGCGCGAGCGGCTCGCGATCGAGCCGGCGGTCGCGGTACGCGCGGTCCGGGTGGTGCCGGTCGAGCGGCTGGACATGCACGGTGGGGAGCATCCGGCGCTGGTGGCGATGGTCCACGACCTGGACCTGGTGCGCGCCGTGCTGCCCCCGGACGCGGAGCTGGTCGACGTCTCCTCGGTCCAGTCCTGGACCGAACCGCGACGGCCGCACCCGCAGGTGGTCATGGCGCAGTTGACGTTCAGCGACGGTTCGCTGGCCTCCGTGGAGAACCGATGGACGCTGCCGCATGCCCGGCAGTACATCGATGCCCGCATGGAGGTCACGACCCGGCGCTGGACGGCGCACCTGCAGACCCCCTCGGGCGGGCTGCGCATCGCGACGGGGGCGGGGGATCTGCTGCCTGACACCGATCTCGAGGCCACCGTCGCGGGCCTCCCCGTGGGTGCCCTGGCCACCCAGCTCCGGCATTTCGCCGCCTGTGTCAGCGCGGGCAGGCGCTCGGAGGTCGTCGACCTCGAGGACGGGCTCTGGTCGGTCGAGGTGGCCGCTCGCATCGCGGCGCAGCAACCGCAGCGCTGAGTCCGCCGGCCGGGCTCCAGTGGTGGCGCGGGCCGCGGGCCCTCACCCGAGCTCCTTCTCGATTGTGGCTGCCGTCTCCAGCAGCAGGGGGGCGAGCTCCAGCAGCTGCTTGCGCGACAGGGACATCGTCGTCGTCGAGATGGACAGGCCGTGCGAGACCTCGCCCTCCGGGCTGCGGATGGGGGCGGCGACGCAGTGGATGAAGTCCTCGTGCTCCCGGTCGTCGACCGCGAAACCGCGGGTGCGGATGCGCTCCAGCTCGCCCAGGAACGCGGCGGGCGTGGTGATGGTGCGCTTGGTGAACGGCGTGTAGGCGATCCGTTCGGCCAGCACGCGGCGCTCGTCGTCGGGCCGGAACGCCAGGATCGCCTTGGCCACCCCGGTGCAGTGCAACGGCGCCGCCTTGCCGATGCGCGAATACATCCGCACCGACTGCGAACCCTCGTGCTTGTCGATGTAGGTGACCTCGCCACCGTCGAGGACGCCCAGGTGGACGGTCTGCGCCGTGAGTTCCCCCAGCCGGCGCAGGTGGGGGGCGGCGGCCACCCGCACGTCCATGGCGGCCAGCGTCCGGAAGGCCAGGTTCAGCAGGCGGGGGCCGAGCCGGTAGATGTGCCGGTCGTCGCGACGGACGAAGCCCTGGGCCTCGACCGTCTGCAGAAGTCGGGACGCCGTCGACTTGTGCACGCTCAGGTGGTCGGCGATTTGCCCGAGGCTTCTGGGCTCGTCGGCCAGGAACTCCAGGATCGACAGTGCCCGTCCGACGGTCTGAGACACTCAGTCCTCCAGGGTGGTGCCGTCGTGGAGGCCCAGTCTGGCATCTTCCCATGCCGCGTCGCTGGCGTGCAGCAGGGCGGCGATCTCCGCCTCCGACGGCAGTGGTCCGACGTCCGAGGAAACCTGGAGGGCCGAGGCGGCCACGATGGTCCCCAGTCGGAGCGACTGCTTCACCGGCATGCCGCGCAGCAGTCCCACCAGGAAGCCCGCAGCCAGGGCGTCTCCAGCGCCGACCGGCTCCACGACGTCGACGTCCAGGGAGGGCACGAACACCTCGTCGCCGTCCCGGAACGCGGTGGCCCCGGCAGGGCCCTGCTTCACCACGAGGACGTCGGGACCGGGCAGCAGCTGGCGGACCTCCCGGACGTTCCGCGCCCCCCACAGCGCCTCGGCCTCGTCCAGGCCCACGAACACCACGTCCGCCGCGCAGGCGATGCGCAGGAGCACGCCGGGGTCCCGGTCGGGCCAGAGCACGGGCCGCCAGTTGACGTCGAAGGAGACGACTGCGCCGGGTGGCCGATCCTCCACCAGGTGGCAGACGAGTTCCTCGCATTCTGTGGACAGGGCAGGGGTGATGCCGCTCAGGTGGACGATCCGGCTGTGGAACGTCCGGACGGTCGCCTCGGTCGACGTGCCCATGGCCGAGGCCGCTGATCCCCGGCGGTAGTACCGGACCCGGCTTCCGGTGGGGGACGGCTCCTTGAACGCCACTCCGGTGGGCCTGGCCTCGTCGGTCTCGTAGCACACCTCGATTCCTCGGCCGGTGAGCTCGTCCACGACGTACCGGCCGAAGTCGTCGTCACCGACGCGCCCCACCCATGCCGAGCGCGCCCCCAGTGCGGCGGCGAAGGCTGCGACGTTGGACTCCGCTCCCGCCACGGTCGGTCGGTACCGCGCGTCACGCGAGAGCGGCCGTGGGGGATCGGGGACGAACATCAGCATGGTTTCGCCGACGCTCAGTACGTCGAGCGGCGCGGCCGGTTTCGACATGAGCACAGTCGGCTTCTGCATGCGGTTCCTCTCTTGACAGCTGGCCGCAGAACCGTAAAGCTCCCGCCACCAAAGATGCAATGGCCATTGCAACATGTGCAACGGTCGGGTTCACGGTGGAGGTTCAGCATGGCTTTCTCTGCGCGCGGTGGACGGGTGTCCACCAGCCTCTTGGCGGCCGCCCTCGTGGCCTCGGCCTGCGGGGGGTCGGACGCCGAGCAGGCGCCCGCCGCCGGTCGCGAATCCTTCGAGGGCACCGAGCTGCGGGTGCTGCTCAAGGAGGGTTACGAGATCGAGGCGATCCAGGAGTTCCTACCCGAGTTCGAGGAGGCGACCGGCATCGAGGTCGAGCTCGAGGTCTACGACGAGCCGACGGCCCGCCAGAAGCTGGTGCTGGACGCCACGTCCGGTACGGGCACCTACGACGTGACCTCGTTGTCGTTCTGGAACGTGCCCGAGTTCGTGAAGGCGGGCTGGGTGGAGCCCCTCGATGCCTACATCGAGGACGCCAAGGACGAGTGGCTGACGATCGAGGACATTCCGCCGAGCGCCCTCGACTCGATGACAGTGGACGACAAGCTTTACGCGCTCCCCCACACCATCCTCGGGGGAATGTTCTTCTACCGCGCCGACGTGTTCGAGGAGCTAGGCCTGCAGCCCCCGCAGACCACCGACGAGATCCTGGCCGCCGCCGAGGTGATCGCCGAAAAGCGCCCCGACCTCATCCCGTTCACCGGCCGGGGCGCCCCCACCTTCGCCTCGCTGGGCACCGAGCTGGGCTGGGCCCACGGCTACGGCGCGCTGCTGTTCGACGAGGACGGCACACCGCAGGCGGACAGCCCGGAGATGACCGAGGCCATGACCGACTTCGTCACGCTGATGCGTGACTATGGTCCCGAGGACGCGGCGTCGCTCACGTTCACCGAGGCCAGTGAGCGGTTCTCCTCGGGCCAGGCCGCGATGACATTCGACACCTCGGGCTTCGGCACGATCTTCGAGGACCCGGGCCAGTCGAAGGTCGCCGGCAACGTCGGTTACACGCTGCCCACCGGACCTGCGGGCAACCACCTGCAGTGGCTCTACAACGAGGGCCTGGCAGTCACCTCCGGCAGCGAGAACAAGAATGCCGCGTGGCTGTTCCTCCAGTGGCGAGTCTCCCGGGACACCACCATGAAGGAGCTCACCGAGCTGGGACGGACCGACGTGCCGAACCTGCACGTCCTCGCGAGCCCGGAGTATGCCCAGTACGCCGAGGAGAACGGACTGGTCGACTTCACGGAGAAGCTGCAGGAGACCTGGAAGAACAGCACGGCCGAGCACTGGCCGTTCTACCCGGAGTTCGCCAAGATCGGCGACACCTTCTCGGCCCAGATCTCCAGCGCGATCGCCGATTCCATGAGCGTCGAGGAGTCTCTCGAGACGGCGCAGACCGAGCTCACCTCCATCATGGAGAGTGCGGGCTACCTCGATTGAGCGCCGGGACCCTGATCCGAGGCGGCATCGTCTTCGACGGTGCGGCCTCGGCCGGCCGGCAACTGGACCTGCGGATCCAGGGCGGACGGATCACCGAGATGGCTCCGCGACTGGCCCGCGAGGGTGCTCGGGAGATCGACGCCGGGGGCGCCTGGGTGACGCCGGGGTTCGTCGACGCCCACTCCCACTGCGATCTGTCCGTCCTCTCCGGAACGGCCATGGAACTGCGCGCCCGCTCCGGAGTCACGACCGAGGTCGTCGGGCAGGACGGCCTGGGCCTGGCTCCCGCCCCGGGGGCGGCGGGACAGATGATGGCCGGCGTGCTCGCTCCCATCACCGGTGAGGCGCCTCCGGGCGAGTGGGGGACCGTCGGGGACTACCTCCGCACCGTGGACGCGGGAGCTTTCGCGCGGGTGACGACGCTGGTCCCGCACGGCGCCGTGCGCGCGCAGGTCATGGGAGGTGCGCCCCGCCCCGCCACGGCGGAGGAGCGCTCCCGGATCGCCGCCCTCGTCGCGGCGGGCATGGCCGATGGCGCGGTAGGTCTGTCCACAGGGCTGAGCTATCCGCCGGCACTCTGGTCGGACACCCAGGAGCTGATCGACGCGGCTGCCGCCATGCCGGCTGGGGGCGGCCGCTACGTGACCCATCTCCGCGACTACGGCGCGGGTTTCGACGATGCCCTGGAGGAGGCGTTGACGATCGGCACGCGGAGCGGACGACCGGTCCATCTCTCGCACTTCCACGTCTCCGGGCCGGGTCGCGGTGGTACGGCCCAGCGCCATCTCCACCGGCTGCGGTCGGCAGGTGTCGCGGTGAGCTGGGACAGCTACCCGTACACCGTGGCGTGCACGTTCCTGACGACCGTGCTGCCCCAGCACCTGCAGATGCGACGGGGCGAGGACATCGCCGCCCTGCTCGCCGATCCGGAGGAGGCGGCGTCGGTGGCTGCCGCACTCGACCGAGAGGGCCCGGGCCGGACGATCGCGGTGGGCTGGGAGAAGGTCCTGCTGGCCGGGTTGGCGGGGACCGCGCTGGCCGGCTGGGACACCCGGCCGGTGGCCGAGGTCGCTCGGCAGGACGGGCGCACCAGCGGGGAGGTCGTCGTGGAAGCTGTCCGCCGGCTGGCAGGGCAGGCCTGCATCTTGGTGCCACAAGGGCACGCCGACAACGTCAGAGCGATCGCCGCTGCCCCAGAACAGGTCGCCGGCTCCGACGGCATACCGGGTTCCGGTGTACCGCATCCCCGGGCCGCCGGCACCTTTCTGCGCCTCCTGCGATGGGCCCGTGACGGCGTGGTGGAGGTCGGGGTCGCCGACATGGTAAAGCGGATGACCGCTGGTGCAGCGGGCCTGTTCGGGCTGCCCGTGGGACGTCTGGCAGAGGGGTGCCGAGGGGACGTGCTCGTCATCGACCCCGCGGCCCTGGACGACGGGCCGGACGTGGGTCCGTGGAGCCCCGATGCGGTGCGATGGTCCTTCCTGCACGGTGAACCGGTCCTGGACGACGGGCGCTGGCTGGCCCCGCGATTGACCGGACTCGCGCTGCGCGGGGCGGGAGCGGCATGACCGCCGAGTGTCAGCGGTGCGGCCATCGCCAGGAGGGGCCCCGCGGGATCTGCACCCGGTGCGGACACGTGGCGCTCTACGAGCAGCCGTGGCAGCTCGCGGATGCAGCCGCCAGCCCACCGACGCCGCTCGTCCGCAGCCGCGTACCCGCGCTCTCGGGCGCGTGGCTCAAGGTCGAGGGGCAGAACCCCAGCGGGTCGTTCAAGGACCGCGTCATGCGGGTGCTGGTCCGGGAGGCGATCGAGGTGGGCGCTCGGGGCGCGGTGGTCGCGTCCTCGGGCAACGCCGCGGTCGCGGCGGCCGCGGCATGCGCACGGGAGGGGCTGCCCCTGCTGGTCCTCGTTCCGGACGCGGTCTCACCGGCGGCCGTGGCGATGGTGAGACTTCGCGGCGGCGCGGTCGTCCGTGCCGGGGAGGGGCCGGCGGCCGTCCACGGGCTGGCCTCCCGGCTGGCGACCGCCTTCGGACTGCCCAATCTGGCCTCGACCTTCGGTGCGGCCGGCTGCGAGTGGGCGTGCCGGGGCATCGGGCACGAGGTGCACGCCCAGCTCGGGTCCCAGCGGGTCGTCCGCCTCGCCGCGTCGATCAGCGTCGGGCCGGTCCTCCTGGGAGCCGGTACCGGGTTGGCCGAGGCCGGCCGGCCACCGATCGAACTCGTGGCGGGGCAGGCAGCGGGCTGCGCGCCCATCGCCCGGGCGTTCGACGAGGGGGCCGACGAGGTCCTCCCCTGGACGGGCCCGGCACCCACCGCCGCCCTCGCCATCGCCGACCGGCTCACCGGTTACGCCGATGAGGCGAGCTACGCCCTGGGCAGGATCCGTGCCTCGGGCGGCGTGGTCGGCGCGGCCACCGACGAGGAGATGCTCCTCATGCGGGAGGCCTTCGCCCGGTACGACGGGCTGGACGTGGAGCTCGCCTCCTGCGCTGCTCCGGCCGTCCTTGCCCGCCTCGGGCTGGCAGATCCCGAGACCGTCTGCGTGCTGACGGGCGCCGGCACCAAGGAGACGTTGTCCCGCCCCACCGAGGACGCCTCAACCGACGGCGAGCCGAGCGTGGGGTCGTTCGCAGAGCGCGCCGGAACGGGTCCGGCGCTGGTGGAGGAGGTGACGGCATGGGTGCACAGCTCGCGCTCGTGACCGGCGGTGCCAGCGGCATCGGACTGGCGACGGCGCGCCTGTTGAAGCAGCACGGCGACGTCCTGATCGCCGACCGGGACCCGTCGCTGATCGACGTCGCCGAGCGGGAGGGGTTCGGCGCCGTCGCAGCCGACGTCACCTCGACGGCTGACTGGCGCTGCATGGCGCAGCACGTGCGAGACCGGTACGGCCGCCTGGACGTGCTGGTGCACAACGCCGGCACGGCGCACATCGCGCCTCTCGTCGAGACGTCGGACGCCGACCTGCGGCGGGTCCTGGAGACCAACGTCCTCTCGGTGCTGATCGGCACTCGCGAGATGTGGGACCTGCTCGTCGCGGCGCGGGGGTGCGTGGTGAACGTCGCGTCGGTGTCCGCCCTCGTCGGCCAGGACGCCGCGGCCGCCTACGTCGCATCGAAGGGCGCGGTGGTGGCGGTCACCAGGGCTTTGGCCGTCGAGCTGGCGCCACACGGCGTGCGCGTCAACTCGGTGTGCCCCGGCTCCACCGACACCCCGTTGCTCGCGCGGCACTTCGCGTCGTTGCCCGACGGAAAGCAGGCGCGGCAGCGGTTGATAGAACGCCACCCCATCGGCCGGCTGCTGACCGCCGAGGACATCGCGCCGTCGGTGGCGCACCTGGCCGGCCCCGGGGCCATGGCGATCACCGGCGCCAACGTCGTGGTCGACGGCGGACTCACCGCCACCTTCGACTTCGGGTCGTCGTTCGCGGGGGGAGGGCCGAAGGATGCCGCGTAGCGTCACTGGGCAGTGGGACGCCGCCGCGCCGGGCATCGTGCTGCCCCACGAACACCTGGTGATCGACTACGGCCAGATGAGCGGCCAGGCGACGCCTGTCGACGACGAGCTCCGCGCCCGGTGCATCCGGGTGCTGCGTGATCTGCGGCAGGCCGGCGTCGGCACGGTTGTCGACTGCACGCCGCCGGGGTACGGGCGGGACCTCGCCCTGCTGGCGGACCTCAGCCGGGCCGGTGGGGTGTCCATCGTGGCCAGCACCGGATCCTTCTGCGAACAGTGGCACCCCCAGCCGCGCTGGGTCGTGGACGCGTCCGCCGGGGAGCTGGCCCGCCGGTTCGTCGCCGAACTGACCGACGAGACGGTTCCGTGCGGCGCCATCAAGGTGGCCACGAGTGCCGGTGCCATGACGCCGCACGAGGAGAAGCTGCTGATCGCAGGCGCTGACGCGCACCGCCAGACGGGTGCGCCCATCGTGAGCCACACGACCGGTGGGCTGGGGCTGGAGCAGCTGGACCTCTTCGCCGACGCCGGCGTGCGCGCCTCGTCGGTGCTGGTCTCCCATGTCTGCTCCGGGGACGAGCCTGCAGAGTATGCAATCGAGATTGCCCGCCGGGGGGCCTACGTCGGGTTCGACCGGCTGGGCCACGACGCGCACGACCTCGACCACTGGGCGGGGCTCGTCCGGCGACTGCACCACGAGGGGCTCGCCGAGCGCGTGCTGCTGGGGCACGACAGCGTGCAGCGGTTCACCGGCCCCGAGGACATTGCCGGCCACACGTTCTCCGATCCCACCTATCTCGTCACCACCTTCCTCCCGGCGCTGGAGCGCTTCGGGATCTCACAGGAGGTACAGCGACTCATGACCCACGCGAACCCGCGGCGCTGGCTGCTGGCAGGGGGTGCGACGCGATGAGAACCAGCAAGCGGTATACGACGGTGGCGCTGCTGCCGGCCATGCTTCTCTTCGCCGTCGTGCTGGTGTTCCCGACCGGTTACGTCATCAACCTGATGTTCCAGCGGTACTCGCTGACGGACGTGACCGGGAATCGCTACGTCGGGGTGGACAACTTCGCCCGGCTAGCGGGGGAGGACCGGTTCTGGACCGCGGCGCTGAACTCCATCGTGTTCTCCGGCGTCTCGATGGCGGTGAGTATTCCGATCGGCATCGGGATCGCGCTGTTGATCCGGCGGCGGCTGCGCGGGACATCGGTACTGCGCGCGCTGCTCATCGTCCCGATGGTGCTCGCCCCGCTGGTGGTGGGAGCGGTGTTCCGGTTCATGTTCGAGTCCGGCGGCTTCATCGACTGGCTGCTCGGTTTCGTCGGCCTCGACGTCACCCCGTTCCTGGCCAATCCGACGACGGCGCTGGTCACGGTCGCCGTCGTTGACGCGTGGCAGTGGGTGCCCTTCGTCGCGATCGTGACGGCTGCGGCGATGGAAACGCTCCCGCGGGAGGTCCTCGAGGCCGCGCGACTCGACGGCGTCAACGCGCGTCAGGAGCTGTGGCACTTCACGCTGCCGATGATCCGGCCACTGCTCGCGCTCGTGGCGTTGATTCGCTTCATGGACAGCTTCCGTGAGTTCGACAAGATCTTCATCATGACCAACGGCGGTCCCGGGACGTCGTCGGAGACTCTTCCGATCTACCTGTACCGGTATGCCTTCCAGTACTACGAGATGGGCTACGCCGCCGCCGTCGGGTTCACGATGCTGGTGTTGATCAGCGTGATCAGCACCGTGATCGTCCGGTGGATGCGCGCGAGTCAGGGGGTGGCTCAGTGAACCCGTCCACCGGTGCGCCCGCAGCGGCGTCTTCCCCGCCCATGGCAGCGCGACCCAGCCGCCGGCCGGTCCGCGCGGGGCTCTCCCGTGCCGTCGGCTACGTCCTCATGGTTCTCGTGGTCCTCGTCGCGGTCGTGCCCCTGCTGCTCATGCTGCGGGTAGCGCTCACGCCGGCGGCGGACTGGCGCAGCATGCCGATCGACTGGTTCCGGGCACCCTTCACCGGGTCGTTCTCCCAGGTGCTGTCGGATGGATTCCTGGGCACGCTGCTCAACAGCTTCATCATCGCGGTGGTCACCACCGTCGCCGTTGTCCTGCTGTCGGCGATCGCCGGGCATGCGCTGGCCCGGATGCGGTCCCGGCACAAGGAGAACTTCCTGTTCTTCGTGCTGGGGACGCGCATGGGGCCCGCGGTGGTATTCGCCCTGCCCTTGTATCTCCTGGCGACCAAGGTGCAGCTGGTCGACACCTACGTCGGCATCATCCTGGTGTACATCGTCTACAACCTGGCGTTCGGGATCTGGATGATGCACGGCTTCTTCCTCGACGTCCCCGCCGAGGTGGAGGAGGCAGGCCTCATGGACGGCCTCTCCGAGTGGGGCGTCTTCTGGCGTGTGTCGTTGCGCATGGTGGTGCCGGGTCTGATCGCCACCGCCACTCTCGTCTTCATCCTCACGTGGAACGAGTTCTTCTATGCCTTCGTGCTCACGCGGGAGGACGCGAACCCCTTCACGACAACCATCCCCGGGTACTTCGGCGCCTTCCAGGTCGACTGGGGCCAGATGTTCGCCGCCAGCGTGCTGGGGGTCCTGCCCCCGGTGATCTTCGGTGTCCTCGTGCGCCGCTGGCTGGCCCGCGGACTCAGCGGCGGTCTCGTCGAGTAACCGGGGCCTCGGCCCCACCCCTGTTTCCCCCTCACGTCGGAACGCCCGGCACGTACCTGCCGGTGAGAGGACATCCCATGGCCACCGTGACCTTCGATCGAGCCACCCGCGTGTATCCGGGCAGCGACGATCCCGCCGTCGACCAGCTGGACCTGCAAGTCGAGGACGGCGAGTTCCTCGTCCTCGTCGGCCCCTCCGGCTGCGGGAAGTCCACCTCGCTCCGGATGCTGGCTGGGCTGGAGGAGGTCGACTCGGGGCGCATTCTCATCGGTGACCGCGACGTCACACACGCAGCGCCCAAGGACCGGGACATCGCGATGGTCTTCCAGAACTACGCGCTGTATCCGCACATGACCGTCGCGGACAACATGGGCTTCGCCCTGAAGATCGCCGGGCTCCCCAAGGACGAGATCCGACGCCGGGTGGAGGAGGCCGCCGCGATCCTGGACCTGGAGCAGTTCCTCGACCGCAAGCCCAAGGCACTCTCGGGCGGTCAGCGGCAGCGGGTCGCGATGGGGCGGGCGATCGTCCGGCAGCCGCAGGTGTTCCTCATGGACGAGCCGCTGTCCAACCTCGACGCGAAGCTCCGCGTGCAGACCCGCACTCAGATCGCCCAGCTCCAGCGCCGGCTCGGTGTCACGACCGTCTACGTCACCCACGACCAGGTCGAGGCCATGACGATGGGTGACCGGGTGGCGGTGCTCAAGGACGGCCTCCTCCAGCAGGTCGGATCGCCGAGGGACCTCTACGACCGCCCACGCAACGTGTTCGTCGCAGGGTTCATCGGGTCGCCCGCCATGAACCTGCTGGAGCTGACCGCCGTGGACGGCGGTGTGCGCTTCGGGGACACGGTCCACCCGGTGGAGCGCTCCGTCCTCGGTGAGGCCGGCCAGAACCGCGTCACGGTCGGGGTCCGCCCGGAGGATCTCCTGCCATCGGAGCACGGTCTCCCCCTGACTGTCGGGGTCGTGGAGGAGCTCGGAGCCGACGCCTACGTCTACGGCACGACGACGGTGGACGGCGAGGAGCACCCGATGATCGCTCGGGTGGACGGTCGGCGCCCACCCGCGAAGGGCGACACCCTGCACGTCGTTCCGAACCCCGGGCACGTCCACCTCTTCTCCACGGTGGACGGACACCGTCTCGGCTGACCGTCCGCCGGCGACGCATCGCCGGGAATGCGTCGGCCGGCTCCCGGCTTCACACCCGGAGTGACCGCACTGCCACTCGCCGAGCGTTCGCCGCTGTCCACCGAACGGCTGGTGGCCGCCGTCGTCGCCCTGGCGCTCGGCGGTTTCGCGATCGGCACCACCGAGTTCGTCACGATGGGGCTGCTGCCCGACATCGCGCAGGGCGTGGGCATCGACATCCCCACCGCCGGTCACGTCATCTCCGCCTACGCGATCGGCGTGGTGGTCGGGGCTCCGGTGATCGCCGCCCTCAGCGCCCGGCTGCCCCGCCGGGCCCTCCTGGTCGGTCTCATGGCCGCCCTCGTCGTCGGCAACGCGCTGACCGCGCTCGCCCCGGGCTACGGCTCCCTGCTCGCCGCCCGGTTCCTGGCGGGGCTGCCGCACGGCGCCTACTTCGGCGTCGCCTCCCTGGTCGCCGCCTCGCTGGTCGCCCCGCACCTGCGCGGGCGGGCGGTCAGCTCGGTGATGCTCGGTCTGTCCGTCGCGCTCGTCGCCGGCGTCCCGGCCGCCACCTGGCTGGGCCAGGCCGTCGGCTGGCGGTCGGCGTACTGGTTGGTCGTCGTTCTGGCGGCGGCGACCGTGGCCGCCGTGCTCGCCGTCGTCCCGACGATGCCGGGACGCCCCGAGGCGACCGTCCGCGGCGAGCTGGGGGCCCTGCGCCGGCCGCAGGTGCTGCTCACCCTCGGCGTCGGGATCGTCGGGTTCGGCGGCATGTTCGCGCTCTACAGCTACATCGCGCCGGTCGTCACCGACGTCGCCGGGCTGTCCCGCGGCACGGTGCCCGTGGTCCTGTTCGTGTACGGGATCGGCGGGGTCATCGGGACGGCGCTGGCCGGGCGGCTCGGCGACTGGTCCCTGTTCCGCTCGGTGGTCGGGGCCCTGGTGGCACTGATGGCGATGCTCGCCGTGGTCGCCCTGGTGGCGCCGTGGTCGCCCGGCCTGGTGGTGGGCGTCTTCCTGGTGTCGGTCAGCGGCTCGACGCTGGCGATCCTCCTGCAGCTCCGGCTCATGGAGACCGCGGGCGAGGCCCAGATGCTCGGGGCGGCCCTCAACCACTCGGCGCTGAACCTCGCGAACGCCCTGGGCGCGTGGGCCGGCGGCCTGGTGATCGCGGCAGGCCTCGGGTACCGCGCGCCCAGCGTCGTCGGCGCGGGCCTGGCTGCGGCGGGCCTGCTCCCGCTGGCCGCCTCGGTGGTGCTGCGCCGCCGGGAGCGGACCGCGGCCCCGGCTCCCGAACCCGCGCAGGTGAGCGTGGCCTAAGTCACCCTCCTGGGTGCAGACTCCGGGTCGGGCCCCACGGTCAGCCGCGGGCGCCATCGACCCCTGCAACGAGGCGGAGGACTGATGACCCCCATCACCGTGCGCGTGGACGGCGCGACGTATGCCGACGACGTCGAACCGCGGACCCTGCTGGTCCACTACCTGCGGGAGCAGCTCGGGAAGGTCGGGACGGTCGTCGGGTGCGACACCAGCAACTGCGGCGCCTGCACCGTGCACCTCGACGGCGAGGCGGTGAAGAGCTGCACCGTGTTGGCCGTCCAGGCCGACGGCTGCGAGGTGACGACGATCGAGGGCGTCGCCAGCGGCGGCGACCTGCACCCCGTGCAGAAGGCCTTCAACGAGATGCACGGCCTCCAGTGCGGCTACTGCACGCCGGGGATGATCATGGCCTCGATCGACCTGCTCGAGGACAACCCCGACCCCAGCGACGACGAGGTGCGCGAGGGCATCGAGGGCAACCTCTGCCGCTGCACCGGATACCAGAACATCGTCCGGGCGGTCCGGCACGCTGCCGCCGAGATGCGAGGGGGTGCCGACGGACACGTCGTGCCCGCCCAGGTCGACACCGCCGCCGCTCCGCACGTGGTGGGGCAGGCATGACCGCGGTCGAGGAGCGCACCGGCACTCCGGGCCCGGACAAGGAGATCGGCAAGGCGCGCCGCCGCAAGGAGGACGCCCGGCTGATCACCGGCCGCACCACGTGGACCGACAACATGGTCCTGCCGGGCATGCTGCACCTGGCCGTCGTCCGGTCACCCGTGGCGCACGCGCGGATCACGAACGTCGACGTCACCGCGGCCCGGGAGGCCCCGGGAGTCGTCGCGGTGTTCACCGGACGCGACCTGGCCGACGAGCAGGGCTCGCTGCCGTGCGCGTGGCCGGTGACCCCCGACATGGTCAATCCCGGTCACCCCTCGATCGCCGTCGACCAGGTGAACCACGTCGGCGAGGCGGTCGCGGTGATCGTGGCGCGGTCCAAGGCCGCCGCGCAGGACGCCGTCGAGCTCGCCGACATCGACTACGAGCCGCTGCCGGTGGTGCTCGACATGGAGCAGGCGGTCGCCGAGGGCGCCGACCTCGTGCACGACCACCTGGAGTCCAACACCAGCTACCACTTCGTCTTCGACGCCGGCGAGACGGGCACCGGCGGCGACACCGAGCAGGCGTTCTCCGGCGCCGACGTCGTCGTCAGCCGGCGCTTCGTGCAGCAGCGGCTGATCCCCGCCTTCATGGAGCCGCGCTCGGCCGTCGTCCAGCCGCAGGGCGACAACTACACGTTGTGGTCGTCCACCCAGATCCCGCACATCCTGCGGGTGATGGCCGCGATGGTCACCGGGATCCCGGAGCACAAGCTGCGGGTCATCGCCCCCGACGTCGGCGGCGGGTTCGGCGGCAAGCTGCAGGTGAACCCGGAGGAGATCCTCTGCCTGCTGATCGCCCGTCGGCTGGGCAAGCCGGTCAAGTGGACCGAGACCCGCAGCGAGTCGCTGATGACCGCCCACCACGGCCGCGACCAGATCCAGTACGTGGACGTCGCCGCCGACCGGGAGGGGAACATCCTGGGCCTGCGGGTCCGGCTGCTGGCAGACATGGGCGCCTACCTGCGCCTGATCACGCCAGGCGTCCCGGCGCTGGGCGCCTTCATGTACCCGGGGATCTACAAGTTCCCGGCCTACCGCTTCGAGTGCGACGGGGTGTTCACCAACAAGGTGCCCACCGACGCCTACCGCGGCGCCGGTCGGCCCGAGGCGACCTTCGCGATCGAGCGGATCATGGACGAGCTCGCGGTGGAGCTCGGCATGGACCCGCTGGAGCTGCGGCGCAAGAACTGGATCGACGCCGCCGAGTTCCCCTTCACGACCGTGGCCGGGCTGGCCTACGACAGCGGGGACTACGAGACGGCGACCCAGCAGGCGCTGGAGCTGCTCGGGTACGACGAGCTGCGCGAGGAGCAGCGCCGTCGCCGGGAGTCGAACGACCCTGTGCAGCTGGGCATCGGCATCTCCACCTTCACCGAGATGTGCGGCCTGGCCCCCTCGCGGGTGCTGGGCTCGCTGGCCTTCGGCGCGGGCGGCTGGGAGTCGGCATCGATCCGGATGCTGCCCACCGGCAAGGTCGAGGTGGTCACCGGCTCGACGCCGCACGGCCAGGGCCACGAGACGGCGTGGAGCCAGCTCGTCGCCGACTCCCTGGGGGTGCCCTTCGAGGACGTCGAGGTGCTGCACGGCGACACCGCGATCTCCTCCCGCGGGCTGGACACCTACGGGTCGCGGTCGCTGGTCGTCGGCGGCTCGGCCGTGGTCAAGGCGGCGGACAAGGTGATCGCCAAGGCGCGGAGGATCGCCGCGCACCTGCTCGAGGCGAGCGAGGACGACCTGGAGTTCTCCGGCGGGAAGTTCTCCGTGCGCGGGACGCCGGGCACCGGCCTGGGCATCCAGGAGATCGCGCTGGCGATCTTCGCGGCGCACGACTACCCGGAGGGCATCGAGCCCTCGATCGACGCCGAGGCGACGTTCGACCCGGAGAACTTCTCCTTCCCGCATGGCACCCACCTGTGCGCCATGGAGGTGGACACCGAGACCGGGTTCGTGAAGATCCGCAAGTACGCCTCCGTCGACGACGTCGGCACGATCGTCAACCCGCTGATCGTCGAGGGGCAGGTGCACGGCGGGCTGGCGCAGGGCATCGCGCAGGCGCTGTACGAGGAGGCCATCTACGACGACGACGGCAACCTCACCACCGGCACGTTCGTCGACTACCTCGTGCCGGCGGCCTCGGACCTGCCGCACTTCGACACCGGCAACACGGTGCACGCCGCCCCCGGCAACCCGATCGGCGCCAAGGGCGTGGGCGAGGCCGGCTGCATCGCCTCCACCCCCGCCGTCGTCAACGCCGCGCTGGACGCCGTCCGGCACCTGGGCGTGCAGGACATCCGCATGCCGCTGACACCCGAACGCGTCTGGCGAGCGATCCATCAGGGCGGGGACGGCGGGGATCGGGCTCCGGCCCGGAGCAACGCCCAGGCCGTCGACTCGTCCGACGCCCCGTCCACCTCCGGAGGTGCCCTGTGATCCCCGCGCCGTTCGCCTACGCCCGCCCGACGACGGTCGATGAGGCCTTGCAGGCGATCGCCGACGGCGGCGAGGACGTCAAGGTCCTGGCCGGCGGGCAGTCGCTCATCCCCGTCATGCGGCTGCGGCTGGCCGCACCGGAGACCGTCGTCGACCTCGGCAAGGTCGAGGGCTTGCGAGGCGTCCGGGACGACGGCGACGCGATCGTCATCGGCGCGATGACGACGCACTCCGACGTCCTCGCCGACCCGCTGATCGCCGAGCACGCGCCGCTGATCGCCGAGGCGACCGGCACCGTGGCCGACCGGCAGGTGCGGCACCGCGGGACCTTCGGCGGCGCCCTGGTGCACGCCGATCCCGCCGGTGACCTGCCGGCGGTGGCGCTGGCGCTGGACGCGGAGTTCGTGATCGTCGGACCGGGCGGACGGCGCACCGTGCCGGCGAGCGAGTTCTTCCTCGACTACCTGACCACTGCGGTCGGCGAGGGCGAGCTGCTGGTCGAGGTCCGGGTGCCGAAGCTGGCCGGCTCGTGGGGCATGCACTACGAGAAGTTCAACCGGGTGGCGCAGGCGTGGTCGATCGTGGCGGTCGCCGCGGTGGTGCGGCGGGAGAACGGCCGGATCACCGAGGCCCGCGTCGGGCTGACCAACATGGGGCCGACGCCGCTCCGTGCCCGGCAGGTCGAGGAGGCCCTCGCGGGGGCCGAGGCGACGGCGGAGGCCGTGGCCGCGGCATCCGAGCGCGCGGCCGACGGCACCGAGCCCAGCAGCGATCTGAACGCGCAGGCCGACTACCGGCAGCACCTGGCCAGGGTGCTGACGCGCCGGGCGGTGAGCACCGCCGCCGGGCTGTAGCTTGTCGAAGGACCCCCTTGCCCCCCAGCACTCGCAGGCTCGCGCCGGGTCCCTGCAAGGGGGCCGTTCCAGTACGTCACCAGGAGGACGGCAGTGCAGCTGGAGAACTCGTTCACCGTCCCGGTCCCCGTCGACGAGGCGTGGCGGGTGCTGCTGGACATCGAGCGGATCGCTCCCTGCATGCCCGGGGCCGCGCTGGACTCGGTGACGGGTGACGACTTCACCGGCCGGGTCAAGGTGAAGCTGGGGCCGATCAACCTCACGTACCAGGGCAAGGCCTCGTTCATCGAGAAGGACGAGGCGGCGCACCGCGCGGTCATCGACGCGCGCGGCAAGGATCAGCGGGGCAACGGCACGGCCGCGGCGACCGTGACGGCCGTGCTCAAGGCCGAAGGATCGGTCACCCGGGTCGACGTGCTCACCGACCTGAACATCACCGGCCGCCCGGCGCAGTTCGGCCGTGGGGTGATGACCGACGTCGGCAACAAGCTGCTCGGGCAGTTCGCCGACAAGCTCGCCGCCCAGCTGGGCGAGGGCGACGCGCAGGGCCATGCCGAGCGGGAGACAGCGGCGCAGAAGGCGGTGGCCACCGCCTCGGGAGCCGTCGAGGAGATCGCCGCCTCAGCCGAGCAGGCGGCCGGGGATGGCGCGACCGGCAAGGCGGTCAAGAAGGCCGCTGCGGCGACGAAGAAGGCCGCGGCCGCCACGACGGACAAGGTGACGTCGGCCGGCGACTCCGACGAGGCGGGGACGAAGGCCCCCGCCGCCGCCGATCCGGCTCCCGCGAAGGCGGCGCCGGCGAAGGCCACGCCGGCGAAGGCGGCGGCCAAGAAGAAGGCCACGGCCCCGGTGAGCGCGGTGCCGGAGCCGACGGACACCGCCCCGGCGGCGACGGACACCGCCCCGGCGGCGACGGACTCCGCCCCGGCGGCGACGGACTCCGCCCCGGCGGCGACGGACTCCGCCCCGGCGGCGACGGACTCCGCCCCGGCGGCGACGGACTCCGTGCCCGCCGCCCGGGACACCGCCCCCGGCGCGAAGGCGCCCAGCACGCCGCCGAAGGGCCCGACGGCGCCGCCGGTCCGCCCGGCAACCGGGGCGCCGCTGCGCAGCGTGCCGTCCGCCGGTCCCGCCGCGTCGTCCGCCCAGGCGCCGACGAGCCGCCCGAAGCCGGCCGAGCCCGAGCCGATCGACCTGCTCGAGGTCGCCGGTGGTGCGGCGCTGTCCCGGTACGCCGCGCCGGCGGCCGGGATCGCCGGGGTGGTGCTCCTGGTGGCGCTCCTCGTGCGCCGCCGCCGTCGCCGCTGACGTCACCCACCCGTACGGCCCGGGCGGGGCGCCCGGCGCTGTGCGCTACGCGTGGTCGGCCCGTCGGCGGCGTGCCCCCGTGCCGGCTCCGCCACTCGTGAGCGGCCCGGCGATCCTCGGAAGAACCGCTGGTCACGTGCGCGGAACGCTCCAGAACTGTCGTACCCCGGGCCGAGCTGGTGGGAGAGCTCGCCGCCCGTCGGCCCGACACCCTGGATCGGCAGGTCGGCGAGCCCGGCGCGGCGTCGCCCGAGTGGCTGCCCGGAGCTGGGCGCGAGGCCGCTCCGGGGGTGAGCGAGTTCTTCGCCGACGAGCTCGCGCAGGTCCTGAACTGCTCTCGCACGGCGGCGAGCGCGCTCGCCGACCAGAGTCTGGTCCTCCTCCGGCACCTCCCGGCGACCTGGGCCGCGCTCGCCGACGGCCGGCTGGACTGGCCCCGTGCGCGTGCGCCGGCCGCGGAGCTGGGACCGGTCACTGGCGAGGTGGAGCCCGAGGTGCTGTCCCAGGTGGAGGTCGCCGTGCTGCTCCGTGCGGACCGGCTGTCCGTGTCGGGTCTCCGGGCGGCGGCCCGTGCCGAGCTGCTGCGGCGGGACGAAGCAGCGGCCGAACGCCGGCGCCGCCAGGCGGAGCGCTGCGCCGACGTCACCGTGCGCGCGGGTCGTGACGGCATGGCCGAGCTGTCCGCGTTCCTGCCCCAGCCCCTGGCGGCCGCGCTTCGCGACACCGTCGACCACTACGCCCGGACGGCGACGACCGGCCGATCGGGCAGCTGCGGGCCGGAGTCCTCGCCGATCTGGTGCTGCGGCCCTGGGACACCCGTCGCCCACCGGTCACGGCCCACCTCACCGTGGTCGCGCCCCTGCCCGCGCTCGAACCCCGGTGCACCGCGGAGGGCGCCGCTGAGGTAGGTCCGGTGACCGGCTCCTCGCCGGCCGAGGTCGACGGGCAGCCGGTCACGGCGGCGCAGCTCCGCGAACTGCTGCAGCGGCTCGACGCGCTCTGCCCCGGTGGCCTGCGCGCGCCCGCAGGTGGCTCTCTGGACATCGCCGTCGTCGACCCGGTCACCGGCGCGCTGCGGGCCAGCGTCACCCGCAGCGAGCTGGAACGCCTCGCCCGGCGGGGCTGCACGATCCACCCGGATGGGCACTGCCGCTGCCCGGTCGTCGACCGGCCGCCCGGGACGGACCGGTACCGACCGTCGGCGCCGCAGCGCCGCTTCACCACCGTCCGCGACCGCACCTGCCGCCATCCCGGCTGTGGCAACCACGCCGGATGGGCCGACCTCGACCACGTGGTTCCGCACGCCGAGGGCGGCGCGACCAGCTGTGAGAACCTCTGCTGCCTGTGCCGCCGGCACCACCGGTTGGAGACCCACGCACCCGGCTGGCGCTTCGAGATGGACGACGACGGGGTGCTCACCGTGACCACCCCGAGCGGCGTGCGCCGGGTCACCCGCCCACCAGGGATGGCGATGGCACTCGACGGCGCTCGATCGCTCGATCCACCGTGCGGCGCAGAGCCGCTCCACGCCGGGTCGGGGCGATCCGGGTCGTCGGCCGGGGCGGAGCCGCCGCCGTTCTGAAGGACGGTGGGTGGTTCTCCCGAGCGTGGGCTCAGGCGGGGAGGACCTCGGTGAGCCAGGACATCGCCGCAGCGGCCACCAGGTGCGGGTTCTTCTTCAGCGAGTGGTCGCCGGGCACGGCGTACACCGACGCGCCCGGGTGGCCCTGCAGCGCTGCGGCCACGTGCTCGGGCCGTCCCATCGCGTCGGTCTCGCCCTGCACGACGACCAGCGGCACCGGCACGGCGACCAGCTCGGGTGCGCGGCTCTTCTCCGGCCTCCCCGGCGGGTGCAGCGGAAACGCCAGCGACAGCACCCCGACCGCTCCCTGGTCCGCCGCCGTCCGGCAGGCCACCCGCGCGCCCGCGCTCCGGCCGCCCAGCACCAGCCGCCCGGGCAGTCGGTCCAGCACCCGCAAGCGGTCCAGGACCACGTGCCATGCCTCGTCCAGCCGCGGCGGGGCCGGCGCGATCCGCTTGCCCGCCACGCGCCAGGGCTGGTCCACCCGGTGCACCAGCCAGCCGGCGTCGACGGCCTCGGCCGCCAGCATCGCCAGGTCCTCGGACTCCGAGCCGCCGCCCGCCCCGTGGCCCAGCACGAGGGTGCCCGCGCCGCCGTCGCCGGCGGTGAGCACGCGGGCCGGCCCGTGCGGGGTCTCGACCGCCAGCGTCTCGGCCGCACTCATGCCGGCAGGGCCAGCAGCGCGTCCACCGCACCCGCCAGGTCCTGGGCCCGCACGTGCGCCGGCTCGTACACCGCCGGGTACGCCCGGTCGCTGCGCGGGAACCAGGCCCCGGTCAGCCCGGCCCGCTGCGCGCCCAGCACGTCCCAGCCGTGCGCGGCGAACACCGTGCCCAGGAGCGATCCGGGCTGCCCGGCCTCCACCAGTGCGGCACGCACCGGGGACGGGTCCAGCAGCGTCTCGTTGACGTCGAAGGCCACGACCTCCGGGCGGCGGCGGGTCATGCCGGCTGGTCGCGCTCGTCCGGCGGGAGGTCGGCGCCGGCCGTCGGGGGCCGGTGCATCCTCCCGCTGACCTTCCGGTAGACCAGCCAGGCCACCACGAGCACCACCCCCGCCACGACGACGTAGTCCAGGTACTTGAGGTTCTTCTCGATGAAGTCCCCGGCCGCCACGCCCAGGCCGATCAGCACGCTGTTCCAGATGAGGCTGCCAGCCGCGCTGAACAGCAGGAACTGGCCGAACGGCATGCGCACCACCCCGGCCGGCACGGAGATGAAGCTGCGCACGATCGGCACCATCCGGCCGAAGAACACCGCCGACCGCCCGTGCCGCTCGAACCAGGCGAAGGTCCGGTCCACGTCCTCGGTCTCGACCAGCGGCAACCGGTCGAGGAAGGCGTGCGACCGGCGCGGGCCGAGCGCCCGTCCGACGTAGTAGAAGAAGATCGCGCCGAGGATCGAGCCCAGCGTGGCGAACAGGATCACCGGGACGACCGACATCCGCCCCTGGTTGATCAGGACGCCGGCCAGACCCAGCACCGCTTCGCTGGGGATCGGCGGGATGACGGTCTCGGCCAGGATGCTCAGGCCCACGCCGACCGGGCCCAGCATCTCCACGAGCCGAAGCAGGAAACCGGTGATCCCACCCTCGTCGGTGGCTGCGGCGAGGAGGTCCATGCCGCCCACGGTATCGGCGGGTGCGGTGCGGTGCGGTGCGCTGCCGCGACGCGGTCTGCGAACGGCACTACCGTCGGCAGGCATGCGCCAGCGCTTCACCGCCCGGGCCGCCGTTCTCGGCGACCGCGCCGGGACCGTCGTCCCGGACGCCGTCGTGGACGTCGCCGACGGGCGGATCACCTGGGTGGGCCCGGCCGGGGAGGCGCCCGACGCCGCGGACGCCGACGTCCTCGCGCTGCCCGGGGTGCTGACCCCCGGGCTGGTCAACGCCCACTCGCACGCCGCGATGGTGCTGTTCCGCAGCCAGGGCGAGGGGCTGCCGCTGGACCGCTGGCTGCGCGAGGTCATGTGGCCGCGCGAGGCCCGGCTCACTCCCGAGGACGTCGAGGTGGCCATGACGGCGGCATCGGCGGAGATGCTGGGGAACGGCATCACCACCACCGTGGAGATGTACTTCCAGCCCGAGCGGATCGCCGCCGCGGTCACCGCCACCGGCGCCAGGGCCATCATCGCGACGCCGCTGCTCCCGCTGCCCGGGATGCCTCCGGTGGCCGAGCAGCTCGAGGCCGCCGTCGCCCTGGCCGCGAGCGCCCCGGACGACGGCACCTCGAGTACGGGATCGGACCGCACGCGGCCTACACCGTGCCGCTCCCGGTGCTCGCCGACGCGGCCCGCGCCGCCCGCGAGCACGGCCTGCTGCTGCACCTGCACGTCGCCGAGACCGCCACCGAGGGCGAGGAGCTCCTCGCCGCGCACGGACTGTCGGTGCCGGCACTCCTCGCCTCGTACGACGTGCTGGGTGGCCGGGTCCTCGCCGCCCACTGCGTGCACATGGACGACGCCGACCAGGAGCTCTGGCAGGAGTACGACGTCGCCGTCGCTCACTGCCCGGCCAGCAACGCCAAGCTGGCCAGCGGCGTCGCACCCCTGCGCCCCATGCTCGACCGGGGCATCCGGGTGGGCCTGGGTACCGACGGGCCTGCCTCCAACGACTCCCTCGACCTGTTCGCCGACCTCCGGCTCGCCGCCGGCATGGCTCGGCTCCGCGAGCGGTCCGCGACCGCGCTCACCGCGGCCGAGGCGTTCTGGCTCGCCACCGGTGGCGCTGCCGACGCCGTCGGCCGTCCGGATCTCGGGCAGCTCGAGGCCGGACGCCGCGCCGATCTCGTGCACGTCGACACCCGTGACCTCGCCTTCGAGCCGGTCGGCGATCCCGGCGACGTGCTGGCCCACCTCGTCTGGTCCGGCGCCGGGCGGCACGTCCGCGACGTGTGGGTGGGCGGCCGCGCCGTCGTGCGGGACGGCGCGAGCACCAGGGTCGACGTCGACGCGCTGCGCACCGAGGTCGCCGTGCGCTCGGCCCGTCTCGCCGCGGGCTGAGCTTCCTCGGCCACGTGGTCGACGCCCAGCTGGACGCGCTCCTGGCCGGAACCGGTCACCAGGCGGCGAGCAGTGCGTCGTCGGTCCAGGTGTAGAGCCGGTCCTCCAGGACGACGGTCACCCAGCCGTCGCACAGCAGCGCCTGCCCCGCGCCGAGGTCGGGCCAGTCGCCGCCACCATCGCCGCCACGAACGCCCCGCCCAGCACCGTCTTCGTCGCTCTGCTCGCCATGCGTCGAGCCTCTGGCAGGGCGACATCCTCGCGCGTCGGCCCGCGGGATGATCGGAGAGCTACGCCCGCAGGCTGATGGTCTCGCCGCGGTACGCGGGCCGGACCGTGCCGGGCAGCCGCCGGCGGGCCACCTCGGCGACGAAGTCCCCCAGCGGCGAGGCGAACCGGTCGTAGTCGTCGTAGTGCACCGGCACGGTCACCGGCGGCTTGAGCAGCTCGACGAGGTCCGCGCCCTGCCGGCCGTCCATCGTCACCGTCAGCCCGAGCGCCTTGGTCCCGCCGAGGTGCGGGATGACGACGTCCAGCGGCCCGCACCGCTCCAGCACCTCGCCGAGGAACGGCCGGAACAGCGTGTCGCCGCTGATGTACCCGCGCCAGCTCACCTCCCCGCCGCGCACCAGCTCCAGGACGCTGCCCATGACCGGGGGCAGCACCTTCGCCAGCGGCCCCGGCCCGTGCACGCCGGGCACCGAGGTGATGCGCAGCTCCTCGTCCGTGCCCTGGGCGAGCACGTGCTGCTGCCACGGCCGCAGGTCCGACGTCGCGGCGAAGCCCTTGCGGTTGAGCGCCTTCGCCGCCTCCTGGGTGGTGACGACGGGCGTCTCCTTGTCCAGGTGACGGGTGGCGATGTCGTCCCAGTGGTCGCCGTGCAGATGCGACAGCAGGATCGCGTCCAGCGGCGGCAGCTGGGTCGGCTGCAGCGCCGGGTCCGTGAGCCGCCGGGTCCACAGGCCCTTGCCGAGGTAGGCCCGCTGACCGCGGTGCAGGAAGCTCGGGTCGGTGAGCAGGGTGAACGCCCCGATGCGCAGCAACATCGTGGCGTTGCCGCCGAAGGTCATCGTCACGTCGCCCGCGCGCCGGTCGTCCAGGTCCGCCATGCGCAGGCGCTTACCCCGGCGCTGCGACCTCACCCCTACCGCGACGCTGGTAGACAGGAGGCCGTGCCAGCTCTCCGCGCCGTCGACGAGGCGTTCCTCGCGCTGCCGCTGTCCGCCCTCACCGACGCCGCCCTGACCCGGGCGGTCGATCTCGGCTGCGAGCACGCCGATCTCCGCGTCGAGCGCATCCGCACCCAGACGATCAGCCTCCGGGACGCCCGCCCCGAGTCCTTCACCGACGGGGAGGACCTGGGCCTCGCCGTCCGGGTGGTGCACGAGGGCACCTGGGGCTTCGCCGCCGGCGTCGTCCTCACCGCGGCCGAGGCGGTGCGCCTGGCCGAGGAGGCGGTCGCCGTCGCGCAGGTGGCCGCGGCCCTGAACCGCGACCGCGTCGAGCTCGCGCCCGAGCCGGTGTACGCCGACGTCACCTACGTCTCGGCCTACGACGTCGACCCGTTCACGGTGCCCGACGCCGAGAAGTCCGGGCTGCTCACCGAGCTCTCCGAGCAGCTGCTCGCCGCCGACGGTGTGGAGCACGTGCAGGCCGCCTGCATGCTCGTGAAGGAACAGAAGTACTACGCGGACACGGCCGGCACCCGCACCACCCAGCAGCGCGTGCGCATCCACCCCGACTTCACCGCGCTCACCGTTGACCGGGCCACCGGGTCCTTCGAGAGCATGCGCACTCTCGCCCCGCCGGCCGGCCGCGGCTGGGAGTACCTGACCGGCACGGGCTGGGACTGGCGTACGGAACTGGCCGAGATCCCGGAGCTGCTGCGGGAGAAGACCAAGGCCCCGTCTGTGACCGCGGGCCGCTACGACCTCGTCGTCGATCCGTCGAACCTGTGGCTCACGATCCACGAGTCCATCGGCCACGCCACCGAGCTCGACCGGGCGCTGGGCTACGAGGCGGCCTACGCCGGCACCTCGTTCGCGACGCCCGACCTGCTCGGCACGCTGCAGTACGGGTCACCGCTGATGAACGTCACCGGCGACCGCACCGCCCTGCACGGGCTGTCCAGCGTCGGCTGGGACGACGAGGGCGTCGCCGCCCAGCAGTGGGACATCGTCCGCGACGGCGTCCTCGTGGGCTACCAGGTCGACCGGAACATGGCCCGACTGCAGGGCATGGAGCGCTCCAACGGCTGCTCGTTCGCCGATTCGCCGGGGCACGTGCCGGTGCAGCGGATGGCCAACGTGTCGCTGCAGCCGGCCCCCGACGGACCGTCCACCGAGGACGTCATCGCCGGGGTCGAGCGCGGCGTCTACGTGGTCGGCGACAAGAGCTGGTCGATCGACATGCAGCGCTACAACTTCCAGTTCACCGGCCAGCGGTTCTACCGGATCGAGGGCGGCAGGCTGGCCGGACAGCTGCGCGACGTCGCCTACCAGGCGACGACGACTGACTTCTGGGGCTCCATGCGCGTCGTCGGCGGCCCGCAGACCTACGTCCTCGGGGGCGCCTTCAACTGCGGCAAGGCCCAGCCCGGCCAGACCGCGGCGGTCAGCCACGGTTGCCCGACCGCGCTGTTCGAGAACGTGACCATCCTCAACACGGTCGAGGAGGCCGGGCGATGATGCCGAGGGCGACGGTCGAGCGAGCATCGCAGGGAGCGCCAGCGACCGAGGAGCGGAACGAGACCGGAGTCGAGCGATGACGCAGCACCGCGCGCAGGACCTGGTCGAGCAGGCGCTGGCCGCGTCCACCGCCGACGGGCAGGTCACCGTCGTCGTCGACGGCTCCGAGGCCAACCTGCGGTGGGCCGGCAACAGCCTCACCACCAACGGGGCCATGCGCTCCCGGCAGATTGTCGTCGTCTCGTTCGTCGACGGCGGCACCGGCATGGCGGCCGGCACGGTGACCCGGAGCGGAACGCCCGACATCGCCGATCTCGTCGCCGCCAGCGAGCAGTCCGCCCGCGACGCCGGACCGGCCGAGGACGCCATGCCGCTCATCGGCCCTGATCCCGACGGCGGGGTGCCGCCGGGCTCCGGAGACTGGGACGCCGACCCCGCCGGCACCTCGATCGGCGTGTTCGCCGACTTCGCACCGGCGCTGGGACAGGCGTTCGGCGAGGCGGGTGACCGCGGCGAGCTGCTCTACGGCTTCGCCGAGCACACGATGCGCACCACCTACCTGGGCAGCTCCACCGGCCTGCGCCTGCGGCACGACCAGCCCACCGGGCGGGTGGAGCTCAACGGCAAGACCCCCGACTTCAGCCGCTCGGTGTGGGCCGGCACGAGCACGCGGGACTTCGCCGACGTGTCGGTCGCGGACCTCGCGGCCGACGTGCAGAAGAAGATGGCCTGGTCGCAGCGGCGCGTCGACCTGCCCGCCGGCCGCTACGAGACGCTGCTGCCGCCGTCGGCCGTGAGCGACCTGATGATCTACCTCTACTGGACCATGGAGGCCCGCGACGCCGACGAGGGGCGCAACGTCTTCGCCCGGCCCGGCGGGGGCAACCGCATAGGCGATCGGCTGACGCAGCTGCCGCTGACGCTGCGCAGCGATCCGCGCCACCCCGGCCTGGAGGCCTCGCCGTTCCAGGTCGTCGCCGCCTCCTCGGGTGGGGCGTCGGTGTTCGACAACGGCATGGCGACGCCGGCGGTGGACTGGATCTCGGGCGGGGTGCTCGCCAACCTGGTCCGCCCGCGCGCCTGGGCGCTGAGGACCACGGCCCCGGCGACGGCGGCCGTCGACAACCTGATCCTCGAGGACCCGACGGCCACGGCCACGCAGGAGGAGATGATCGCGGCGACCGACCGCGGCCTGCTGCTGACGACGCTCTGGTACATCCGCGAGGTCGACCCGCAGACGCTCCTGCTGACCGGGCTCACCCGGGACGGCGTCTTCCTCGTGGAGGGCGGCGAGGTCACCGGGGCGGTCAACAACTTCCGGTTCAACGAGTCGCCGGTCGACCTGCTCGGGCGGGCGGTCCAGGCAGGCGTCACCGAGCGGACACTCCCGCGGGAGTGGAACGACTGGTTCACGCGCACGGCCATGCCGACGCTGCGGGTGCCGGACTTCAACATGAGCAGCGTCAGCCCCGCGAGCTGATCGGGGTGGGGGCGTTCCGTCACAGTTCCCACAAGTGGATCTCGGCACGGCTGGCGGAAACTGACGGCGACGACACGTGAACGAGGAATTACGCTCGGTTGCGGAATGAGCGGTCGGAGAGCTTTACCCCAGACCTGGATCTGCCGAAACCTTCCGTAGCTCGAATTTTCCGTTCATCGCACCGGGCCCCGCTTCCCGGGGACCGTTCGAGGGGAGAACTCCGTGAGCAGGAGCCGCAAGCCGTCCGTCTTCCAGGTGGGCAAGGTCCGCGACGACGGGCACACCGTCGTCATCTCCGGCTGGGGCCTCGGCCTCTGCGCCGCGGGCTGCGCCTGCCACCGCCACCCGTCCGCCGGCCACCTCGCCATCGTCGAGGACCAGGCCGGTGGCTCCATCGGTCTGGCCAGTTTCCGCGAGGACGGGTGCGACTGCTGCGAGCCGTGGACCTCCGAGGAGCTCTCGGCGATCCTCCGCGACTTCCAGTCCCTCGCCGGGCTGGAGGCCCAGGAGCCCCTCGCCGGCTGATTGAAGGACCCCGTCGCCCCCCGGCACTCGCTGCGCTCGCGCCGGGGCCCTGCGACGGGGCCGTTCCTGCACCTCACGTGCTCGGGCCGGGGCCCTGCGAGAAGGCCGTTCCAGCACGTTCCCGATGGGGTAGGCGTGTGCCCATGTTGGGACGCGCTGCCCTGAGGGGTGCTCTCGCCGGTCTGGCCGGCGTCGCCGCGATGACGCTCGGGGAGAAGGCGGAGCAGGCCGTCACCGGGCGTCCGGACAGCTACGTGCCGGCGCGCACCCTCACCGCGCTCACCACCCGCCGCCGCCTGCCGGGCTCCGCCCGCCCGCCGGTGCGCAACCACGTCATGCACTGGGGCACCGGCGCCGCCGCCGGGGCCCTTCGTGGCATCTGGGCCGCCTCGGGTCTGCGCGGCTGGCGGGCGTCGGCCTGGCACACCTCCGTGCGGCTGGCCACAGACCAGACCCTGGAGAACGCGACGGGGGTCGGCGCACCGCCCTGGACCTGGTCCCGTCGCGACCAGGTCGTCGACGTCGGCCACAAGGCTGTCTACTCCTTCGTCACCGGCGCGCTCGCGGACCGGTTCGTGCCGCTCGCGCCGGACCGCCGCCCCGACGGCACGGCGCGAGGACCGCGCGCCCGCTGACCGCCGCGCGCGGGACGGCTGCGCACTCGTGGGGCCCATGTGCTGGATGAGGTGGTCGTAGGTCTTGCGTTGGGCGCGCCGACCACTACCTGCCGACACTGCCTCCCTACGTTCCGTGCTGACGCGCATGGTTGAGGCCCCTTCCCCGGGCCCGGCGCAGGTGATCGGAGGCCACGGTGCAGTCGCAGCGCAGAACTCCTCGTCGCCGCTCGCGCGCCGTCCTCGCGGTCGGCGCCGCGCTGATGGCGGCCGCGACGGCGACGCTCAGCCCGACGGCGGCCACCGCCGCCCCCGGGAGCGTGGCCGAGGCCGCTGACCTCGTCGCCAAGGCGGCGCAGCAGTTGACCGTCATCGAGGCGCAGGTGCACGAGGCGGAGGACATCGTCGCTGCCCAGCAGACCGCCGCCGCCACCGCCGCCGCGCAGGCCGAGACCGCCCGTCAGGCCCTCGCCGTCCACGAGCCGCAGATCCGCGCGATCGCGAAGAGCACCTTCCGCGAGCAGGAGTCGCGCGTCGCCGCGTTCCTCACCAGCGCCTCCGCCGAGGACCTCGTGCAGCAGATGGCGACGCTGGACATGATCGCCGCCCACACCAACAGCGTCATCGCCGAGGTGTCCGCGGCCCGCTCCGCCGCCGAGCAGGCCCAGGCCGCCGCCGACCAGGCCACCGCGAACGCCCAGGCCGGCCTCGAGCAGCTCAAGCAGCAGCAGGCCGAGGTCGAGCGCCGCGCCTCCGAGTACCAGTCCGACCTCGCCCGCCTGTCGGCCGCCGAGCAGGACCGCGTCTCGACGCTGGTCGCCGGTCCGAGGCTGGCCACCCCGGACGCCTCCGACCTGCCGGTGGCCCCGAGCGGTGCCGCGGCGACCGCGATCCAGGTCGCGCTCTCCAAGGTGGGTCTGCCCTATCGCATGGGCGCCGCCGGCCCCGGCGCGTTCGACTGCTCCGGCCTGACGTCCTACGCCTACGCCGCCGCCGGCGTGACGCTCCCGCGCAGCAGCCGGGCCCAGGCGCAGATCGGCCGACAGGTCTCCCGGGCCGAGCTGCAGCCCGGCGACCTCGTCTTCTACTACACGCCGATCAGCCACGTCGCGCTCTACATCGGGAACGGGCAGATCGTGCACGCCCGCACCTACGGAACGCCGCTGTCGGTCACCACGGTCGACCAGGGTGGCTTCCGGTACGGCGTCCGCCTCACCGGCTGACGTCGGCCAGCGACCGCAGCGCGGCCGCGATCCGCTTCGCCCGGGTCTGCGCGGTCGCCGCGGTCTGCACCCGCCACAGCACCGCGTAGCGCTCGGCAGCGCTGAGCGCGTCGAACGCCGCGCGGACCGCGGGCGCGGCGTCCAGAGCCGCCGCCAGGTCGTCGGGCACCGTGATGGTGGCCGGTCCGGCGTAGGCCCGCTCCCAGCGCCCGTCCGCCTTCGCCGCCTCGACCGCCGCGAGACCTGCCGGCCGCATCCGGCCCTCCTCCGTGAGCCGGGCGACGGTCTCCACGTTCTTGAGGGACCACACGCTGCGCGGCCGTCGCGGCGTGACCCGCTGCAGATACCAGGAGTCGTCGAGCCGGTTCGCCCGGCCGTCGATCCAGCCGAAACACAGCAGCACCTCGACCATCCCGGCCCAGTCGACCGACGGCACTCCGGAACCCTTCTTCGCGATCTTGACGTAGAGGCCCGGAGCGGTGGCGGAGTGCTCCTCCAGCCACTCCTCGAGTGCGGCCTGGTCGGCGAACGCCAGCACCTGCAGATCCGGAGGTTCGGTCACGCCGTCATCCTGCTGTGCGGATCCGACGGTTTCGAGCCCCGGTGCGGCGGCTACCGGCGTGCGGGGACCGCCCGGCGGAGGTGGGGACGGAGGAGGGGGACCGCGTGGGCGACCGGGGACCGGGACCGGCTGCGGTGTGGCTGGTCCGGCACGGGGAGAGCCTCGGGAACGTCGCCGACGCCCAGGCCCGCGCCGACGGCGCCGGGCGCCTCCAGCTCGACGTCCGCGACCCCGACGTCCCGCTGTCGGGTACCGGCCGCTCGCAGGCCGAGGCCCTCGGCCGGTACCTCGCGGCGCTGCCCGCCGAGGAGCGGCCCACGGCCGTCCTCAGTTCGCCGTTCACGCGCGCCCTGGCCACCGCGGAGCTGGCCACCGCGGAGCTGGACCTGCCCGTGCGCGCCGACGAGCGGCTGCGTGAGCGCGACTTCGGCGCCTTCGACGGGATGACCGGCGCCGGCATCCGGGAGCAGTTCCCGGACGAGGCGCGACGCCGGGACCTGCTGGGCAAGTTCTACTACCGCCCGCCCGGTGGCGAGAGCTGGGCCGACGTCGCCCTGCGCATCCGCAGCCTGCTGGCCACCGAGGCGCTCCGGCACGACGGGCAGCGGCTGCTGGTCGTCGCCCACCAGGCCGTCGTCATGGTGTTCCGCTACGTGCTGGAGGAGCTCACCGAGCAGGAGCTGCTCGAGATCGACGCCCACCACCAGGTGGCCAATGCCTCCCTCACCCGGTACGAGGCCGACGACGACGGCACGCTCCATCTGCGCGTGTTCAACGTCGTGGACCACCTGCTCGACCAGTCCGAGAACGTCACCGAGGAGCCCGATGCCGCGCCATGTGCCTGAGCCGATCCACGTCACGCCCGATCTGCTGCGGGCCTGGCCGCTGCCGGAGCCCGGGGGCAGCAAGAACGCCCGCGGCTCCATCCTGGTGGTCGGTGGCAGCACCGAGACCCTGGGTGCGGTCCTGCTGGCCGCCGAGGCCGCGATGCGGGCGGGTGCGGGCAAGCTGCAGGTCGCCACGGTGGAGTCCCTTGCCCCGTTCGTCGCGACCGCTCTGCCCGAGGCGCTCGTCCGTGCCCTTCCCGAGACGCCGGGCGGAGCCGTCAGCGCGAAGGCCGCCGACACCGTCCGCGACCTCGCCGAGGCCGCCGACGCCGTCCTCATCGGCCCGGGGATGGCCGACACGGAGGAGACCCAGGCGTTCGGGGAGCGGCTGCTGCCGCACCTGACCGGACCGCTGGCGCTGGATGCCCTGGGGTTGGCCTGCGTCACCGCGAACGACGCTTCCGTGCACCACCTGGACGGCCGGGTGGTGTTCACCCCGAACCCCACGGAACTGGCCTACGCCCTGCACGTCGGGGACGACGTGATCGAGAAGGACCCGGCAGCCTCGGCGCTCGAGCTCGCCGACCGTGCCCAGGCCGTCGTGGGGCTGGGCGGGGCGGTCTCCTGGATCGCCGCCCCGGACGGCACCGTGTGGCGGGACGAGAGCGGGGAGCAGGGCCTGGGTGTCTCCGGCTCCGGCGACGTCCGAGCCGGCATCACCGGTGGCCTGCTGGCCCGCGGCGCCGACCCGGCGCAGGCCGCCGTCTGGGCCGCCTTCCTGCACGGCCGGACCGGCGAGCGGCTCTCCTCCTCCGTCGGCCGGCTGGGCTTCCTGGCGCGCGAGCTGCCGGCGGAGATCCCGCGCGCGCTCGCCGAGATCACCGGCTGAGGACCGGCACCGAGGGCGCTCCCCGCGCACCCCACGTACGTTGAGAGCCCGCGACGATCAGCAGCAGGAGGCCCTGGATGCACGTGGACGTGCCGGCGAAGGTGCAGGAGATCTACGACGCGGTCCTGCGCCGCAACCCGGGCGAGGACGAGTTCCACCAGGCCGTCCGCGAGGTGCTCGACTCGCTGGCCGTCGTCCTCGGCCGACACAGCGAGTACGCCGAGATGAAGACGATCGAGCGGATCTGCGAGCCCGAGCGGCAGATCATCTTCCGGGTGCCGTGGCAGGACGACTCGGGCGAGGTGCAGATCAACCGCGGCTTCCGGGTCGAGTTCAACTCCGCACTCGGTCCGTACAAGGGTGGTCTGCGGTTCCACCCGTCGGTGAACCTCGGCATCGTCAAGTTCCTCGGCTTCGAGCAGATCTTCAAGAACGCGCTCACCGGCATGCCCATCGGCGGCGGCAAGGGCGGCTCGGACTTCGACCCCAAGGGCCGCTCGGACGCCGAGGTCATGCGGTTCTGCCAGTCGTTCATGACCGAGCTCTACCGGCACCTCGGCGAGTACACCGACGTCCCGGCCGGCGACATCGGGGTCGGCGCTCGGGAGATCGGCTATCTCTTCGGCCAGTACAAGCGGATCACCAACCGCTACGAGTCCGGCGTCCTCACGGGCAAGGGGCTGGGCTGGGGCGGCGCCCTGGTGCGCACCGAGGCCACCGGTTACGGGGCCGCCTTCTTCGCCGAGGCGATGATGGACGTTCGCGGGGAGTCCTTCGACGGCAAGCGGGTCGTGGTCAGCGGCTCCGGGAACGTCGCCGTCTACGGCATCGAGAAGGTGCACCAGATGGGTGGGACCGCCGTGGCCTGCTCGGACTCCAGCGGCTACGTGGTGGACGAGAAGGGCATCGACCTCGACCTGCTCAAGCAGGTCAAGGAGGTCGAGCGCGGGCGGATCGCCGACTACGCCGAGCGGCGCGGCTCCGCGAGCTTCGTGGCCGGCGGCAGCATCTGGGACGTCCCCTGCGACGTCGCGATCCCCAGCGCCACGCAGAACGAGCTCGACGGCGACGCCGCGGGCACCCTGGCGGGGAACGGCTGCCGCTACGTGGTCGAGGGGGCGAACATGCCCGCGACCCCGGCGGCGGTGAAGGCCTTCCGCGAGGCCGGCGTGGCCTTCGCGCCCGGCAAGGCGGCCAACGCCGGAGGCGTGGCGACCTCGGCGCTGGAGATGCAGCAGAACGCCTCCCGCGACCGCTGGACCTTCGAGCACAGCGAGGCCCGGCTGGCCGAGATCATGCGGGACATCCACTCGCGCTGCCACGAGACGGCCGAGGAGTACGGCTCACCCGGCGACCTGGTGCTCGGCGCCAACGTGGCGGGATTCCTGCAGGTGGCCGAGGCGGTGCACGCGCACGGGCTGATCTAGGTTCGCCCGATGGACGCATTCGTCGGAGCCCTGGAGTCCGGTACCCCGCAGATCGACGACACGGCGTTCGTCGCGCCCACGGCGGTGGTGGTGGGCGCGGTGACCATGGGCCCGCGGGCGAGCATCTGGTACGGCGCGATCGCCCGGGCCGACGCCGAGACCATCTCGATCGGCGCGGACTCCAACATCCAGGACGGCTCCACCCTGCACTCCGACCCCGGGTTCCCGCTGGTCGTGGGGGAGCGGGTGTCCGTCGGGCACCGGGTCGTCCTGCACGGCTGCCGCATCGACGACGACGTGCTCGTCGGCATGGGCAGCATCGTGATGAACGGCGCGCACATCGGGTCCGGCTCGATCGTGGCCGCGGGCGCCGTCGTCACCCAGGGCAAGGTGTTCCCGCCCCGCTCGCTCATTGCCGGCGTCCCCGCGAAGGTGCTGCGCGAGGCGACCGATGACGACCAGCTGCACATCCAGGGCAACGCGATCAGCTACACCGACCGGCTGGACGCAGCGCGGCAGGTGCGCCGGCTCTGATCAGCCGGCGAGCCACTCCCGCAGGCCGGTGACGAGCCGGTCGATGTCGTCGGCGTCGCTGTAGGGCGCGAGTCCCACCCGCAGGCCGCCGGTGTCGCCGAGGCCGAGCCACCGGCTGGCCTCGATCGCGTAGAAGTTGCCCGCCGGGGCGTTGACCCCGCGGGCGGCCAGGAAGCGGTAGGCCGCCGTGGCGTCCCGGCCCTCGAACGTGACCAGCAGCGTGGGCGTGCGGTGTGCCGCCCGGGACCACAGGCGGGCGCCGGGCAGCGCGGCCAGACCGTCCTCCAGGCGCTCGCGCAGCCGGTCCTCGTGCTCCTCGATGGCGGTCATGGACGCGACCAGCTGCTCCCGCCGCGGACCGGGGCCCGGGACCACGGCAGCCAGGAAGTCGACTGCCGCCGTCGTCCCGGCGAGCAGCTCGTAGGGCAGGGTGCCCTGCTCGAAGCGCTCCGGGACGGCGTCGGTCGAGGGAAGCAGCTTGGCCGGGCGGAGCCGTTCCAGCGTGGCCGGGGCCGCGGCCAGCACGCCGCAGTGCGGGCCGAGGAACTTGTACGGGGAGGAGGTGTAGAAGTCCGCCCCCAGGGCCGCGAGGTCCACCGGCGAGTGCGCGGTGAGATGCACCCCGTCGACCGCGAGGAGCGCGCCGGCCGCGTGCACCCGCTCCGCGATCTCGGCCAGCGGCGGCCGGGTGCCGATCAGGTTGGAGGCGCCGGTGACCGCGACCAGCCGGGTCCGGGCGGTGAGGACCGCGGAGACGTCGTCGGCGGTCAGCTCGCCGGTGGCCGGGTCGAAGGCCGCCCAGCGCACGGTGGCCCCGGCGGCCTCGGCGGCCAGCACCCACGGCCGGATGTTGGCGTCGTGGTCCAGCCGGGTGACCACGACCTCGTCCCCGGGGCCCCAGCCGGCGGCCAGCGTGCGGGCCAGGTCGAAGGTCAGCGCGGTGGCGCTGCGGCCGAACACGACCCCGCCCGGGTCGGCGCCCAGCAGATCGGCCATCGCGCTCCGCGCGGCGAGCACGGTCTCGTCGGCGAACCGCTCGGCGGCGGTCACCGAGCCGCGGTTGCTGATCGGCGAGGTCAGCGTCGTGGCCACCGCTCCCGCGACGGCCTCGGGGACCTGGGTGCCGCCGGGGCCGTCGAAGTGCGCGGTGCCGCTGGCGAGCGAGGGGAAGCAGGCGCGCAGGGCGGCGACGTCGAAGCTCACCCGGCCGACGCTAGCCGTGAGCGATCAGCGCGGCGACGGCGGTCCGGATCTCCCCGACCGTGAGGGCGAGCGTGGCGTCGCCCACCGGCAGCTCCACCCGCACCACGCCCGGGTCGCCGGTGCGCGCCGCCTGCGGCCAGGTCCACAACCCCTCGTCGGCTGCCAGCCGGCGGGCCGCGGCGGGAAAGGCCTCCGGGGTGGTCCGCAGCAGCAGGTGCAGCATCGGCGTCTGCGGCGGATCGGGGACGACGGTGACGCCGGGCAGGTCGCGCACGGCGTCGGCGATCTCGCGGGCCCGCTCCAGGTAGGCGGGCATCAACGGCAGCCGGCCGCGCAGACCGGTGAGCGCGGACGCGGCGCCCGGCCACATCCCGAACAGGGTGCCGCCGAGCCGCCGTCGCCACTCGCGGACCTCGGCGACGACGTCGTCGGGTCCGGCCAGGCAGCACCCGGCCAGCGCGCCCAGGCCCTTGTAGAAGCTCACGTAGACGGTGTCGAACAGCCCGGCGACGTCGGCAGGGGAGCGGTCGTACCCGGCGGAGGCCTCCCACAGCCGGGCGCCGTCCAGGTGTGCGGCAGCCCCGCGCTGCCGGGCCCAGCCGACCTGCTCGACCAGGTCGGCCCACGGCGGCAGCTGACCGCCGAGGTCGCGCTGCGGCAGCTCCACCAGCAGTGCCGCGGGCTGCTCGGCGATCGCGTCGAGATCGGCGCGCAGCAGCAGCCCGTACCGGTTGCCGGCCGGCCGCAGCACCATGCCGTGCAGCCGTTCGAAGGCCTGCTCCTCGTGCGCGATCAAATGGCTCTCGGGATGGCAGACGACGGTGCGCCGCCCGCGGCGGTCGGCGTGCACCCGCAGCGCCGCCTGCTGCGCCATCACGCCGCTGGGCAGGTACACCGCGCCCGGCTTGCCGAGCACCTCGGCGACCTCCGCCTCCAGCTCGGCCACGACACCGCCGTCGCCGTAGCGGTCGGGCACCGTGTCCGCGGGGATCGCGGCCAGCAGGGTCTCCGGTCGCCACTCGCCGTGCCCGGCCAGGGCGCGGTCGCAGGCCGAGCGCAGGGCCCGGAGGTCGTCGTCCACGCGCTCAGTCTCGCCGGTCGAGCAGCTCGCGCAGCAGCCCGTCCACCGCGCCGGTTTCGAGAAGGAACCCGTCGTGCCCGTACGGCGAGGCGATCAGCCGCAGCGGGACACCGAGCGCCTCGGCCACCCGCCGTTGCTGATCGGGCGGGTACAGGCGGTCGGTGTCGACGCCGGCGACCACCGCGCGCGCGGTCACGCGGCCCAGCGCCGTCTCGACCCCGCCCCGGCCGCGGCCGACGTCCCAGCTGTTCATCGCCTCGGTGAGGACGACGTAGCTGCCGGCGTCGAACCGTCGGGCCAGCTTGTCGGCGTGGTGGTCGAGGTAGGAGGCGACGGCGTAGCGCCCGTCGTCCTGCACACCCGAGCCGAACCGCGCCTCGAGCTCCAGGCCGCTACGGTAGGTGAGGTGCGCGATCCGGCGGGCGGTCCCGAGGCCGTCGGCGGGCTGACCGGACGGCGGGTAGTCGCCCCCGGCCCAGCGCGGATCGGCGCGCACGGCCGCCTGCTGGGTGGTCTGGGTGCCGATCTGGTCGGCCGAGGCGACCGCCGCCGAGGCCAGGAAGAACAGGGCACCGACCCGCTCGGGCGCGGCGACGGCCCACTCCAGCGCCCGCATGCCACCCATCGAGCCGCCCGCGACGCAGGCCCAGCGGTCGATGCCGAGCGCGTCGGCGAGCGCCGTCTCGACCCGCACCTGGTCGCCCACGGTGATCTCCGGGAACCGCGAGCCCCACGGCCGGCCGTCCGGTGCGGGCGAGGAGGGCCCAGTCGTTCCCTGGCAGCCACCGAGGACGTTGGCGCAGACGACGAAGTACCGGTCGGTGTCCAGCGCCGCGCCGGGCCCGACGATCCCCGTCCACCAGCCGGGCGTGGCGTGCCCGGGTCCGGCGTCGCCGACGACGTGGCTGTCCCCGGTGAGCGCATGCTCCACCAGCACCGCGTTGCCGCCGTCGGGGGCGAGCGTTCCCCACGTCTCGTAGGCGACCCGGACCGAGGGCAGGAGGCCGCCGCGCTCGGGGCGGAACGCGGGCAGGTCGAGGAAGACCCGGTCGCCGACCGGATCCCCCTCGACCCACCCGCCCATCAGGCGCTCCGCACCTAGGCCGACTTGGCGGCCCGGAAACCGGCCTCGAGGTCGGCGAGGATGTCCTCGATCCCCTCCAGGCCGACGGCCAGGCGCACCAGTCCCGGGGTGACGCCGGTCGTCAGCTGCTCCTCGGGCGTCAGCTGCGAGTGCGTCGTCGACGCCGGGTGGATGACCAGGCTGCGCACGTCGCCGATGTTGGCCACGTGGCTGTGCAGCTCGAGGGCCTCCACGAACCGCTGGCCGGCCTCGCGCCCGCCGTGCAGCTCGAAGGTCAGCACGGCGCCGGCGCCCTTGGGCGCGTACTTCTGCTGCGCCGCGTGCCAGGGGGAGGACTCCAGCCCCGGGTAGTTCACCCGCTCCACCGCGTCGTGCGCCTCGAGGAACTGCGCCACGCGCAGGGTGTTCTGGACGTGCCGCTCCATGCGCAGGGAGAGCGTCTCGATGCCCTGGACGACGAGGAAGGCGTTGAACGGCGAGACGGCGGGACCCAGGTCGCGCAGCAGTTGCACGCGGGCCTTGAGCGCGAAGGCGGGCGCGCCCAGGTCGGCGTAGACCACGCCGTGGTAGGTCGGATCCGGTGTGGTGAACATCGGGTGCCTGCCGCCGGTCCAGTCGAACGAGCCGCCGTCGACGATGAGGCCGGCGATGACGGTGCCGTGCCCGCCCAGGTACTTGGTGGCGGAGTGCACGACGACGTCGGCACCGTGCTCGAAGGGCCGGATGAGGAACGGTGTGGCGATGGTGTTGTCGACGATCAGCGGCACCCCGTTGCGGTGGGCGACGCCGGCGACGGCCTCGATGTCGAGGAGGTCGCCCTTCGGGTTGCCGATCGTCTCGGCGTAGAACGCCCGGGTGTTCTCCTGGACCAGCGACTGCCAGTTCTCCGGATCGTCGGGGTCCTCGACGAACGAGACGGAGATGCCCATCTTCAGCAGCGAGTGGTGCAGCAGGTTGTAGGTGCCGCCGTAGAGCGAGGCGGACGCGACGACGTGGTCACCGGCCTCGGCGACGTTGAGGATCGCCAGCGTGGTGGCCGACTGGCCACTGGACACCGCCAGGGCCGCGACGCCGCCCTCGAGCGAGGCCACGCGCTGCTCCAGCGCGTCCTGCGTCGGATTCATGATCCGCGTGTAGATGTTGCCCATCTCGGCCAGCGCGAAGAGGTCCGCGGCGTGCTTGCTGTCGCGGAACTGGTAGGCGGTGGTCGCGTAGATCGGCAGCGCGCGGGCGCCGGTCGTGGGGTCGGGGCTCGTGCCGGCGTGGATCTGCCGGGTCTCGAAGCTCCAGCTCTGCGGGTCGGTCATGCGCCGTCTCCTTCACGCTCGCGGGAGATCCCGCGGCGCGCAGGAACTCCGTCCTTGCCGGACGGCGGACGCCGACCAGCCGGCTCTTCCCCTGGAGCACCTCAGACGGAGTTGAGGTTGCCGGGCAGCCAGCCAGGTGCTTGTCGCTGCCTCTCGTGAGCCACTGCCGATACTAGGGCCGCGTTGTCACACGTGAAACATCAGCATCATGACGGGCAGGCTGGGGGTGTGCGCGCACTTCTCTTCGAGTCCTTCAGCGGCCCGCTCTCGGTCCGGGACGTCCCCGATCCGGAGCCGCGACCGGGCGGCGTGGTGGTGCAGGTCGGCGCCAGCGGGATCTGCCGGAGCGACTGGCATGCCTGGCAGGGCCACGATCCCGACGTCGTCCTGCCGCACGTGCCCGGGCACGAGCTGGCCGGCACGGTGGCTGCCGTGGGTGAGGGCGTCAGCACCTGGCGCGTGGGCGACCGGGTGACCGTGCCCTTCGTCAACGCCTGCGGTCGGTGCGCGCAGTGCGCCGCGGGGGAGCACCAGGTGTGCGCCCGCCAGACGCAGCCCGGCTTCACGCACTGGGGCTCGCTCGCCGAGTTCGTCGCCCTGGACGCGGCCGACGTCAACCTGGTCGCGATACCCGAGGAGCTGGACCTCGCCACCGCGGCGGCGCTCGGCTGCCGGTACGCGACCGCCTTCCGGGCGGTCGTCCAGGTGGGCCGGGTGCGGCCGGGGGAGTGGGTCGCAGTGCACGGCTGCGGGGGCGTCGGCCTCTCCGCGGTGCAGATCGCCGCCGCTGCCGGCGCCCGCGTCATCGCCGTGGACGTCGCCCCCGGCGCGCTGGAGCTGGCCCGCGCACTCGGTGCCGAGCACACCGTGGACGGCGCCGGCGACGTCCCGGCCGCGATCCTGGAGCTGACCGGCGGCGGCGCGCACGTCTCCCTCGACGCCCTGGGCGCCCCGGCCACCTGCGCCTCCTCGATCCACGGCCTGCGCCCGCGCGGACGCCACGTGCAGGTCGGGCTGCTGCCGCCGGACCAGGGGCGGGCCGACGTGCCGATGGAGCGCGTCATCGCCCTGGAGCTGCAGGTGCTGGGCAGCCACGGCATGGCCGCCCACGCCTATCCCGAGCTGCTCGGCCTGATCGCGGCGGGCCGGCTCGACCCGCGACCGCTGATCACCCGCGAGCTCGGGCTCGACGAGGCCGGCGCCGCCCTGGCCGAGGTCGGGCGGCGGCCCGGCATCGCCGTCGTCACCTCGTTCTGAGCCTCAGCGCGGCGGGCTCACCGTGGTGGGGGCGCTCGCCCCGCCGGGGGACTCCTCCTCCGGCGCGGTGGACACCGGCTCCTCCGGCTCCGTGGTCTGCTCGGGCTCGGTGGTGGGCGGAGTGGTGCGCGGCGTCGGTGCCGTCGTGCGGGTCGGCGTCGTCGTCTCCTGCTCCTCCTGCTCCTCCTCCTCCGGCTCGATCGTCGGCTCGGGTTCGGTGGGAGCCGGCGGCGTCGGAGGCGGCGCGGTCGTCGGTGCGGCGGGCTGCTCCACGGAGGTGTTCCCGGTGACGGGGGAGCCGGGCGCCGGCGGCTTCACCTGGAGGTAGAGGGCGAAGATGCCCACGAACAGCACGGCCAGCACGACCGTGGACGTGCGGGCGCGCCCGAGGTGGGAGGGGATCGAGGACCACCAGCGGTGCTGCGGCGCGGCCGCGGGTGCGGTGCTCACCGTCGGCGTCGCGGCGTCCCCGGTCGGCGTCGACTGCTCCGGGCTGCTCATCGGACCCCCTCCTGCACCGCGGTCGATCCGTCGCTCGGGGCCTCGGGCCCGGTCGGCTGCCTCACCTGGAGGCCCTGCCGGCGGAAGGCGAGGACGACGCGGGCGCGCAGGTCACGGCCCACCTCGAACTGCTTGCCCGGCAGCGTGCGGGCCACCACCCGGACGTTGACCTCGTCCAGGCCCAGGGTCTCCACGCCCATGACCGTCGGCGGGTCGAGCAGCAGCGGCCGCATCGCCGGGTCGCGGAACGCCTCCCGGCCCACCTCGCGCAGGATCTCGTTCACCCGGTTCACGTCAACCGACGAGGGCACGGGGACGTCGACGACGGCGCGCGCCCAGTCGCGCGAGAGGTTGACGACCTTGACGATCTGCCCGTTCGGCACCGTGACGACCTCGCCGTTGGCCGAGCGGACCCGCGTCACGCGCAGGGTCACGTCCTCGACCGTGCCCGCCGCCGGGTCGCCACCGCCCACCACCTGGATGGAGACGACGTCGCCGAAGCCGTACTGCCGCTCGGTGATGATGAAGAAGCCGGCGAGCACGTCGCCGACGATCCGCTGGGCGCCGAAACCCAGCCCCACGCCGAGCACCGTGGCCGGGGCGACCAGGCCGGTCACCGGGACACCGAGCCGGTCCAGCACGAAGAACACCGCGATCGAGTAGATGAGCACGATCGCCGCCCACTGGATCACCTGCGTGAGCGAGTGCCGGTGCTTGGCCGCCTCCGAGCGGACCAGGGCGTCGCCTCCGGTGGCGTTGCGGTCGATCCGGTCGGTGATCCGGTTGCCGCCCCAGGAGATGAACCGGGCGAGCAGCACCGAGCCGAGGATGATCAGCACGACCTCGAGACCTCGGCCGGACAACCAGTCCTGCAGATCTCTCAACGCGTCCACGGGCGGAGCACTCCGATCGTCGGGGGAAGTCGACTCCACCACCCTTCCCGACGCCGGCCGTCCGATGCCAGTGGGACCGGCAGGTTCCGGGCGAGATGGGTCACGCCGCGGCGCGCGGCTCCACGAACAGCGACTGGCTGGAGCGGCCGATCGGGCCGTCGGCGTCGAAGAGGACCGCGAAGCACTGGGCCGCGCCGGCACCGCCCAGCACGGTCTCGGCCGCCATGCCCAGCCACTCGCCCTGCGGCGGGCGGTGCAGCGCGAGCGCCAGGTCGACGTTGGCGAACGTCGCCTCGGTCCAGTCCAGCGTCGCGGAGATGCCGCTGGCCGCGTCGGTCATCACCAGCAGGTGCTGCAGCGGGGTCATCGGCTCACCGGCCACCAGCTCGCACTCCGGTCGGGTCCAGGCGGTGGCCGCACCCGGCGCGTTGAAGCTGCCCTCGGCGAACCGCCAGTCCAGCGCCCGATGGTAGGCGACCTCGGTCGTGAAGAAGGCCGCGGTCTCGGCGCGGCTCTCCTCCGGTCGGCGGGGGCAGGGGTGCGGCTGCGCGCTCGCCTCGGCGCCCTCCCGGGTGCGCATCCGCCAGGCCGACAGCCGCATGAGCGGTCGGCCGTCGCCGGCGTCGAGGACCGCCTCGATCAGCTCCACCCGGCGGCCCGGCCGGACGACGGTGCTGGTCAGCCGCACCGGGCCGACCGGGACCGGCCCGAAGATGTCGTAGGCCAGCCGCACCGTCTGCCCGCCCGCGATGCCGCCGGCCCGCTCGGCCTCGCGCAGCAGCAGCGCCGCCGGGGGGCCGGCGTGCTGCAGGCCGACGTCCCACGGGCCGATCGTCAGCGCGGTGGCGGTGAAGGCCGTCCCCGTCGGGTCGTCGCCGTCGGGCAGGTAGAGGGCGCGGGGCAGCTCCATGCCCTGCAGTCTGGCGTCAGCCTCCGACGTCGCCGCGCCGGGTCTCCCGGACCGCGTACGCCGTCCAGCCGGCCGCCGCGACGGCGACACCCGACCAGAGCAGCCGCAGGTCCGCGGAGGTGGAGAAGAGGAGCAGCACGGCGACGACGAAGGCGGACCCGGCCACCGGTACCGACCGCGCGAGGGTGCCGGCGGTACCGGGCCCGGGGACGGCGAGGAAGACGACCGTGGCCGCGACCAGCAGGAACGCGCACAGGGCGGCGAGGATCCCGGCGGTGACGCCGTACTCGGCGGGCAGACCGAGACCGCCGAGCCCGCCCAGCACGATGCCCAGCGCCAGCAGCATGAGCGTGCGGCGACGGCGGTCGGACCACGGCGGTCGGTGCGGCACGGATGTACTCCTCCCGGATGGGGTGTCCTCCCCGTTGTACCGGCGGTGCCTGTGAACACCCGGGGAGGTAGGTGCCTCGGGTCGGGTTGCCCGCTACCGTGCGCCGGTGTCCCGCACCGCCCGCCCCGTCCTGGGCTACGCCTTCACGCTGGCTTCCGCCGGGCTGTTCGCGATCAACGGCACAGTGTCCACGCTGGCGCTGGAGGCCGGGATCCCGCCCACTCGGCTGACCGCGCTGCGGTGCACCGGCGCCGCGCTGGTGCTGCTCGCGGCGCTGGCCGTGTTCTCGCGCGACCGGCTGCGGGTGCGGCGCCGGGAGCTGCCGCTGCTGGCCGTGTTCGGCGTGGTCGGCGTGGCGATGACCCAGTTCCTGTACTACGTGGCGATCGGACGGTTGCCGGTCGGCATCGCGCTCGTCTTCGAGATGACCGCGCCGGTCTTCATCGCGCTGTACGTGTGGCTCGTCCGGCGGGAGGCGGTGCGCAGCCGGCTGTGGCTCGCGCTGCTGCTCTCGCTGGCCGGCCTCGTGCTCGTGGCCCAGGTCTGGCAGGGCGGTGGCTCGCTGGACGGGCTCGGGGTCGTGGCTGCCTTCGGGGCGGCACTGTGCCTGGCCACCTACTACCTGGTCGGCGAGCGCGGCACGACCGGCCGCGACCCGGTGACGCTCACCTGCTGGAGCTTCGTGGCCGCGGCGCTGTTCTGGGCGGTGGCCGCGCCCTGGTGGGTCTTCGACGCCGGGGTGCTGGCCGAGGCGGTGCCGGTCTCGATCGGCGATCTGCGGGCGCCGCTGTGGGTGCTGGTCGGGTGGATCTGCGTCCTGGGCGCGGTGGCGCCGTTCTGGCTCTCCATCAGCGCGCTGCCGCACCTGCCGCCGACGACGGCGGGGCTGGTCGCGACCGTGGAGCCGGTGTTCGCCTCCGTCGTCGCCTGGCTGTGGGTGGAGCAGGTGCTCACCGGCTGGCAGGTGGCCGGCGGCGTCGTCGTCCTCACCGGGATCGCGCTGGCCCAGACCGCGCGGGCGGGCTCGGCCGATCGCGCCGAGCCGCCGCTGCTGCCTGAGTCCCCGGCCCCGCTGTCGTCCTGACGAGGGGGCAGGGCGGCCCCGTCCAGAGGCTCGCCGCGAGCGTGCGAGCGGTGAGGTGAACGGGGTCCTCTTTCAAGCGCTGACGTCCTCCCACGCGGTCAGGTAGCCGGCGAGCTCCGCCATGGAGGCGGCCTGGGCGACGTGGTCCGGGCCGATGCACGTCCACGGGTGCAGCTGGCCGCGTCCTGCCCCACCCGCAGGAGGGCGTCAGCGCAGGCGTCGCACCGGCACGACCATCGGGGTGCCCGCCACGGGGTCGGGCAGGACCCGGGCCTCGAGGTCGAACACGTCGGCCAGCAGCTGCTCGGTGAGCACCTCGTCGGGCGTGCCGGAGGCGACGAGCGCGCCGTCCTTCATGGCCACCAGGCGCTCCGCGTAGCGCGCCGCCAGGTTCAGGTCGTGCAACACCACCACGACGGTTCGGCCCCGCTCGGCGTGCAGCCGCTCGACCAGCTCGAGCACGTCGATCTGGTGGGAGAGGTCGAGGTAGGTGGTGGGCTCGTCGAGCAGCAGCAGATCGGTGCCCTGGGCCAGCGCCATCGAGATCCAGGCCCGCTGCCGCTGGCCGCCGGACAGCGCGTCCACCGGCCGGGAGGCCAGCTCGGTCATGTCGGTCCAGGCCAGCGCCTCGGCGACGACGGCCTCGTCGTCGCGGGACCACTGGCGCAGCCAGGTCTGGTGCGGGTGCCGGCCACGCGCCACCAGGTCGCCGACGGTGAGGCCCTCCGGAGCCACCGGCGTCTGGGGCAGCAGGCCCAGGATCTTGGCCACCTCGCGGGTCGGCGTCCGGGAGATCGCCCGGCCGTCCAGCAGCACCTGGCCCGCGGTGGGGCGCAGTAGCCGGCCGAGTGCGCGCAGCAGCGTGGACTTGCCGCAGCCGTTGGGCCCGACGATCGCGGTGAACGAGCCCTCGGTGAGCTCCAGGTCCAGGTCGTCTACGACGACGCGGTCGTCGTAGGCCAGCCGCACGTGCTCGGCGGCCAGCCGCACGGGCGCCGTAGCCGTGGTGGGGGGCGCGAGTCCGGTCTCGATCGTCACAGCGTGCTTCCCCGCCTTCCGCGGACCAGGAGCCAGAGCAGGTAGGGGGCGCCGATGGCGGCGGTGAGGATGCCGACGGGCAGCGCCTCGGGCAGCACCGTGCGGGTGACCAGGTCGGCCCCCACGACGAGCAGCGCACCGACCAGGCCGGAGGCCAGCAGCGGAGGGCGGGATCCGCCGGTGAGCCGCACGGCGACCTGCGGGACGATCAGCGCGACGAACGCGATCGGCCCGGCGGCGGAGACGGCGAAGGCCACCAGCCCCACCGCGATCAGGACGACGGCGGCCTGCGCGCCGGACAGCCGCACCCCGAGCCCGCGGGCGGTGTCGTCGCCGAACTGCATCACCGCCAGCGTGCGGGTGGCGGCCAGCGCGAGGGGCAGCAGCACGGCGAGCGCCAGCGCGAGCGGGAGCGCGTGGTCCCAGGTGCGGGCGTTGAGCGAGCCGGTGATCCAGACGTAGGCCGACGCCGCGTCGTAGATCTCGGCATTGGTGAGCAGCCAGTCGACCAGCGCCGTGCCGATCGACCAGAGGGCGATGCCGACCAGCACGAGCCGGTACCCGTCGACGCCGGCCCGCCAGGTGAGCGCGAAGAGCAGCAGCCCGGACAGCAATGCCCCCAGCAGCGCCGCCACCGGGATGCCCAGCCCGCCGAGGACCGCGCCGGTCGACGTCCCGCCGGTCAGGACGATGGCGGCCACCGCCCCGGCGGAGGCGCCGGTGGTGATGCCCAGCGTGTCGGGGGAGGCCAGCGGGTTGCGGGCGAAGGTCTGGAAGAGCGCGCCGGCCACGCCGAACGCCAGCCCGACCAGCACGCCGACGACGACCCGCGGGGCGCGCAGCTCCAGGACGATGAACTCCTGCGGCCCCTTCCCGAGGCCGACCAGGGTGCGCAGGACGTCGGGCACGGCGAGGGGGAAGTCGCCGCGACCCATGCTGACCGCGGACAGGATCACCAGGGCGGCGAAGGCGAGCACCGGCACCGCAGCGTCGCGCCAGCGCAGCGACGCCGACACCGGGCCGACGCGCACCGCCCGACCGCCGCGCACCTGGGTCACGGCGGTCACAGCCCGGCCGCCCGGGTCCGGCGCACGAGGGCGATGAAGAAGGGTGCGCCGAGCAGCGCCAGGACGATGCCGACCTGCAGCTCGGCCGGCCGGGCGACCACCCGGCCGATCACGTCCGCGCCCAGCAGCAGCGCGGCGCCGAGCAGGCCCGAGCACGGCAGGAGCCACCGGTGGTCGGGGCCGGTGAGCGCCCGCACGATGTGCGGCACCACGAGGCCGACGAACGCGATGGGCCCGCAGGCCGCGGTGGCCGCGCCGCACAGCAGCGTGATGGCGCCCAGGCCGCCGACGCGGGCCAGCCAGATCCGCTGGCCCAGACCGCGGGCGACGTCCTCGCCCAGGCCCAGCAGGTTCAGCGCCGGCGCGTTGGCCAGCGCGAGCACCAGGCCGGCGGCGATGAACGGGCCCACCTGCCAGGCGACCTCGGCGCCGCGGCCCGCCAGGGAGCCCACGACCCAGAACCGGAAGCTGTCCAGGGTCTGCTGGTCGCTGACCAGGATGGCCCGGACCAGGGCGAAGAACAGCGCCGACAGCGCCGCGCCGGCCAGGGCGAGGGTGAGCGGGGTGGCCGCGCCGCGGCCGGCCGAGCCGATCGCGTAGACCAGCACGGTGCCGGCCAGGGCGCCGGCGAAGGCGAACCAGACGTAGCCCGACGGCGAGCTCAGCCCCAGCACCGAGATGGCCAGGACGACGGCGAGGCTGGCGCCGGCGGTGATGCCGAGCAGGCCGGGGTCGCCGAGGGGGTTGCGGGTGTGGCCCTGCATCAGCGCGCCCGCGAGGCCCAGCGCCAGCCCCACCAGCAGGCCGAGCACGGTCCGCGGGACCCGGAGCTGGCGGACGATCACCGCTTCCTCGGTGGCCAGGTCGCTGTCGAGCAGCGACCGCCACACCTCGCCCAGGCCGATGGACCGGGTGCCGACGGCGATGCTGGCCAGCGCGGCCGCGACGACCAGCACGAGCAGGACGAGCAGGGTGGCCAGCCGCCGGCCGCCCGGGGAGCGCGCGGGCGGGCGGGCTGCGTCCCGGACCGGGACGTCGACCGTGGTGGCCACGAGCAGCTCCCGGAACGGACGGTGGTGCAGGTCAGATAAGGCTTACCTTACCTCCACCGAGGAGGGGTCTCCACCGGCGCCGTCACTTCTTCTGCCGCCGGCTGCCGCCGTGCCAGTCCTCCTGGGCCTGCTGCTCCTCCGGCCGCCAGCCGAACCCGACCAGCTGCGGCCGCTCGCGCAGGCTGCGCTTGAGCTCGGCGAACCCGGGGAACGAGGCCAGCCCGATCACGTGGTCCCACAGCTGCACCGCCTCGGCCTCGGCGGGCAGCCGGCTGATCACCGGGCCGAAGAAGGCGACGCCGTCCGGCGGGCGGAACTGCAGGATCGGCGTCCCGACGTCCTTGCCGGTCAGGGCCAGCGCCTCGTCGGTCTCCGCCTGGATCTGGGCATCCCAGGAGTCGTCGTCCAGGGCTGCGGCGAGGTCGGTCGGGAGCCCCAGGTCGGCGAGCAGCGGCTCGAGGAAATCGCGGGTGCCGCGGCGGACCTCGTGACCGGGCTCGTTCGCCGTCTCGAAGATCTGCCCGCCCAGCGCGGCGTACAGGGGGCCGACGGCCTCGGGGCCGTGCTCGGCCCGGACGCGGGCGGCGACCCGCAGCAGGCGGAGCCCCGAGGTGTGCCCGGCCTCGTACTCGGGCGGGAAGTGCGCGTCGTAGTCGATGTGCGCGTTGAGCAGCCGCAGCGAGATGAACCGCCACTCGACGGCGTACTGCCGCTGCTCGCTCACCATGCGGACCCACTTGCTGGTCATCCAGGCGAAGGGGCAGACCGGGTCGAACCAGAAGCGGAGGTCGGCGTCGCTCATGGCCCGACGGTAGGCCGGGTGCCTCGCCCTCGCCCCCCGTGTCAGGCGGGGAGGACCGACTCGATCGCGGCGCGCACCTCGGGAGCGTCGGGCAGCGTCCGCGGCCGGAAGCGGGCCACCACGTCACCCGAGCCCGAGACGACCCACTTCTCGAAGTTCCAGGAGACATCACCCGCGGCGCCGTCCAGGTCGGGGACGGCGGTGAGCTGCTGGAACAGCGGATGGGCGTCCGCGCCGTTGACGTCGACCTTCTCAGTCATCGGGAACGTGACGCCGTAGGTCGCCGAGCAGAACTGCTCGATCTCCTCCGCGGTGCCCGGCTCCTGACCCATGAACTGGTTGCAGGGCACGCCGACGACGGTGAAGCCGCGGCTGCCGTACTCCTCGTGCAGCGCCTCGAGCGCCGTGTACTGCGGGGTGAGCCCGCACTTGCTGGCCACGTTGACCACGAGGGCGGGGCGACCGCCGGTGAGCGCGCCGAACGTCGTCGGCTCGCCCTGGAGGGTGGTCACGGGGACGTCGAGGAGGTCACTCATGCCGGCGGCAGCGCCTCCCGTGCGGCGTTCATTCCAGGCCGCGGATGTCGTCGGGGACGTCGACGGCGTGCTGCCGGAGCGCTTCCATCGGCACGATCTCCAGCGAGCGGGCGTTCGTGGCGGCGAGCACGACACCCGAGGCGACCCCCGCCTGGTAGGCCTGCAGCCAGCGGACGGCGACGACGCACCAGCGGTCGCCCGGCCGCAGTCCCGGAAAGCCGTACTCCGGCCGTGGGGTGGACAGGTCGTTGCCCAGTTCCCGCTGCATCGCGAGGAATTCCGCGGAGACGACGGCGCAGACGGTGTGCCGGCCGACGTCGTCGGGGCCGGTGCTGCAGTGCCCGTCGCGGTAGAAGCCGGTGACCGGATCGGTGCCGCACGGCTCCAGCGGGCCGCCGAGCACGTTGCGCTCGTCGGCGTGTTCGGGCGACACGGGCGCTCCTCGGGGGTCGGGACGGCGTGGTCGGCGCGGACAGAGGATGGCATGGTGCGGGGGTGAGCGAGACCCCCGAGGAGCTCTGGCGACCGGACCCCGACCGCATGCGGCACACCCGGATGGCGACCTTCGCCCGCTGGGTGGAGGAGCGCCGCGGCGTCTCCTTCGGCGATCCTCCCGACTACGACGCCCTGTGGCGCTGGTCGGTGGAGAACCTCGACCAGTTCTGGGGCGACCTCGCGACCTGGACGGGCGTGCTGCCCGATGTCCCCGACGACCGGGTGCTGCCCGACCGGAGCATGCCGGGAGCGGTCTGGTTCCCCGGGACGACGGTGAACTACGCCGAGCAGGCGCTCCGCTCGGCCACCGACGCCTATCCCGCGGTCATCGCGGTCGCGGAGGACTGCGAGCCGCGGGAGATCTCCTGGGCGACGCTGCGCGGGCAGGTGGGCGCCTTCGCCGCGACGCTGCGCCGGCTGGGCGTCCGCTCCGGTGATCGGGTGGTCGGCTACCTGCCCAACGTGCCCGAGGCGATCGTCGCGTTCCTAGGCGCGGCCTCGATCGGCGCGGTGTGGTCGGCCTGCGCGCCGGACTTCGGCACCCGCGCGGTCCTGGATCGGTTCGCCCAGATCGAGCCCACGGTGCTGGTCGCCGTCGACGGCTACCGGTTCAACGGGCGGGCGCACGACCGGCGGGACGTCGTGGCGGAGCTCCGGGCCGCGCTGCCGACGGTGCGGACGACGATCGCCGTCCCCCGGCTCTTCCCGGACGACGTGCCCGACGGTGCGCTCCCGTGGGCCGAGGCCGTGGCCGACGAGCAGGAGCCGGTGTTCGAGCCGACGCCCTTCGACCACCCGCTGTGGATCCTCTATTCCTCGGGCACGACGGGGCTGCCGAAGGGGATCGTGCACGGTCACGGCGGCGTGGTGCTGGAGCAGCGCAAGTCGGGCACCTTGCACAGCGATCTGAGCCCCGGCGACCGCTTCTACTGGTACACCTCGACCGCCTGGATGATGTGGAACGTCGTGGTGTCCTCGCTGCTGTCGGGCGCCACGGCCGTCGTCCACGACGGGGCGCCGGCCTACCCGGTGGTCGACGCGCAGTTCGCCCTCGCCGCGAAACTCCGCCTCACGCACCTGGGCACCAGCCCCGGCTACCTCGCCGCGGTGCAGAAGGCCGGGGTCCGGCCGGGCGAGGACCACGACCTCTCCTCGATCCGCGTCCTCGGCTGCACCGGCTCGCCGCTTCCGGTCGCGACCTACTCCTGGGTCTACGACGCCGTCGGCACGGACCTGCAGCTGACCTCGGCATCCGGCGGCACCGACGTCGCGACCGGCTTCATCGGGTCCAGCCCGCTGCTGCCGGTGACGGCGGGCGAACTGCAGCGGCCCAACCTCGGGGTGGCCGTGGCCTCGTGGAACGACGACGGCGAGCCGGTGACCGGCGAGCTCGGCGAGCTGGTCGTGACCGAGCCGATGCCCTCGATGCCGCTGTACTTCTGGAACGACCCCGATGGCGCGCGGTACCGGGCGGCCTACTTCGAGCCGTGGCCCGGCGTCTGGCGGCACGGCGACTGGTTGGAGATCACCGAGCGTGGCACCTGCATCATCACCGGCCGCTCCGACTCCACGCTCAACCGCGGCGGCGTGCGCATGGGCACCGCCGACATCTACGCCGCCGTGGAGGCCTTCCCCGAGGTGGTCGACTGCGTCGTCCTCGGCGTCGAGCTCTCCGACGGCGGCTACTGGATGCCGCTGTTCGTGCAGCTCGCGCCGGAGGAGGAGCTGACCGACGACCTGGTGGCCCGCCTGCGCTCGGCGATCCGGGAGCAGGCGAGCCCGCGGCACGTGCCCGACGAGGTGATCGCCGTGCCCGGCGTGCCGCATACCCGCACCGGCAAGCGGCTGGAGGTGCCGCTCAAGCGGCTGTTCCAGGGCGTGGACCCGGCGAAGGCCGTCAACACCGGCACCGTCGACGACGCCGCGCTGGTCGAGCACTTCATCCGCCTCGCCCAGGGGCGCGGCTCGACCAGCACCGGCTGACGTGGAGCCGCGCCACGGCGCGGTTCTCCGTCGGCCGGTCCGGCTCAGCGACCGGGGTGAGCCTGCTCACCGGACGGGTGACGACGACGTGCGGCGGGAAGGTCCAGTCGCCAAGGTGAGTGCGATCATCCGCCGCGAGCGAGTGGAGACCCGACGATGACGTCGAGCTCGGACGAGACCGAGAACGAGATCTGGGAGCCGCAGCCGCCGGCGCTGCTGCCGCCGTGGCACACCCCCGAGCGGGAGAAGCTCCAGGAGCAGGCCCGCCGGTTCGCCATGGACGAGGTCCTCCCGGTCGCCGACGAGCTGGACCCGCAGAAGGGCGAGATCCCGGCGTCGCTGCTGTCCCGGCTGGCCGAGCTCGGCTACTTCGGCATCACGGTGCCCGCCGAGCAGGGCGGCCTCGGGCTGGGCGTGTTCGAGTACTGCATGGTCAGCGAGGAGCTGGCCCGCGCCTGGATGTCGACGGCCAGCATCCTGGCCCGCTCCCAGGGGCTGGGCACCGCCGTGCCCGACGCCGACCGCCGGCACGAGCTGCTGGGCCGCAGCGCGCGCGGTGAGTGGATCGGCGCGATCGCGCTGTCCGAGCCCGACGCCGGGTCCGACCTGGCCGGGGTCTCCACCCGCGCCGTCCTGGACGGCGACGAGTGGGTCGTCACCGGGCACAAGCGCTGGTGCGGCAACGCGAAGGCCGCCGACTTCATCCAGGTCCTCGTGCGTGAGCGCGATCCGGAGCCCGGGGAGTCCCGCTCGGCCGGCCTGATCAACCTGCTGCTCGAGAAGGAGCGCGGCTCGTTCCCGGAGGGGCTGTCCGGGCACCCGATCGACAAGATCGGCTACCACGGCTTCCTCACCTGGGACCTCACCTTCGACGGCGTCCGCATCCCGCGCGAGAACGTCATCGACGAGGCCCGGGCCGCCCGCGAGGAGAGCGACGCCGAGGGTGAGGCGGCCAAGCAGGCGGGCTTCGCCGAGGCGCAGAAGTTCCTCAACACCGCGCGCGTGCACACCGCCGCCCGGGCGGTCGGGCTCGCCCGCGCGGCGCTGGAGGACTCGATCCGGTACCTCCAGGAGCGCGAGCAGTTCGGCCACCCGATCGCGGACTTCCAGGCGCTGCGGTTCAACATCGCCGAGATGGCGTCGCAGATCGAGCAGTCCCGGGCGTTCTACCGGCAGGTCGCCCACCTGCTCGACCTCGGGCTCCCGGTGCACAAGGAGGCCTCGATGGTGAAGCTCGAGGCCACCGAGATGTCGATCCGGGTGACCAACCAGGCCATGCAGCTGCACGGCGGCAACGGCTACACCACCGAGCGGCAGGTGGAGCGGCACTGGCGCGACGCCCGCCTCACCACGATCTTCGAGGGCACCAGCGAGATCCAGAAGCGGATCATCAGCGACCGCCTGTTGCCCCGCTCTCCGCTCTCCTGACGCACCCCGCAATCGTCAGGCGGGGAGGCGGATGGGCATCAGCAGACTGACGTCGCCGGGGCGGCTGGGGTCGCGGATGGCCAGCGGCGCGAGCGGCCCGTCGAGGTCCAGCACGAGCTGGCCGGCGTCGTCGGCGTCGAGCGCCTGCAGCAGGAACTCGCGGTTCACGCCCACTTCGACCTCGCCCAGGGTGAGCACGGTCGCGGTCTCCTCCGCGCCGTCGGGTCCCGTCGGCACCGCGCGGGTGGGCGCGGCGGCGAGCTCGTCGCGGAAGCGGGCGACGTCGAGCTCCATCTGCGCGCTGCCCGGCTCGCGGACCAGTGGCCGGTAGTCGGGGAAGTCGGCGTCCACCCGGCGGCCCCGCAGCGCGAGGTCCGACCCCTGCACGACGACGTCGTCCCCGTCAACGCGCACGGTCACCGGACCGCTCGCCGTGCTGCTCAGCAGCTCGTCGACCAGGGCGACCGGCACGATCACGCTGATCCGAGCTCCGTCGAGCACCGCGCCGGGCAGCTGCCGCACGACCAGCCGGTAGCGGTCGGTGGCAACCACCCGCACGGCATCGGGGTCGGCGTCGAGGAGGACGCCGGTGAGCATCGGCAGCTCCGGGTCGGTGCCGACGGCGAAGCGGACGGCGCGCAGGGCCGCGAGCAGCGCGGGGGCGGTGGTGGCGATCGAGGTCATCGGGCTCTCCTGAACCAGTAGGGAACGGGCGGAGAGGAGCTCACGGCGGGCATCGGCCAGGCCGTCCTCGAGACGCCTCAGGTGCGCCTCCAGCACGGCGTCGACGACGGCGAGGTCGTTCCGGTGCTCGAGCACCCGGCTGATCTCGGCGAGCGGCAGACCCACCCGTCGCAGCCGGGCGAGCAACCGCGCGACGACGACCTGGTCGTCTCCGTACCAGCGGTAGTTCGTCCACGGGTCAACGTGTGCCGGCACGAGCACGCCGGCGCCGTCGTAGAACCGCAGGGCGCTCACCGTCAGGCCGCTGTCGCGCGCCATCTGGCCGATCCCCCGCATGCGCTCCTCCACGTCCAGCACCGTCGGGCCTCGACCGGGTCGAGGGTCAAGCGTCGCGGCACTATCCCTGGGAGAGACATTCTGCGGCGCGCAATGCCGCCACAAGGGCATCGCCGCGGCCGGCGTCAGGCGAGCCGCAGGACGCGGGCCTCCCAGGGTCGGAGCTCCGCCGGGTCGTCGTCGGCGAGGTTGCCCAGCACCAGCTCCGCCGCGGGCGCCTCGGGCAGCAGCTCGGCCAGCCGGTGCGTCGTCCGCGAGAGGTTGCAGACGACGAGGAGCGTCTCGCCGTCCAGGGAGCGGGTGAACGCGTACACCTCGTCGGAGTCGGGCAGCAGCATCGTGAAATCGCCCAGCGCCACCACGGGCAGGTCATGGCGCAGGGCGATCAGCCGCCGGTAGTGGGCGAGGACGGAGGCCCCGTCCTCCCGCTGCGCGGCGACGTTCCACTCGGTGTGATCAGGGTTGACCGGCAGCCACGGCGTCCCGGTGGTGAACCCGGCGTGCGGCGAGGCGTCCCACTGCACCGGGGTGCGCGCGTTGTCCCGGCTCATCGTCCGCAGCGCCGCCAACACGGACGCCGGATCCGCCCCGGCCGACATGGCCTGCACGTGGTGGTTGAGCGACTCGACGTCCCGGAACTCCTCGAGCGAGCGGAACGGGAAGTTCGCCATCCCGATCTCCTCGCCCTGGTAGACGTAGGGCGTTCCGCGGTGCAGGTGCAGCAGTGTGGCCAGGCAGGTCGCCGAGTCGCGCCGGAACTCCGGGGAGTCGTCGCCGAAGCGGGAGACAGCGCGCGGCTGGTCGTGGTTGTCCCAGTAGAGAGAGTTCCACCCGACGTCGGCCAGGCCCGTCTGCCAGCGCCCGAACGAGGCCTTGAGGTCCCGCATGCGCAGCGGGCGCACGTCCCACTTCGACGTCCCGCGGTCCAGGTCCATGTGCTCGAACTGGAACACCATGTCCACCTCGGCGCGGGCGGGGTCGGTGAACAGCCGGGCCTGCTCGACGGTCACGCCGGGCATCTCGCCGACGGTGAGGAACGTTCCGTCTCGTCCGGCGAACACCTCGCGGTGCATCTCGGCGAGGAACTCGTGGATCCGCGGGCCGCAGAGATAGGACGCCGAGCCGTCTCCCAAGGCCGATCCGGGCAGCGGGGGTCCGTCGTGCAGCTCGCCGTGCGGGCCGACGTCCTTGCTGAGCATGTTGATGACGTCCATGCGGAAGCCGTCGACCCCGCGGTCGAGCCACCAGCGCATCATCTCGTGCACCGCTGCCCGGACCTGCGGGTTCTCCCAGTTCAGGTCGGGCTGCCGCCGGTCGAACAGGTGCAGGTAGTACTCGCCGGACGCCTCGTCGAGCTCCCAGACCGGCCCGGAGAAGAAGGACTGCCAGTTGGTCGGCTCCGCGCCCGGCTCCCCGGCGGCGAACCCGGGCCGCGGCGGGCGCCACCAGTACCAGTCGCGCTTGGCGGAGTCCTTCGACGACCGGGCGTCGAGGAACCAGGGGTGCGCGTCGCTGGTGTGGTTGACGACCAGGTCCATGAGCAGCTTCATCCCGCGCGCGTGCAGCGCCTCGATCAGCTCGTCCAGCTGCGCCAGCGAGCCGAAGAGCGGGTCGATGTCCCGGTAGTCGCTGATGTCGTAGCCGTTGTCGGCCTGCGGCGAGGGATAGATCGGCGAGAGCCACAGGACGTCGACGCCCAGGTCGGCCAGGTGGTCCAGCCGCTGCAGGATCCCGCCGAGGTCGCCGATCCCGTCGCCGTCGGAGTCGGAGAACGAGCGCGGATAGACCTGGTAGACGACGGCTCGGGTCCACCACGACGCTTCTTCGACAGCCATGCGCCCACCCCAGCACGCCGGGGGCGCGGCCGCACGTCCCCGTCGAGGAGCCCCCGGGTCCAGCCGCTGCTTGGATGGGGGCAGACGGCGCCGGGACCGCCCCGGCGCGGGAGGGAGAACCGTGGCCGAGCTGAGCCGACCGGACGTCGAGCCGCCGACCGGGCCCGCGCCCGACGACCTGGTGATCGAGGACCTCGTCGTGGGCGAGGGGCAGGAGGCCAAGTCCGGCGACCTGGTCAGCGCGCACTACGTGGGCGTGACGCACGACGGTGGCGAGCAGTTCGATGCGTCCTGGGACCGGGGCGACCCCCTGGAGTTCCGCGTGGGCGTCGGCATGGTCATCCAGGGCTGGGACGAGGGCATCGTCGGCATGAAGGTCGGCGGTCGTCGCCGGCTCACCATCCCGGCGCACAAGGCCTACGGCGAGCGTGGCGCGGGCGGCGTCATCAAGCCCGGCGCGACGCTGGTCTTCGTCGTCGACCTCATGGGCGTCCGGTAGTCCCACCAGGCATGCCCCGGTGCCCTTCCGGGCACCGGGGTTGCATGACCCAACCGGCCCCCGCTCCCGCTCACGTTCTCGCGAAGGACGCGGGCGACAGCGGTGGGGAGAGCGAGTCGACCGGGACGGTCGTCATCGCCGGTCTGGCCAACCTGGGCATCGCGATCGCGAAGCTGGTCGGCGGCCTGATCAGCCATTCGTCGGCGATGCTGTCGGAGGCCGCGCACTCGCTGGCCGACACGATCACCGAGGTGCTGCTGTTCATCGCGCTCAAGCGCGGCACCAAGGCCCCCGACGCCCGCCATCCGGTCGGCTACGGGCGGGAGACCTACTTCTGGGCGCTGCTGGCCTGCCTGGCCACCTTCAGCCTCGGCGCCGGGTTCTCGATCTGGCAGGGCGTCAGCACCATCCGCGGCGGCGAGGAGCAGGGCTCCCCGACCATCGCCTACATCGTCCTCGCCGTCTCGTTCGTGCTGGAGGGCGCGTCCTGGCTCAAGGCCGTGCGCCAGGTGCGCAACGAGGCCCACAAGTGGGGGACGACGCCGCGCCGCTACCTCGCCGAGACCAGCGACACCACCGTCAAGGCGGTCACCTTCGAAGACACGGCGGCGCTCGTCGGGCTCGTGCTCGCCGCCGCCGGGCTCGGCATGGAGCACCTCACCGGTGACCCGGTGTGGGACGGCGTTGCGGCCATCGCCATCGGCGTCCTGCTGCTGTTCGTGGCCGGGTCCCTGGGCCGCGCCAACGTCTCGCTGCTGATCGGGCAGTCGATCTCGCCGCGGTTGCAGGAGGAACTCAAGGCCGAGATCGTGGCCCTGCCGCAGATCACCGACGTCCCGTTCATGCTCACCACCGTGATCGGCCCCGGCCAGCTCATCGTCTCGGCCAAGGTCGACTTCGAGGACTCCGCCACGGTGGCCGACATCGAGCGCGCCTCCGACGAGGCGGAGCGCCGGCTGGTCGCCCGTCACTCGGGCGTCCGGTACGTCTTCCTCGACCCCACGCCCGGCGACGGCCGGGCGCGCGCAGAGGTGCATCCCGCCGACGGGTGACCCCCGGAATGGCCGAGGGCGTGGTCAGGTTGAGCCGGGCATGCGCGTAGAGGTGTGGTCCGACGTCGTCTGTCCGTGGTGCTACGTCGGCAAGCGCCGGCTCGAGACGGCGCTGGAGCAGTTCCCGCACCGCGACCAGGTCGAGATCGTGTGGCGCTCCTTCCAGCTCGACCCGTCCATTCCCGAGGGCGAGACGCACGCGACGCTGCCCGCCCTGGCCCGCAAGTACGGCCAGAGCGAGGACGCGATGCGCCAGAACATGAGCCAGCTCGAGGGCGTCGCCGCCGCAGAAGGCCTGCAGTACGACCTGGCCAACGGCATCAGTGGCAACACCTCGCTGGCCCACGAGCTGCTGCACCTCGCCGCCGAGCGCGGCGTGCAGGGCCGGCTCAAGGAGCGGCTGCTGCACGCCCACTTCGAGGAGTCGCGCAGCGTCTTCGACGTCGACTCCCTGGTGGCGCTCGGCGCCGAGGTGGGCCTGGACGAGACCGAGGCCCGCGAGGTGCTCACCGACCGCCGCTACCGCGCGGCCGTGAACCAGGACTCCGCCACCGCGCAGTCGCTCGGCGCGACCGGCGTCCCCTTCTTCGTGGTCGACCGCAAGTACGGCGCCGCGGGCGCCCAGCCCGCCGAGCTGCTGCTCTCCGTGCTGGAGCGTGCCTGGGCCGACGCGAACCCGCTGATCTCGGTGCCGGCCGCCGAAGGCTGCACCGACGACAGCTGCGCCGTCTGACCCACGGCGGCTCAGGCCAGCAGGTCCGGCACCGCCCGTAGCGCCCGCTCCGCCCCGGCCGTCAGGTCGCGGACGACGTCGGTCGCCGACCGCTCGGCGGTCACCAGCCCCACCGACTCGCCCGCGTAGACCGGAGCCTGGTCCAGGTCATCGCTCCGCCGGGCGTCCACGACCCGCTGCGAGGCGACGTCGTCGCGCGCCAGCTCCTCCTCGCGGCCGTGCCAGGTGCGGCTGAACTCGTTCACCAGCGCCCGGCCCGGCCAGCGCGACGGCCACGCCAGCCGCTGGGCGACGTCGAAGGCGCGGGTCAGCACCGTCTCCTCGCCGGCCGCGGCTTGCACGCGGGCGCGGGCGGTGGGGGAGTTGAGCCCCTCCGGGCAGGCCAGCAGCGGCGTTCCGATCCACACCCCGGCGGCACCGGCCGCGAGCACGGCCGCCATCCCGCGCCCGGTCGCGATCCCGCCGGCCGCCACGACCGGCAGGTCGGTGAGCGTGAGGACCTCCTGCAGCAGCGGCAAGGTCGCGCGGTGCCCGGTGTGCCCGCCGGCCTCGCTGCCCTGCGCCACGATCACGTCCGCGCCGGCCGCCTCGGCGCGGTGCACGTCGGCCACGGTGTTCACCTGGACGGCGACGGCGATGCCGGCGTCGTGCAGCGGAGCGACGTAGGGGCCGGGGTCGCCGAAGGACACCGAGACCAGCGCGGGCCGCGCGGCGATCGTCGCCTGGAGCAGGTCGGGCCGGTCGTCGAGTACCCAGGCCATGAGGCCCACGCCGAAGGGCAGGCCGGCGGACGCGGGGATCGCGCACTGCGCGGTGACGAACTCCGCCGTGTGATTGCCGGCGATGCCGATCATCCCCAGGCCGCCGGCGCGGGAGACGGCGGCGGCGAGCGCACCGCCGGCGACGCCGGCCATCGGCGCACCGATGACCGGCGTCCCCAGGTCGAACCGGCGGGTCAGTGCAGTCCTGATCACGCCGGCCATCCTGCCCCGCTACTGCGCGGCCGGGCCCGCCTGGCTGGTCCCCTGCAGGCGGCCGAGGAACTCGTGGCACTTCGCGGCCCGCTTGGAGTCCTGCTTCATCACCTTGCGGAAGAACTGCGCGACGTCGTCCAGGCCGGCGTTCTCGGCGTCGCGGACGTACTGGCCGTAGTCGTGCCCCGCCTTGAGCGAGTGATACTGCACGGAGATGAGGTCGTAGTAGACGTCCTCGAAGCCGGTCTCACCGGTGGCCATGGGTCCTCCTCGGTTGCTGCGAGCATGGTCGCCGACCACATACCCGAGAGGACCGGTCCGTCACACAGTCAGGTCGATGATCCTTCGGAGAACGCCCCGCCGGTGACGTCGCCCCCGCCGGCCTCGTCCGAGAGTGTCTGGCTCGTGGCCAGCTCGTCCTCTCCGGTCGCCGCCGGGTCGTCCACGGTCGAGGCCAGGTCGGCGCCCTCTCCGTAGGCCCCCGGGTCGGCCTGGGTGGTGCGGGGGTCGTTGAGCGGGTCCGGGGTGTCGGGATCGGTGACGGTCATGGCGACCTCCTATCCCGATGCCGCGGGCGCGAACCCCTCGACGCATGCGTAACGTGCTGGACCCCGCGCCGCTGCGCGAGCTCGACGAGTGGCTGGAGCCCTACCGCGACCTGTGGGCGCAGCGCCTGGATGCCCTGGACACCGAGATCGCTCGCGGCAGGCGGGCGCGGAGGAACGGAGGGGCCCATGAGGGAGGACCTGGAGACCCGGCGCGGCACCGTCACGACCGAGCCGGACGGGCGGCAGCGGCTGGAGTTCCGCCGTTCCTGGCCCGACCCGATCGACGGCGTCTGGTCCGCCCTCACCGAGCCCGACCGGCTGGTTCGGTGGATCGGGACCTTCGAGGGGGAGCGGCGGGGAGGCGTCACCGGCACGCTCACGATGACCCACGAGCAGGAGCCGGCGGCTTAGCCCGTGACGATCGAGGTGTGCGACCCGCCGCACCGCCTCGTCGTCCTCTGGCCGCAGGCCGACGGCGAGCCGGGGCGGATCGACCTCGACCTCCGCGAGGAGGGCGGACGCACCGTCCTGCGCTTCGTCCAGCTCTTCCCGGCGGAGGCGGCCGCAGCCGACTACGCCGGCGGCTGGCACTGGTACCTCGACGAGCTCGACGCCGTCGGGACCGGCGGTCCGGCCCCGGCCGACTGGGACACCTTCTGGGCCGCAGCCGGACCGGGGTACCGGACCTGATCTCTCAGGCGGGCTGGACGACCTGCACCGGGCTCGGGCCGGCCCACGGGCCGAGCCGGTCCAGCAGCCGCTCCCGCGAGGCCAGCCGCGGCCCGGCCTGCACGGGATAGGCGTCGTAGGACCCCTCGGTGAGCTCGCGGGCGGCGTGCACGGCGAAGTTCGGGTCGTCCTGCGCCTCCCGCGCCACCGCGACCAGGTCCGCGGCGCCTTCGGCCACGATCGCCTCGGCCTGGCGGGCGTCCACCACGAGCCCGACGGCCATGGTCGGGATGCCGGCCTGCTCGCGGATCGCCGCGGCGTACGGCACCTGGTAGCCGTAGCCGATCGGGTGCTCCCACCCCGACCCGATGCCGCCCCCGGAGACGTCGACGGCGTCCACGCCGCGCGCCTTCAGCTCCCGCGCGAAGGCGATGGTGTCCTCCAGCGTCGTCCCCTCGGTCGTGGCGTCGACGGCGGAGACCCGCACGACCAGCGGAAGGTCCTCCGGCCAGGCGGCCCGGACGGCCTCGACCACCTCGAGGGGGAACCGCATCCGGTTCTCCAGGGAGCCGCCGTACTCGTCCTCGCGCAGATTGGTCAACGGGGAGAGGAACTGGTTGAGCAGGTATCCGTGCGCCGCGTGCACCTCGGCCACCTGGAAGCCGGCGGTCAGCGCGCGCCGGGCGGCCGCGACGAAGGCCTCGCGGACCTCCGCCATCTCCTGGACGGTCAGCGGGTGCGGTGCGTTCCAGCCCTCGCCCATCGGCACCCCGCTGGGCGAGACCGGGGTCCACGGCACGTCACCCGGGCGGGCGTTCTCCGGCGTCACCTGGCCGGAGCCATCCCAGGGGCGCAACGTGTTCGCCTTGCCGCCGGCGTGGGCCAGCTGGATGGCCGGAACGCTCCCGTGCTCGCGGAGGAAAGCGGCCACCCGGGCCAGGCCGGGAACCTGCTCGTCGTTCCACAGACCGACGTCCCCGGGGCTGATCCGGCCCTCCGGGGTGACCCCGGTGGCCTCCACCATGACCAGGCCGAAGCCACCGAGGGCGAATCGGCCCAGGTGGACGAGGTGGTAGTCGCCGACGACGCCGTCGGTGACGCAGTACTGGCACATCGGCGCCACCGCGAGCCGGTTGCGGAGGGTGACGCCACGGAGACGGAACGGTTCGAGTACGGGGGAAGAGTTCACGAGATGTGTCGAACAACGCCCCTGACCAGGGTCTTCCGAGCTGAGGAGTAGACGTCCTATACGTAACATTTGTCGCAGTTACAGCAGTGTGTCCGCGCTTGTACCCTGGCCCGATCCCGAGGTCGGCCGCAGTCGCGGTCGCTGACTCGTAGGCACCACCGCCGGGGCACGATTCCGCTCCGGCAACCCATGAGGATGGAGACGCCGTGACTTCCGTGGCCACCCCCGGTCTGGAGAACGCCCCCACCACGCACGCCCGGCTGCTGGCCTGGGTGCGGGAGATGGCCGAGCTGACGACGCCGGACCAGGTGGTCTGGGTCGACGGCAGCGAGGAGGAGTCCGAGCGGCTCACCCAGAAGCTCGTCGAGGCCGGCACCTTCCGGCCGCTGGAGAAGAAGCCGAACTCCTACTGGTGTGCCTCCGACCCCAGCGACGTCGCGCGCGTCGAGGACCGCACCTTCATCTGCTCGGTCGACGAGGCCGACGCGGGTCCCACCAACAACTGGATGGACCCCCGCGAGATGAAGTCGGTCATGACCGAGCTGTACCGGGGATGCATGCGCGGGCGGACGATGTACGTCATCCCGTTCTGCATGGGCCCGGTCGAGGCCGAGAACCCCATGTTCGGCGTCGAGCTCACCGACTCCGAGTACGTCGTCGTCTCCATGCGGGTCATGGCCCGCATCGGCAGCCGCGTGCTCGAGGCGCTGGGGACCGACCGCCAGTTCGTCCCCGCCATGCACTCCATCGGCGCCCCGCTGGAGCCGGGTCAGGCCGACGTGCCGTGGCCCTGCAGCCAGACCAAGTACATCGTGCAGTTCCCCGAGGAGCGCATGATCTGGTCCTACGGCTCCGGCTACGGCGGCAACGCCCTGCTGGGCAAGAAGGCCTACGCGCTGCGGATCGCCTCCGTCATGGCCCGCGACGAGGGCTGGCTCGCCGAGCACATGCTGATCCTCAAGCTCACCAGCCCGCAGCAGAAGACCTACTACGTCGCCGGCGCCTTCCCCTCGGCGTGCGGTAAGACCAACCTGGCCATGCTCGAGCCGACCATCCCGGGCTGGAAGGTCGAGACCATCGGTGACGACATCGCCTGGATGCGGTTCGGCGAGGACGGCCGGCTCTACGCCACCAACCCCGAGTACGGCCTGTTCGGCGTCGCCCCGGGCACGGGCTGGGACACCAACCCCAACGCCATGCGCACGATCGACAAGGGCAACTCGGTCTTCACCAACGTCGCCCTGACCGACGACGGCGACGTCTGGTGGGAGGGCATGACCGACGAGCCGCCGGCGCACCTCACCGACTGGAAGGGCCGGGACTGGACGCCGGACAGCGACGAGCTCTCCAGCCACCCGAACAGCCGGTTCTGCACCCCGATCACCCAGTGCCCGATCCTGGCGCCGGAGTACGACGACCCCAAGGGTGTGCCGATCTCGGCGATCCTCTTCGGTGGCCGCCGCAAGACCACGATCCCACTGGTCAGCGAGGCCCGGGACTGGAACCACGGCGTGTTCATGGGTGCGACGCTCTCCTCGGAGACGACCGCCGCCGCCACCGGCGCGGTCGGCGTCATCCGCCGCGACCCGTTCGCCATGCTGCCGTTCATCGGCTACAACGCCGCCGACTACTTCAGCCACTGGGTGAACACCGGCAAGCAGGCCGACGCAGCCAAGCTGCCGAAGATCTTCTACGTCAACTGGTTCCGCCGGGACGACGAGGGCGGCTTCCTGTGGCCGGGCTTCGGGGAGAACAGCCGCGTGCTGAAGTGGGTCGTCGAGCGGCTCGAGGGCACCGCGGCCGCCGTCGAGACGCCGGTCGGCCACGTGCCGACGGTGGACTCCCTGGACGTCTCCGGCCTGGACATGACGCCGGAGCAGGTCGAGCAGGCCCTCGCCGTCAAGCCCGAGGAGTGGCAGTCCGAGATCCCGCAGATCACCGAGTGGTTCGAGAAGTTCGGTGACAAGCTCCCGACGACGATGTGGGACGAGCTGGAGATCCTGAAGAGCCGGCTCGCCTGACGAAGGACCACCCTCCCCCCACGCCCCGCACGCTCGGCGCGGGCCCCTGAGGGTGGCCGTTCCAGCAGGCCACCGGGGCCCGGACCGCACCCGCGGTCCGGGCCCTCGTCGCCCGTCCCCCGCTGCACGCCTCTGATGATCAGGAGACCTGATCCTTCTGGGTCCTGGCTCAGCACCGGTCGTGAGCCAGGAGCCTTGACGATCAGGTGACCTGATCGTCGACGCGGCATCAGCGGCGTGACGCGAGGCGGCGCGGCGCAGGACCGACCGGTGTCGGTTAGCGTGGCGGCTGCCCCACTACGTGTGACGGAGGCTTGCCCACTCGTGGCCAACCCCTACCTGCAGGTCCTGCGGACTCCGCATGCCCTGCCGATGGTGCTGGCCGCGTTCGTCGGCCGGCTGCCCCTGTCGATGGTCGGGCTGGGCTGCGTGCTGCTGGTCGCCGACGAGACCGGCTCCTACGGCCTCGGCGGTGCCGTCGCGGCCGTCGGCGCGGTCACCACCGCGATCGCCGGCCCCCTGTTCGGCCGCTGGGCCGACACCCACGGGCAGCGCAAGGTGCTGTTCCCGGTCCTGCTGGTCTTCGTGATCTCCGGCGCGCTGTTCCTGGCGTCGGTGCGCGGGGACTGGCCGCTGTGGATCGTCTTCGTCACCGCGGGCTTCGCCGGGGCGTGCATCCCGCCGGTGTCCTCGATGATCCGGGTGCGCTGGACCCACCTGCTGCGCGGCAGCCACCGATTGCCCACCGCGCTGGCGATGGAGTCCGTCGTCGACGAGTTCGCCTTCATCGTCGGCCCGGTGCTCGTCACCTTCCTCTCCACCACCGGGCACTCGACGTCCGGTGTCGTCACCGCCTTCGCCCTGGCGACGGTGGGCAGCCTGCTGTTCGCGGCGCAGCGCCGCACCGAGCCCGAGCCGCACGGGCACGTCAGCCGCCAGGGGCCCTCGGCCATCCGCACCCGCGGTCTGCGGGTCCTCTTCGTCGTCGGCGCCGCCGTGGGGGCCATCCTCGGCACGCTGGAGATCGCCCTGGTCGCCTTCGCCGAGCAGGTCGACGCCAAGTCGACGTCCGGGCTGCTGATCGCCGGGCTGGCGGTGGGTTCCATGGCCAGCGGTATCGGCTGGGGCGTCGTGCACTGGCGGACGCCGCTGCGCCGGAGGCTCGGCATCGTCCTGGTCGTGCTGACCGTGCTCACCGTGCCGCTGCTGCTGGTGGAGAACCTCTGGGTGATGCTGCCGTTCGTCGTCGTCGCCGGGCTCGCCGTCTCGCCGTCGCTGATCAGCTCGTTCACCCTCGCCGAGCTCCTCGTGCCGCGCTCGGCGGTCACCGAGGCCTTCACCTGGATCGGCACGGCGCTCGGCCTCGGGGTCGCCCTGGGCGCCTCCGCGGCGGGGAAGATCGTCGACGTCTGGGGGGCCAACGCCGCGTTCCTCGTCGCCACCGTGGCCGCCGGCGTCGCCACCGTCGTCGTCCTGCTGTTCCAGGGGCTGCTGCGCGTGCCCGCCGAGCACGCACCCGAGCCGGCCCTGGCCGGCTGATCGGGTGACCCGGCCACGGCCGGCCGCCGGCGGCGGGCGGCGGCTCGGGGTGGCCCCGGAGCGGCTGGGCCGCTGGCTGGACGGCGTCGCCACCCGGCACGGGGCGTTCACCGAGGTGCGAGCGGAGGACGACGGGCTGTCCCTCACCTGCGCCGACACCACCGCGGTCACGCTGCGGGCGCCCTTCGGCTGGACTCCGCAGGCTCCGCTGATCGGGAGCTTCACCGCGGCGGCCCAGCGTGATCATCGCGCCGCCGTGCTGCTGATCCGCCGCGGCCGCTGGGCGGTGGGGGTCTTCGACGGCGCGCAGCTCGTCGTGTCCAAGGTCGACGCGCGGCAGGTGCAGGGCCGGACGGCGGCCGGGGGCTGGTCGCAGCAGCGCTTCGCGCGCCGGCGGTCCAACCAGACCGACGCCGTCGTCGACCACGCGGTCGAGACCGCCGTCCGGGTGCTCACGCCGCACCTGGACGGGCTCACGGCGCTGTTCCCCGGTGGCGACCGTGGGCTCGTGGACGACGTGCTGGGCGATCCGAGGCTGCGCCCGCTCGCCGCGCTCCGCCGGGAGTCGTTCCTCGACGTGGGGGAGCCGACCAAGGCGGTGCTGCTCGCGACGCCGGGCCAGTTCCGGGCGGTGGACGTGCACATCGTGGAGCCCGGCGACCGCCCCTGAGCTCAGCCGGCGGCGGGCACCGGCGCGGAGAGGGACTCCGGGAAGAGCGGGAACCGGCTGGTGACGCCCAGCCGCTCGAGTGCCGTCGCGTCGGCGTTCCCGGCGACGGCGGGATCCAGCCCTAGCCCGACGCCGTCCCCACCCGTGCGCCGTCCCCGGCGCCGGCCGGTGCGCACCCGGCCAGGACGCCCAGTGCGGCGCCGAGCAGCACGGCGGACCGGACGGTTCCCATGCGGGCAGGCTGGCCCGTACCCGCATCTCCCCGCAAGGGGTCGGCCGGTCAGGGCGTGAGGACCAGCCGGATCGGGTCGCCCTGCTTGTGCGCGAGCCGCTCCACGCCCTCGGCCGCATCGGCCAGCGGCAGGGTGCCGGAGATCGACCGGGAGAGGTCCAGCCTCCGGTGGCGGATCAGGTTCACCAGCTCGACGACGTGCGCGGGCTCGGAGCCGTAGTGCCCCAGGATCCGCTGGCCGAAGTAGCTGAACTGGGTGCCGTTGCGGATGCTCAGCGGCTGGTCGGTCAGGCCCACGAGCACCAGCGCGCCGTCGCGTTCCAGGCAGCGCACCGCCTGCTCGCGCACGGCCTCGACGCCGGCGAAGTCGAAGGCGTACGCGAGACCCGCCCCACCGGTCAGCCCGCGGACCTGGGTGGCGATGTCGTCGGTGGGGTCCAGCGCCAGGTCGGCGCCGAAATCCAGCGCGCGCTGCCGGGCGGCGGGCACCGGGTCGACGGCGATGATCGGAGCCGCGCCGGCGAGGCGGAGCAGCTGAACGGCGTGTGCGCCCAGCCCGCCGATGCCCCAGACCCCCACCGGCTGGGCGGGCCGCACCTGCGCGGTCCGCACGATGGAGGCCCACGGCGTCGAGACGGCGTCGGGCACGATGCAGGCCTGCTCCAGCGGCAGGTCGTCGGGCACGGGGACGAGCGTGTCGACCGTCGCCAGCGCGTACTCGGCCCAGCCGCCGTCGTAGTCCACGCCGCGGGTGTGCACCCAGTCGCCCTTGAGCTCACCGGCCTGCAGCAGCACCCGCTGCCCCTCGGCCCAGCCGACGACGCCGTCGCCCGGCTCGGCCACGGTGCCGGCGACCTCGTGGCCGAGGGTCACCTCGTCCCCGGCCAGGAAGAGCGGGGAGAGCTGGCCCTCGATGAGGTGCACGTCGGACAGGCAGATGCCGGCGGCGGCCACCTTGATCAGCACCTCGCCCGGGCCAGGTGCCGGCTTGGGCACCTCCTTGACGACGAACTCGCGGGTGCGCACGTTGAGCCGGCCGGCCAGCATCGAGTCGGGCATGTCCCGTTCCTACCGTCCCGATGCCGCGGGCACATCGGCCGGGCCGGTCAGGAACTCGTCGAGGGACCGGGTGGCGAGCCAGCCGATCACCAGGACCAGGTGCAGCAGGAAGAGCCACAGCCCCACGGCGACGACGCCGCCGACGACGTCCAGCCCCCCGGCCGGTGCACCGAGGTCCAGCGGCAGGGACAGGAACAGCACGAAACCCTGCAGGAACCCCGGCAGGCAGGCGGCGGTGAACAGCGCGCCCATCACGAGGGCGGGGAGGTGCAGCGGGACGCCGGCGACGACCCGGAACCCGAAGGCGATCGGCAGGGTGAGCGCCGCGAGCAAGGAGTAGAAGCCCACCGCCAGCTGGCCGAGGGTGCCGGCGAGCCCGCCGCGCTCGGCGAGGTCGGCCATCGCGGCCGCGACCAGCAGCAGCGGGTAGAGCAGCACGGGGGTGAGGAGCAGCAGGGGCAGCGAGGCGAGGCGGCCCCGCCAGCCGGTCATGCCCTTCGTGCGGGTGCTGAAGCGCAGCAGGGCCCGCCGCAGCCCCTCGCCGTACAGCGACATGGGCACCAGGGCCAGCACCGCGCCCAGCGGGCTCAGCCCCACGCCGGCTCCACCAGCCGGGCCACGGCGTCCGGCGCCCCGAGCTCGCCGGGGAGCAGCTCGGCGAGGCGGCGTCCCAGCTCCTCGACCCGCACGGCGGAGGTGAGCCACGCGGTCAGTCCCAGGGCCAGCACAAGCAGCGGAACGATCGCGATACCGGCGTAGAAGGTCAGCCCGGCGGCCAGGAGGGCGAGGTCCCGGCCGGCGAGGCCGGTCCGGATCCCCGAGAGGACGGCGGCGAGCGCGGCCCGCGGTCCTCGTCCGGAGGGGCTCAACGGGGAGCGGTCACTCGACGTCGTCGTTGACGCCGGTCTCCTCGCAGCTGGCGTCGTGCGGGTTGTTGGCCTGGTCGGCGGTCGAGTCGCAGTTCGTCTCCCCGCGCTGCAGGTCGCTGTTGTCGCCGCAGGCGACCAGCGAACCGACGAGCGCGAGGAGGAGCAGGGGCTTGCGGAGGTCCATGTACCGGTAGTGGTCCTCAGGCGCCGGGCCGAAACGGCGGCGCCCGCAGCGCTGCCCGACGACGTAGCCCACTTGTGACTCAGCGCGCACAGCGAATTACACAAATGTGCTTTGAAGCATTGTCACGGCGCGGTCACGGCCCCTACGGTGAGTGCATCCGCGAAGGCGGTCAGTCACTTCCCGGCTGGCGGCCTCCGGACGTCGAGAGCCGATCCACCGCAGTTGCGCGGGATGCTCCCGGCCACCACAGCACGGCGTCCCGGCGAGACGGACCAGTCCGCCTCGCCCGGGTACTCCTGCACTACGAGATCGGAGAGCCGCCGCACCATGGCGTCCCCCCTGCGCACGTCCGCCCGCCGCACCGCCCTGCGCCGGGCCGGCATCGCTCTCGTCGGCACCGTCGGCATCCTGCTCGCCTCCGCGCCGGCCTCCGCCGAGCCGGGCGCCCCGACGTCGTCGGCCGACGCGGCTCGGATGGTCGCCGAGCGCGGCCACGCGCTCGAGATCGTGACCGAGGAGTTCAACCAGGCCCGGGACACCCTGGCCGCCCAGCAGGCCGCCGCGGTCGCCGCCGGCGCCCAGCTGGAGAAGGCCACCGCCGAGCTGGCCGCCGCACAGCAGTCCGTGCGCAGCGTCGCCCGCACCGCCTACACCGGCGAGAGCATGGGCTCCTTCCAGGCCATGATGATGAGCGAGTCGGCCGACGAGTTCGTGTCGCGGGTGACCACCCTGCAGACCATCGCCGGCCACCAGACCGGTCTCGTCGAGCGGGCCGCCGCGGCGAACGTCGCCGCCGCCCAGGCGCAGGCCACCGCGACGAAGGCCGCCACCGACGCACAGGCCACCTTCGACGCGGTCGCCGCCCAGCAGGCCGACCTGCAGAAGCAGATCGACGAGTTCAAGGCGCAGTTCAACCAGCTCAGCGCCGAGGAGCGCCGCGCCGCCGTCGCCGAGTCGTCGCACACCGACGAGGCAGCCGGCGAGGAGCGGGCCGACGGCGCGCGCGCCAGCCGCGACGACCGGTCGGCGCCGGCTCCCAGCGCCCCGGTGGTCGCGAACAGCCAGGCAGCCCAGGTCGCCGTCAACGCCGCCCTCGCCCAGCGTGGCAAGCCCTACGTGTGGGCGGCCGGCGGGCCCAACGCCTTCGACTGCTCCGGCCTCACGCAGTACGCCTTCCGCGCCGCCGGCATCAGCCTCCCGCACTCCAGCCGCGGCCAGTCGGGCATGGGCCAGGCCGTGTCCCGCGACCAGCTGCAGCCCGGTGACCTGGTGTTCTTCTACCGCCCGGTGAGCCACGTGGGCATCTACATCGGCAACGGCCAGATGGTGCACGCACCGACCTCCGGTGACGTCGTCAAGATCGGCAGCGTCGACTCGATGCGCGGCTTCAGCGGGGCGCGCCGCATCGCCGGCTGAGGCACCCGTTCGAACCCCGGAGCCCCGGACGCCTCCCGCGTCCGGGGCTCCGGCGTTCAGCCGGGCCCGCTGACGCGCTGGAGCAGGCCCCAGACGAACGTCGTCGTCACCCCGCCGGGCAGGCGCACCTCCCAGCGCGTCACCACTCCGGGATCGACGCTGCGCGCCTCCGGAACGGCGATCACGTCGTCGAGCACGTGCTCCCAGACGAGCAGGTGGCCGGCGGCAGGGGGCGGCACGGGCCGGCCCCGTCCGGAGGCTCGCGCCGAGCTTGCGAGGCGTGAGAGGGACGGGGTCCTTCCACCACCACAGGTGCGGCCGCGGCGGCACGGCCACCGGCGCACCTGCACGTCGAGGTCGCCGAAGCGGCGGTCCTCCAGTTCCTCCGGGGGCCCGAGCGCGGCGGAGCGCAGGGCGAGCCCCGTGGTGCCCGCGGCGAGTGCTGCAGGGCTTGCCACCGGGTGTGGGCGGCGTGTGCCTCGGCGCGGGTCGCGCCCAGCCGCGGGAGGGCGTCGGCGACCAGATCGGGCCGGACGTCGGCCATCCGGCGCAGGAACGCGAGGCAGAACTCCCGCCGCGCCAGTCCCCGCACGTCCGCGACCCTGCCATCCGGTGACCGGCTGGTGAGCAGGCCCACCTCCGCGCCGGCCGCCGCATCGGGGACCATGAAGGGGTGAAGCCGCCCGCCGTCGCCATGCTCTTCCGTGCCGTCGCGCTCGCCGAGGCGGGCTCCTGGCTCCTGCTCCTCGGCGGCATGTTCGTGAAGTACGTGCTCGGCGACTCCGAGCGGGGGGTGCAGATGTTCGGCCCGGTGCACGGCGGGGTCTTCATGCTCTACCTGGTGGTCACCGTGGTGGCCTGGCGGGTGCTGCGGTGGGACCACCGGACCACGTTCCTGGCCCTGGCCGCCTCGGTGCCCCCGCTGGCCACCATCTGGTTCGACCGCTGGGCCACGCGCACCGGTGCGCTCCCGGCCCCGGAGCCGGTGCCCGCCTCCTGACCCGCGGGACCGGTCGATACGGTCGGCGTCGTGCCCGAGCCCGTGCTGCCTTCGACCGCCCGCCTCCTGCTCGCCCGCACCGCGCGCGTCCAGCGCGACGGACGCGCTCCCAGCCTGGTCGCCGGGGTGGTCCGGGACGGCGGTCTCGCCTGGTCGGCCGGACGCGGCGACGTCGCGGAGCCGCACACCGACGTCCAGTACCGGCTCGGCTCGATCAGCAAGACGGTGACGGCGGTCGTGGTGATGCGGCTGCGCGACGAGGGCCTGGTCGGGCTGGACGACCCGCTGGACCGGCACCTGTCCGGCACGCCCTTGGGCGACCGCACCATCGGGCAGCTGCTCTCCCACCTGGCCGGTGCCTCGGCCGAGAGCCCCGGCGGCTGGTGGGAGCGCACCCCGGGCGGCTCGCTCGACGACCTGGGCCTGGCCGCCTCCGACGTCGTCCTCGGCGCGGCCCGGCGGTTCCACTACTCCAACCTCGGATTCGGTCTGCTGGGCGAGCTGGTCGCCCGCCTGCGCGGCACGTCGTGGGAGGACGCCGTCACCACCGAGGTGCTGGCCCCGCTGGGCATGGACCGCACCACCCCGCGGCCCAGCGGCCGGGCGGCGAACGGGCTGGCCGTGCACCCGTGGGCCGACGTCGTCCTCCCCGAGCCGGAGCACCACGCCGGTGTCATGGCCGCCGCCGGGCAGCTGTGGGCGACGCTGGCCGACCTCGGCCGCTTCGCCGCGTTCCTGTTGGGCGACACCGCCGACGTCCTGGACCCCGCGACGCTGGAGGAGATGACGGTCCCGGCCGGCGTGGACTCCTCGGCCCCCGGCTGGTCGGCCTACGGCCTGGGCCTGCAGGTGATGCGGGTGGACGGCCGGACGCTGGTGGGCCACGGCGGTTCCATGCCCGGCTTCCTCGCGGGCGTGTTCGTCGACCGCGACGAGCAGACGGGTGCGGTCTCGCTGGCCAACGCCACCAGCGGGGTCGATCCGCTGGTGTTCGGGCTGCTGGCCGACCTGCGGGCCGCCGAGCCGCGGATCGTCGAGGCGTGGACGCCGTCGCCCGCTCCGGTGCCGCTGGGCGCCCTCGGCGTCTGGTTCTGGGGCCCGTCGCCGCTCGTGCTGCGGGCGGTGGCCGGCGGTCTGCTGCACCTGGGACCGCTGCCGGGCCGGCCGGGGCGGGCCAGCCGGTTCACCCGCCGCGACGACGGCACCTGGCTCGGGCTCGACGGCTACTACGCGGGCGAGACGCTGCGCATCGCCGAGGACCACCTGGACCTGGACACCTTCATCCTCACCCGCACGCCCTACGACCCGGCCGCCCCGGTTCCCGGTGGCGTGGACGAGGGCGGCTGGCGCTGAGGAACCCTGGCATGGGAAGCCATGCACCTGTTTTCGCGGCCAGACCGGGTGTATCGCTTCCCATGCCCGGTCAGGTCGTGGGGTACAGCCCCGCGGAGTAGGTGGCGTCGGTGTAGTAGCGCTCCAGCTCCTCGAGCGGCTCGTGCTTGCGTTCGAGGGCGTGCGCGATCCGTGCGCGCGACGGCACGGCGTCCGGCGCCCAGCTCTCCGGGTCCCACAGCTGCGAGCGCAGGAACGCCTTGCCGCAGTGGTGGAAGACCTGGTCGACGTCGACGACGACGGCCAGCACCGGGCGATGCCCCTTCACCACCATGCGGTCGAGCAGCGCCGGCTCGGTGACCAGGCGCGCCCGGCCGTTGATCCGCAGCGTGTCGGTGCGCCCGGGAAGCAGGAAGATCAGCCCGACGTGCGGATTGGCCAGGACATTGCGGTACCCGTCGGCGCGGCGGTTCCCGGACCGTTCGGGGATGGCGATCGTGTGCTCGTCGAGCACCAGGGTGGAGCCGGGCGGATCGCCCTTGGGGGAGACGTCGCAGCTGCCGTCGGCGCCGCTGGTCGCGACCAGGCAGAACGGCGAGGCGGCCAGCCAGTCCCGGTCGAGGTCGGTGAGCGCCGTCCGCTCCTTGGCCAGGGCCGCCGGGACGGGCTTCCCGAGCAGCGCGCGGAGCTGCTCCTCGCTGGTGATCTCCTCCACGGCGACGAGTCTGCCCTGCGACCCCGCCGATCAGGGCCTGTCGAACGCGTCGATCGTGTTCTTCACGACGATGCCGTAGACCAGGTGCGGCACGAGGTCGGAGATCCAGTCCTTGGCCGACCAGGTGCGCGGATCGGTGACGCCCAGCGCCGTCATCGGCCCGTTCGCCGCCACGAGCACGCCCAGGGTGGTCAGCGTGATGCCGACCGGCTTGGCCGACAGGTAGCCCGACGCCCGGGCGAGGCCACCCAGGGTCCCGACGCCGACGCCGGCCACCAGGCCGATCAGCGGACCCAGCCCCTCCACCCGGTTCTCCCGCGTCTGCTCGTCGCCGGGGATCGGCAGATGCGCGGTCCCGGCCAGCCGCTCCACCGTGTCCTCCGGGGTGGAGCTGCTCCCGCGACCGCGCACGGCCATGTCCAGGTAGGTGACGGCGTTGAGCGCCGTGCTCCCGGCGGCCCCCGCGGCCGCGCCCCGCAGCGCCCAACCGAGCGTGCTGATGCCGCGCCTGCCCTTGCCGCTCACGCCGAGCGGTGTCCGCGTCATGCGGGCGACACTACCCATCCGGCCCGCAGGCACACCGGCTGGCGGCGGCCGGGCGGGCCGGTCAGGCTGGCCGGGTGGACGACGTCGGGGCGCGGCTGGAGCGGGCGATCGACGAGCTGCTCGACCGGCGCAGCGCCGACTCCTCCATCTGCCCGTCGGAGGCCGCGCGCGCGGTCGATCCGCAGGGCTGGCGAGACCTGATGCCCGACGCCCGGGCCGCGGCCGGCCGGCCGCGGCCGCCGGTCGGGTCGAGGTGACCCAGGGCGGTGCGGTGGTGGACGTCGGCACCGCCCGCGGGCCGGTGCGGGCGCGCCGCCCGCGCTGACGCCGTCCTCAGCGGATGGGCTCGCCGCGGAAGATGCCGTCGAGGTCGCCGTCGTCCTCCAGCTCGATCATGGCGAAGGGCAGCCGGACCTCCATCGTCGCCGGGCCGGCGCCGAACTCGGTCACACGGGGCGACGTGGTCCGAGGGCACGGTCAGGGTTACGCAGTCGAACTCGCCACCGGCGCGCGGCTTCTCCGAGACCACTTCGCCGCCGGCCGCCGTGAAGGGCTCGATCGTGCCGTCGACCATCTCGGGGGCGCAGCCTGCCAGCACGAGCGGGCCGCCCAGCAGGGCGACGAGCAGGGGCGCGGCGCGGCGCGGCCGGGGTCTGGGCACGGCGCACCCTACGGCGACACGCCGTCCCGATGCCGGAACCCGGAACGGGTCAGTCCGCGGCGGGCCCGGCCGTGCGCTCGAGGAGCGGGGCCACCCGGCGGTCGACGAACCGGCGCATCGCCAGAGCGGTGTCCACCCGTTGGATGCCCGGGATCGCCAGGACGGCCTCGGTGATCCGCCACAGGTGGTCGGCGTCGGTGGCCACCACGTGCACCAGCAGATCCGTGGCCCCGGAGAGCCCGGTGACCTCCAGGACCTCCGGCAGCTGGGCGAGCGCGTCGCTGACCTCGGCGAGGCCTCGCTGCGCGACCTGCACCGACATGTAGGCGCCCAGCCGGTAGCCGAGGAACTCCGGCCGCACCCGCTGGTCCAGCGGCGCCAGCGCCCCATCGGCCTCCAGCCGCGCCAGCCGGGTCTGCACGGTGTTGCGTGCCAGCCCCAGCTGCTGGGACAGGGCCATCACACTCGCACGGGGGTCCTGGGTCAGGGCGAGCAGCAACCGGGCATCCGTGGCATCGATCTCGGCCATCTGAGCAGTTTGCACGCGATATGCCGTGATGGGTAGCCGATCTGCTCAAGTCACCGATCATCCCTTGTGCAGATGGGCTCCCATCGGGGCTTTTGCGGAGGCATCAACCCGTGTCAGGATGTGTGAGGACCGCCACACCCGGCGGGACGTCGAGCACCACCGCGACGCCGGCGACCCCGGCGGGGTGGCCGAGGCGAGGAGCGACCCGTGACAGCGAAGTCCTTGACCACCGAGATGGTCGATCCGGTCCCGGGGGCCGCCGCTCCCCATCTGCCGCTCGACGGGGGCATCGACACCGTCCAGCTGCTCACGCCCGAGGGCGACCGGGTCGAGCACCCCCTCTACTCCCTCGACATCAGCGACGAGGAGCTGCGCGGCCTCTACCGCGACCTGGTGATGGTCCGCCGGTGGGACGCCGAGGCCACCGCGCTGCAGCGTCAGGGCGAACTCGGCATCTGGGCCTCGCTGCTCGGCCAGGAGGCCGCCCAGGTCGGTGCCGGCCGTGCCCTGGCCGAGGGCGACATGGCCTTCCCGACCTACCGCGAGCACGGCGTCGCCTGGGCCCGCGGGGTGGACCCCCTGCACGTCATGAGCCTGTTCCGCGGCGTCGACAACGGCGGCTGGGACCCGGTCGCCACCCGGTTCAACCTGTACACGATCGTCATCGGCGCCCAGTGCCTGCACGCCACCGGCTACGCCATGGGCGTGCAGCGCGACGGCGCCGAGCAGGCCGTGCTGGCCTTCCTGGGCGACGGCGCGACCAGCCAGGGCGAGGTCAACGAGGCGATGATCTGGGCGGCGAGCTTCTCCGCGCCGGTCGTCTTCTTCTGCCAGAACAACCAGTACGCGATCAGCGTGCCGCTGGAGCGTCAGACGCGGGTGCCGCTGTACCAGCGGGCCGCGGGCTTCGGTTTCCCCGGCGTGCGGGTCGACGGCAACGACGTCCTCGCCGTCCTGGCGGTGACCCGGGCCGCCCTGCAGGCCGCACGCGAGGGGCAGGGCCCCACCTTCATCGAGGCGTTCACCTACCGGATGGGTGCGCACACCACCTCTGACGACCCCACCCGCTACCGGCTTGCCGACGAGCTGGAGGAGTGGAAGCTGCGCGACCCCATCGCCAGGCTCAAGGCCTACCTGTCGCGCAGCGGTGCGGCCGACGCGCAGTTCTTCGACGCGGTGGAGGTGGAGGCCGACGAGCTCGCGGCGCGCATCCGGCAGGGCACCGTGGAGATGCCCGACCCCGCACCCACCGAGATGTTCGACCACGTCTACGCCGAGCAGACCCCGCACCTCGCCGCCCAGCGCGAGGAGTTCGTGGCCTACCGCGCGAGCTTCGAGGGAGGCGAGCACTGATGAGCACCGAGACGCTGACCATCGGCAAGGCGCTCAACCTGGGGCTCCGCCGGGCCATGGAGGACGACGCGAAGGTCGTGCTCATGGGCGAGGACATCGGCAAGCTCGGCGGGGTCTTCCGGATCACCGACGGTCTGCAGAAGGACTTCGGCGAGGCCCGCGTCGTGGACACCCCGCTCGCCGAGGCCGGCATCCTCGGCACCGCCGTCGGCCTGGCCATGCGCGGCTACCGCCCGGTCTGCGAGATCCAGTTCGACGGCTTCGTCTTCCCCGCCTACAACCAGATCGTCACGCAGGTCGCGAAGATCCACGCCCGCTCCAAGGGCACCATGCCGATGCCGATCGTCATCCGGATCCCGTTCGGCGGCGGAATCGGCGCGGTCGAGCACCACAGCGAGAGCCCCGAGGCGTACTTCGCCCACACCGCGGGCCTCAAGGTCGTCGCGGTCAGCAACCCCGTCGACGCGTACTGGGGCATCCAGCAGGCGATCGCGCACCCCGACCCGGTCGTCTTCCTCGAGCCCAAGCGCCGGTACTGGGAGAAGGCCGAGGTCCACCTCGACGCCACGCCCGACCCGCTGTTCGGCTCCCGCGTGGTCCGCGGCGGCGACGACGTCACGGTGCTGGCCTACGGCCCCATGGTGAAGACGGCGCTGCAGGCCGCCGAAGCGGCAGCGGAGGAGGGGCGCTCGCTGGAGGTCATCGACCTGCGCACCGTCTCGCCGCTGGACCTGGACCCGGTGGTGGAGTCCGTCCGCCGCACCGGCCGCTGCATCGTCGTCCACGAGGCGCCGACCACCCTCGGCCTCGGATCGGAGATCGCCGCCCGCATCACCGAGACCTGCTTCCACTCCCTCGAGGCCCCCGTGCTGCGGGTCGGCGGGTACGACACCCCGTACCCGCCCTCCAAGCTCGAGGAGGAGTACCTCCCCGACCTCGACCGCGTGCTCGACGCCGTCGACCGATCGATGGGGTTCTGAGCCATGACGCAGGCACCTACGCTCCGGCAGTTCAAGCTCCCCGACGTCGGTGAGGGGCTCACCGAGGGCGAGATCCTCCAGTGGCTGGTCGCCGTCGGCGACACGGTCACCGTCAACCAGCCGCTGTGCGAGGTGGAGACGGCGAAGGCGGCCGTCGAGCTGCCCTCACCCTTCGCCGGCACCGTCGTCGAGCTGCTCTTCGACGCCGGCACGATGGTCGACGTCGGCGCGCCGATCATCACCATCGACACCGGCGACGGAGGCACCCCCGACGCGGCGGCCGCTCCCGAGGCCACGGGCTCCGGGCTGATCGGGGAGACCAACGCCAACGGCCGCACCGCCGTGCTGGTCGGCTACGGCCCGCGCAGCACCGAGGCGCGGCGCCGTCCGCGCCGGGCGCCGGTGGAGCCGGCCGGCACCACCCCGGTCCCGCCGCCGGTCACCGACGACGCTCCGCCGTTGCTGGCCACCGCGCCGGACATGCGCAGCAAGCCGGTGCGGCACGGTGGCCTGGAGGTGGGCCGGCAGGCCGAGGCGGCCGCGCTCAGTGAGGCCGCCGCACCCGCGCGCGAGGCGGCACCCGGCCGGCGCGGACCCCGTCCGCTGGCCAAGCCGCCGGTGCGCAAGTACGCCAAGGACCTCGGCGTCGACCTCGCCGCGATCACCGGCTCGGGCACCGGGGGCTGCATCACCCGGGCCGACGTGGACGCCGCGATCGCCGCACGGTCGGTCCCCGTGGCGCCGGCGGTCCCGGCGACCGACGGTGCCGCCAGGCAGCGGATCCCGATCAAGGGCGTCCGCAAGCACACGGCGGCGGCGATGGTGTCCAGCGCCTTCACCGCGCCGCACGTCACCGAGTTCCTGACCGTCGACGTCACGCGGATGATGAAGCTGCGGACCCGGCTGGCCGCCCGGCCGGAGTTCGCCGGCGTCAAGGTGAGCCCGCTGCTGTTCGTCGCGAAGGCACTGCTGCTCGCGGCGCAGCGGCACCCGATGGTGAACAGCAGCTGGGACGAGGCGGCCCAGGAGATCGTCGTGCACGGCCAGGTGAACCTGGGCATCGCCGCGGCGACCCCGCGCGGTCTCGTCGTGCCGAACATCAAGGACGCCGGCCGGCTCCCGCTGGCCGAGCTCGCCGCGGCCCTGGGCGAGCTCACCGAGACCGCCCGGGCCGGGAGGACGCAGCCGGGCGACATGGCCGGCGGCACGCTCACGATCACCAACGTGGGGGTCTTCGGCGTCGACACCGGCACGCCCATCCTCAACCCGGGCGAGGCGGCGATCCTGGCGTTCGGCGCGGTCCGCGAGATGCCGTGGGTGCACAAGGGCAAGGTGAAGCCGCGTCAGGTCACCACCCTCGCGCTCTCCTTCGACCACCGGATCATCGACGGCGAGCTCGGGTCGCGCGTCCTTGCCGACGTCGGTGCGCTCCTGCAGGATCCGGCGAGCGCGCTGGCGTACTGATTCCCGACCACCCGCAGGAGGCGACCGTGGACCGCAGGGCACCGGCGCTCGTGGCACTGCTGCTGTTCGTCGTGCTGACCGGGGTCTCGATCGCGGTGGGCGGTTCCCGGCCCGCATCCGACCCCGGCGTCCTGCCGTGGTGGATCCAGGCGGTCGCCTACGTCTCCGCCGTCGTCGGCGCGGTCCTGCTCCTCCGGGGGCAGGACCCCGCCGGGCGGCGGACCGGTGCGCTCGTGCTGGGGGTGACCGTGGTGCTCGCGCTGATCGACGCGCTCACCGCCGGTCAGGAGGGGGCGAACATCGGGGCCGGTCTCGCGCGGCTGGTCGGGCTGGTGGTGCTGGCCGCGGCGATCACCCGGCTGTCGCTCGCGGTCTCGGCAGCTCGCCGGTCGACCTCCTAGCCTCTCGGTGTGACCGACCTCGACCGGCTGCTCGCGTTCGCCGCCCGCTCCCGGCTGGCCGGAGGCGGCTTCGGCTACCTCGGCGCGGACGGGACGGTGCTGCCCGGGCGCCCGGTCGAGACCTGGATCGTCGCCCGGATGACGCACGTGTTCGGCCTGGCGCACCTGCTCGGGAAGCCGGGAGCCGAGGAGCTCGCGGCGCACGGCGTCTCAGCGCTGCGGGGAGGGCCGTTGCACGACGCCGAGCACGGCGGCTGGCGGTCGAGCACCGCGGACGGAACGAAGGCCGCCTACGTGCACGCCTTCGTCGTGCTCGCCGGCTCCACCGCTGCGGTCGCCGGCCTGGGGGACGAGCTGCTCGGCGAGGCCCTGGAGGTCTGGCAGCAGCGGTTCTGGGACGACGACGCCGGGCTCGCCGTCGAGGAGTGGGACGCCGGCTGGACGCAGCTGGACGGCTACCGCGGCGCCAACGCCAACATGCACGGCGTCGAGGCGACCCTCGCGGCGGCGGACGCGGTGGCCGACCCGGCTCTGGCCGACCGGCTGCGCGGCCAGGCGCTGCGGAGCGTGGAACGGGTCGTGCACGGCTGGGCGCGGGAGGCCGACTGGCGGCTGCCCGAGCACTTCGATGCCGCATGGACACCGCTGCCCGAGCACAACCGCGACCGGCCGGCCGACCCCTTCCGTCCGTACGGGGTGACCATCGGGCACCAGTTCGAGTGGGCGCGACTCGCCCTGCACCTGCGCTCGGTCCTCGACGCGCCCCCGGACTGGCTGCTCCCCGACGCCGTCGCGCTCTTCGACGCGGCCGCGGGGCGGGGCTGGGCGGCCGACGGCGGCGAGGGGTTCCCCTACACGCTGGACTGGCAGGACCGCCCGGTCGTGCGTGCCCGCATGCACTGGGTGCTGTGCGAGGCGGTCGCGGCGGCCGAGGTGCTGGCGCGCGTCACCGGCGACGCGCGGTTCCAGGAGTCGGCCGACCGCTGGTGGGCGCACGGGGAGGCCCGCTTCGCCGACCCCGTCACCGGCAGCTGGCACCACGAGCTGGCGCCGTCCGGGGAGGTCACCTCAGAGACCTGGGACGGGCAGCCCGACGCCTACCACCTGGCGCAGGCACTCCTGCTGCGTAACCACCCGGTCCGGGGAAGTGTGGCGGCCGCGCTGCGCTGACCTGCCCCTTCGACGTGTCGTCCCGGTGCGGCCGGGGTAGGCGGTGCGCGACCGAAAAAGCGATCCGAGGAGCTGAGAAGCAGTGGCCACCGTGCAGGAGTCCGTCGACGTCGACGTCCCGATCCGCGCCGTCTACGACCAGTGGACGCAGTTCGAGTCCTTCCCCCAGTTCATGGGCGGGGTCGAGAGCATCACCCAGATCGACGAGACCCACACCCACTGGGTGACCAACATCGACGGCGTCAAGCGCGAGTTCGACGCCGAGATCACCGAGCAGCACCCCGAGGAGCGGGTGGCCTGGACCAGCACCAGCGGTGAGGCCAAGCACGCCGGCGTCGTCACGTTCCACCGGCTCGACGACACCAAGACCCGGGTGATGATCCAGATCGACTGGGAGCCCGAGGGCCTCGTCGAGAAGGCCGGTGCCGCGCTGGGCTTCGACGACCGCCAGATCAAGGCGGACGCCAAGAAGTTCAAGGAGTTCATCGAGAGCCGCGGCGCCGAGACCGGTGCCTGGCGCGGCGAGGTCTCCCGCCCCGACCAGCAGTAGAAGGACCCCCTGGCCCCCACCGCTCGCAGGCTCGCGGTGGGTCCCTGCAAGGGGGCCGTTCCAGGCCCTCGCCCCCGGGGGCCGTTCCAGGCAGTTGCGTACGGCGCCCATCCCGAAGTCGGGATGGGCGCCGTCGTGGTTGCTGAGCGTGCCTGGGTGACCACTCTCACTCCGACGGTTGAGAAACCTTCGGCCATGTCTCAACCACACCTACGTTTCGTCGGATTACAGTGGTGAACACCTGCGTTACTACGGCAGCAGGGTCACCAACACGACGAAAGAGGCAGTAGCGATGAGCAGCGTGACGACGGTCTGGCGGGAGCGCCGGCAGGTGGCGCGTACGCGGCGGGCGCTCGACAAGGCGCTCTCGCGCACCAGCAGCCCCGCGATGCGCGACGAGCTCCTGACGATGGCGAACAGCGGCCACTTCTTCAGCCGCTGAGCTCAGGCCGCCACGCGCGGCCCGCGACATCCCGACCCCGGTCTCATGCTGAGACCGGGGTCGCATGCGTTCGGGGGACACCTGTTGTCTGCCCGTTTCGGCTGGCATTGTGTAGCCGAGCGCACACGACCCGTACTCGCCGTCGTCCGGTCGAGGCTCACTCCAAGGAGGGTCCACGGCTCAGGTCCGGCCGGGAGGGCGCCGATCGAAGGATGTGCACCCGCCGAGGAACCCGGGCGCTCCGGCGCCCGCGAATCGCGGCACGGTCCGGGGCGCGGAGAGGACGCGATGAGACAGGCCAGCGAAGGACGTGAGACGTCCGGCGCCACGACCGGCGGCCTGCTGCGCTACGTCCACGGGCGCGGAGGCGACAAGGCGGTCGACGAGCTCCTCCGCCGGGCCGGGGTCGAGGCGACCGCGAGCGAGCTCGGCGACCAGTCGCGCTGGTGGAGCTACGACACCCGCATCGCGCTCTTCCGGGCCGCCACCGAGGTTCTCGGCGATCCCCGGGCCATGTTCGACGTCGGCGCCGCCGTGCTGCGCACCGGACTGGCGCACTCGCTGGTCATCCTACTGCGCTCGCTGGGAACGCCGCGGCAGGTCTTCCGCCAGCTGCCCCGTGTGGTGCAGAAGTTCAGCACCACCTCGACGATGGAGATCCTCGAGGCCGGTGCGACGTCGGCGACCATCCGCTACCGGCTGCACGACGGCTACCCGCACTCCCGCCTGGACTGCGACTACACCCAGGGCCTGCTGACCCAGGTTCCCCAAGCCTTCACGCTGCCCTCCGCGGAGATCGTCCACGACGAGTGCCAGTCCGACGGCCACCCGGCCTGCGTCTACCACCTGACCTGGAACCGTCGCTCCCGGCTGCCCTGGCGCCGCCGCGCGGATGCGGTCGTCGATCCGGAGCTGCTCGCCCTGCGCGGCCAGCTGCAGATCCTGCAGTCCGCGGCCACGGACCTGGTCGCCAGCGACGACGTCGACACCGTCCTACAGCGCATCGTCGCCCGTGCGGCCGAGGCCGTGCTGGCCCCCGCCTACCTGCTCGCCGTACATGCGCCCGATGGCGGCGCCCCGCTGGTGCACGGCGCCGGCCTGGCACCCGATCAGCTTCCCGCGTTGGCGCAGGCGCTGCTCGCCGACGGCGACATCGGCCCCGACGCCGTCGTGGTCGACGTCGTCTCGGCCCGCCGGACGCACGGCCGCCTGGCTGCCATCTACCGGGCCGGCGACGAGGCCGTGGGTGACGAGTCCGCCATGCTGGCGGCCTACGCGGGACATGCCGCGGCCGCGCTGGACCTGATCATCGCCCTCGAGAAGGCGCGGACCGAGGCGGCCCGCGCGGGGGCGCTGCTCCACCTCGCGCACGAGCTCGCCGCGACGACCGATGCCGCCGAGGTCGCCGAGCTCGTGACCGGTGCGCTGCCCGAGATCGTCGGGTGCACCTCGGCGGGCATCCTGATGTGGGACGCCGCCACCGCCTCGCTCCGCTCGCACTCCTCGGTCGGCCTCGGTGCCGCGGCGCACGAGCTGCTGCAGGCCACCCCGCTGCGTGCCGAGGACGTGCCCGAGCTCGTGGGCATGCTGACCAGCCGTGAGCCGCAGGTGCTGCGGAGCGAGACCAGCAGCCCGGTGCTGCGCCGGCTTCTCGAGGGCCTCGGCACCACCGAGCTCGTGGCGGTGCCGCTGATCGCCGACGGCGCTTTCCTGGGGGCCGCGACCGCCGGTTGGCGCCGCGGGGAGGCCCCGCCCGGGCTCGACGGCGAGGTGCTGGCCCGGCTGCGCGGCGTGGGGGACCAGGCCACGACCGCGCTGCAGAAAGCGCGCCTGCTGTACACCGTCCGGCACCAGGCCACCCACGACTCGCTGACCGGCCTGCCCAACCGCGCGCTGTTCCTCGACCGGCTCACCGCCGCGATTCCCGACGCGCACCCTCGGGCCCATCTCGGGGTCCTGTTCTGCGACCTCGACCGCTTCAAGCAGGTCAACGACACCCTGGGTCATGCCGCCGGCGACGAGCTCCTGCGGCAGGTCTCGGCACGACTGCGGTCCGCGGTGCGTCCTGGTGACACCGTGGGCAGGCTCAGCGGTGACGAGTTCGCGATCCTGCTCCCCGGCCTGGAGTCGCCGGCGGACGCCGACGGCCTCGCCGCACGCGTGGCGGCCTGCTTCGACGAACCGTTCCGTCTCGAGGGCACCGAGGTCAGCGTCGGCACCAGCACCGGCGTCGCCGTCCTCGACGAGGAGTCGACCACCGCCGAGCAGCTGCTCCGCCGTGCCGACGTCGCGATGTACCGCCACAAGCACCGACGCCGCGCCCCGGCGCGTGGCTGACCTGCGCCGGAGCTTCACCGGTACGGGGTAGGACCGCTCAAGGTTGCCGCGGTGCTGCCGATGCTGCAGGGAGAGGGCTGAGCAGCTCCGGGGGGATGGTGTCGGATGAACGCGGTTCCGCGCGAGGAGGCGCGTGAGACGTCGGGCGCGACCACCGCCGGCGTGCTCAGGTACGTGCGGCGGCACGGCGGCGACGAGGCGGTGGCCGAGGTCCTGCGTCGCGCCGGCCTGGAGCACGTGTCCGCCGAGCTCGAGGACCAGACCCGCTGGTGGAGCTACGACACCCGCGTCCGGCTGTTCGAGGCGACGACCGAGGTGCTCGGCGACCCCGACACCATGTTCGACATCGGCGCGGCCGCGATGCGCAGCGGGCTGGCCCACTCCCTGGTGCTGGTCCTCCGCGCGCTGGGCACCCCCCGCCAGGTCTTCCGCAGCCTGCCGCGGACTACCACCAAGTTCACCACCGTCTCCACCATGGCGGTGGTGGAGACGTCCGCGACGTCCGCGACGATGGCGTTGCGGCTGCGCGAGGGGTACGACCACTCCGCCCTCGACTGCGCCTACGCCCGCGGTCTCGCCACCGCCATCCCGATGATCTTCGGGCTGCCGCCGGGCGTCATCACCTCGGCCCGCTGCCAGGCCGACGGCGGCCGCAGCTGCCAGTACGGCATCACCTGGGAGCGCCGGCCCCGGTGGTTCCGTCCGCGCCGGCGGGATGCCGCCGCCGTCGACCCGGAGCTCAACGCCCTGCGCGGCCAGCTGCGCACCCTGCAGTCGGCAGCCGGTGAGCTGGTCGGCAGCGACGACCTCGACACCGTGCTGCACCGCATCGTGGCCCGGGCCGGGGAGGCGGTCCTCGCCCCCGCCCACCTGCTCGTGGTCGGCGCGCCGGACGGCGGACCGCCGCTCGTCCACGCCGCGGGCATCCCCTCGACCGAGCTCGACGAGCTCGCCGGCCGGCTTCTCGCCGGGGAGGACCTCGGCTCCACGGCGGTCGTGGTCGACGTCGCCTCCGCACGCCGCCGGCACGGCCGGCTGGCTGCGATCTATCCCGCCGGGGACGGCTCCATGGCCGACGAGGAGGCGATGCTCGCGGCGTACGCGGGCCATGCCGCCGCCGCCCTGGACCTGCTCATCGCCCTGCAGGACGCTCGCCTGGAGGCCGATCGGGCCGGTGCGCTGCTCGGCCTGGCGCACGAACTCGCCGCCGCGTCCGACGCCTGCACCGTCTCCGAGATCGTCGCCGGGACGCTTCCCCGCGTCGTCGGGTGCAGCAGCGCCTCGGTCATGCTCTGGGATCCGGTGCTCGGCCAGCTCCAGGGGCGGTCCTCGGCGCGCCTCGAGCCGGTCCAGCGGGAGCACTTCCTCCAGACGCCGCTGCGTCCCGAGGACACCCCCGAGCTCGTGGGCATGCTCACCGACCGAGAGCCGCGGATCCTCAACATCGCGACCAGCAGCCCTGGCCTGCGGCAGTTCATGACCGAGATCGACGTCGCCGACGTCGTCGCCGTGCCGCTGCTGGCCGGCAGCACCTTCCTGGGTGTGGCCACCGCCAGCTGGGAGGCGGGGGAGGCTCCCGCCGAATTGGGCGGCGACGTCCTCGCCCGGCTGCGTGGTGTGGGCGACCAGGCCTCCACCGCGCTGCAGAAGGCGCGGCTCCTGGAAACGGTGCGGCACCAGGCCACGCACGACGCGCTGACCGGCCTGCCGAACCGGGTGCTGTTCCTCGAGCGGCTGGAGACCACGCTGGCCGGCACGGGAGCCGACGGCCACCTGGGCGTGCTGTTCTGCGACCTGGACCGGTTCAAGGGCGTCAACGACACCCTCGGTCATGCGGCCGGCGACGAGCTCCTCCGTCAGGTCGCCGCGCGCCTGAGCGCCGTCGTGCGCCCGGGGGACACCGTGGCGCGGCTGAGCGGCGACGAGTTCGCCGTGGTCCTGCCCGACCTCCTCGACGCCGCGGACGCCCGGCGCCTGGCCGACCGGGTCTCCGGCTGCTTCAGCGAGCCGTTCCGGCTGGACGGGCACCCGGTCGACGTCGGGACCAGCGTCGGTGTCGCGGTCCTGGCGGCCGGCGGACCCCGCAGCGCCGACGAGCTGCTCCGCGAAGCCGACGCCGCGATGTACCGCGACAAGCAGCAGAAGGACCCTCTTGCCCCCCGCCACTCGCAAGCTCGCGGCGGGACCCTGCAAGAGGGCCGGTAGGACGGGGCGTTTCAGGCGCGAAGGCGGGCCCTCAGTGCGGCCTGCTCCTCGGGGCCGAACCCGTGGGTGGTCAGCCAGCCCAGCGGCCCGCCGAAGCGCTCGTCGAGCAGGGTGAGCACCCGGTCCATGGTCTCGGCCCGGGGCGTGTGGCTGGCGACGTCGCGGCTGACCATGTCGTCGGCATAGGTGGGTGAAGCCGCGAGCCGCGCGACGACGCCGTCGATCACCTGGGCGGTCATCGCGTAGTCGGCCACGATCTCGTCGTGCGGAACGCCGGCGACGGCCAGGGAGAGCGCGCAGACCACGCCGGTGCGGTCCTTGCCGGCGGCGCAGTGCACGACCGAGGCACCGGGCCCGCTGTGCGCGATGGCCCGCAGCGCCGCGACGACGTTGTCGCCGCGCTGCCCGAGGTAGCCCAGGTACGAGCGCACGGCCGGAGGCTCGCCCTCGTCGTGCGCGGCGACCTGGCGGGGGAGGAGGGACTCCATCCAGCCGGCCGGCAGGTCGACCGGGGCGTCGTCCTCCTCCACCGCGAAGACGTCGGTGTGGGAGCCGCGCTCCGGAAGCAGGGTGAAGTGCCGGTGCGCGACCTCGGGCACATCGCGCAGCGGCCCGCGCCCCTCCAGCAGGACCTCCGCCGTCGTGCGCAGATCGATCACCTGCCGCAGGCCGAGCTCGCCGACCAGCCGCCGGACGTCGTCCGGGCTGAGGGTCTGCAGGTTGTCGCTGCGCAGGATCCGCCCGGACATCGTCCGGCCACCGTCCGCGGTGGGCAGGCCACCGAGGTCGCGGGTGTTGGCCGTGCCGTCGAGCCGGATCCAGCGGTCGTCGCCCGGGGAGCTCACGTCGGCACCCTACGGGGCCGCGTGGCGGGCGGGTTCGGGGGCGCGCGGCCCCTCCCTGCGCCCCGTCGGCGCCTCGGTCCGTGGGCTGAACCCATAGATCGACCGCAGGGTGTGGCAGGCACCCACATGGGCACGTGATCACCGGCTCCCTACGGTGTGGTGCAGCCCACTGTGCACTGACGCACATCCCGAGGAGATCGCCATGTCCCGCACCCCTTCCCGGTCCCGGTCCCGGTCCGCCACCCTGGCGGTGGCGGCGGCCGGCGTCCTCGCCCTCAGCGCCTGCGGCAGTCCGACCGCGTCCAGTTCGGGGGGCGGCGCCTCCGGCGAGGACGGCGCACCCGTCCAGGTCGGGCTCGTCTACTCCAAGTCCGGCCCTCTGGCCACGTACGGCGCCCAGTACCTGCAGGGCTTCGAGGCCGGTCTCGACTACGCCACCGACGGCACCGGCGAGGTCGACGGCCGGAAGATCGAGGTCATCGAGCGGGACGACGCCGGCGACCCGGCCAAGGCCGTCGCCGAGGCCACCGACCTGATCGGGCAGGGCGTGAAGGTCCTCGCGGGCTCCACCTCCTCCGGCGTCGCCACGCAGGTCGCCCCGCTCGCCGACCAGAACGACGTCCTCTTCATCTCGGGGCCGGCCGCGACCGACGCGGTGACCGGGCTGAACGACAACACGTTCCGGTCCGGACGCCAGACCTACCAGGACATCCTGACCGCGCAGTCGTTCATCGGGGAGCCGGCCGGCAAGAACGTCCTCGTCGTCGCCCAGGACAGCGCCTTCGGCCAGGCCAACGTCGCCGCCGTCACCGCGGTCCTCGGCACGAAGGGCGGGGCGACCGTGACCCCGCTGCTGGTGCCCGCGTCGGCGACCGACCTCACCCCGTTCGCGTCGCAGGCCCGCGACGCCGGGGCGGACCTGGTCTTCGTGGCCTGGGCCGGCGAGACGGCGCCGGCCATGTGGCAGGCGATGGGGCAGCAGGGCGTGCTCGAGTCCTCGACCGTCGTCACCGGCCTCGACATCCGTGCCTCGTACCCGACCTTCGGCGCCTCGGCGACCGGCATCGACTACCTGTCGCACTTCTTCGCCGAGGCGGTCGACAACGACGTCAGCAAGGCGATGGCCGAGCGGGTCGAGGCCGACGGGGGCGAGGTCGACCTCTTCACCCCCGACGGCTTCACCACCGCGCAGATGATCGTCCGCGCCATCCAGGAGGGCGGCGACGACGTCGCGGCGATGGTCGACGCCCTGGAGGGCTGGACCTTCGACGGTGTCAAGGGCGAGCTGACCGTCCGCGAGGAGGACCACGCGCTGCTGCAGCCGATGTTCCAGGCCCGCCTGGAGGAGAAGGACGGCGAGCTGGTGCCGGTCCTCGTCGAGACGCTGGACGCCGAGACGACCGCCCCGCCGGTCGCGTCCGGTTCCTGAACCCGGAGCCAGCGTGCCCATGAGCACCCAGCCGGCACCGGCCGCCAGCCCTCTGGCGGGCGCGCCGGTGCTGCAGGTCGCCGGCCTCACCTGCGCCATCGGCGGGGCGGTCATCGTCGACGACGTCTCCTTCGACGTCGCTCGCGGTGAGTTCGTCGCCGTCATCGGACCCAACGGGGCCGGCAAGACGTCGCTGTTCAACCTGCTGTCCGGGCTGCTGCCCGCGACCGGGGGCACCGTCCGGCTCGACGGCACCGACGTCACCGGCGCGAGTCCCTCCGCCCGGGCCCGCCGCGGGATGGGGCGGACCTTCCAGGCGTCCTCGGTCTTCGCCGGGCTCACCGTGCGGGAGAACGTCCGGCTGGCCGCGCAGGCCAAGCTGGGCGGCAGCCTGCGGCCCTGGCAGCGCGTCCGCGACCGCGACGCCGCCCACGACGTGGCGGCCCGGTCGCTGGAGCGGGTCGGTCTGGCGCGGCGTGGCGAGGGGCTGGCCGGGGCGCTGTCGCACGGCGACAAGCGCAAGCTCGAGCTGGCCATCCTCCTGGCGACCGACCCCGCGATCGTGCTGCTGGACGAGCCCATGGCCGGCGTCAGCATCGAGGACGTCGCCGGGCTCACCGAGGTCATCGCCGGCGTGCACCGCGAGGAGGGCAAGACGGTGCTGATGGTCGAGCACCACATGGACGTGCTGCTGGGTCTGGCCGACCGGGTCGCGGTCATGCACCACGGCCGGCTGCTGGCCCTGGACACCCCCGCCCGCGTGACGAGCGACCCCGCGGTGCAGCAGGCCTACCTGGGGGAGGAGCTGTGAGCGGGACCGTGACGCCACCCCTGCTCCGGATGTCCGACGTGCACGTGCGGCTGTCGGGCAGCCACATCCTGCAGGGCGTCGACCTGACCGTCCGGCGGGGTGGCGTGACCGCGCTGCTCGGCCGCAACGGTGCCGGCAAGACCACCACCGTCAAGGCCGTCCTCGGCCTCGTGCCTTCCACCGGGACCATCGAGTTCACCGGCTCCGACGGGCGCAACCAGCGGCTGTCCGGCCGCCGGACGCACGAGATCGTGCGCCACGGCATCGGCTACGCCCCCGAGGACCGGGAGGTCTTCGGCGGGCTCACCGTCGCGGAGAACCTCACCCTCGCCGAGCGGCGGAACTCCCCCCACCACCACGACCGGGTCTACGAGCTCTTCCCCGAGCTCAAGCAGCGCAGCCGCCAGCTGGCCGGAACGCTGTCCGGCGGTCAGCAGCAGATGGTGGCCATCGCCCGGCTGCTGCTCAACGACAACCAGCTGCTGCTCATCGACGAGCCGACGAAGGGGCTGGCACCGCTGCTGGTCGCCGAGGTGGCCGAGGTGCTGGCCCGTGCGGCCGAGGAGGTGACGATCCTGCTCGTCGAGCAGAACCTGACCGTCGTCCGGCGGATGGCCGACGACGCCATCGTCGTCGACCAGGGCCGGATCGCCTGGAGCGGCCCGGCCCCCGAGCTGATGGCCGACGCCGATCGCACGCGCGAGCTGCTGGGCGTGGCGACGACGGGAGGGCACGCCTGATGTCCACCGTCGTCCTGCTGACCATCACCGGTCTGGGGCTCGCCGCCCTGTACTTCCTCGTCGCCTCCGGGCTGTCGCTGATCTTCGGCCTCATGGGGGTGCTGAACTTCGCCCACGGCGCCTTCCTCACCATCGGTGCCTACGGCACCTGGTGGGCCTCGGACCACCTGCCCGGCGCCGGTTCCACCGGCTGGGGCTTCGTGCTGGCCGTCGTCTTCGGGGTGGCGGTCGGCACCGCCGTCGCGGCCCTGATCGAGCTCGCGCTCATCCGACCGCTCTACGAACGGCACATCGAGCAGGTGCTGGTCACCGTCGGGCTCAGCCTGGCGCTGGTCGCGCTGGTCCGGGCCACGTGGGGCGCGGATCCGCACCCCTTCCCGCGGCCGGAGTGGACCCAGCGCACCACGTCGGTCCTGGGCGCCAACGTGCCCAACGACCGCTTCCTCCTGATCGGGAGCGCCGTCGTCGTCCTGGTCGCGGTGCTGGCCTTCCTGCGGTTCACCCGGTTCGGCCTGATCATCCGGGCCGGCGTGGAGAACCGGTCGATGGTCACCGCGCTCGGCATCGACGTCCGCCGTGCGTTCACGCTGGTCTTCGCCATCGGTGGTGCGTTCGCCGCGCTGGCCGGTGCCCTCGGCGGTATCTACCTCGGCTCGATCTCGCCGGGGCAGGGCACCTCGTTGCTGATCTTCGCGTTCATCGTCGTCGTGATCGGCGGGATGAGCTCCATCACCGGAACCGCGGTGGCCGCGGTGCTGGTCGGGTTGGTCCAGCAGTTCGCCAACTACTACGCGGCCAGCGGGGTGGGCGACCTGTCGGTCGTGCTGCTGCTCGCCGCCGTCCTGCTGGCGCGCCCCAGCGGGCTGACGGCTCGGCTGGCATGAGGAAGGCGTCATGAACCGGATTTCCCTGCGGCGGTTGGTGCCGCTGGTCGTCTTCGCCGTCCTGGCGGTGCTGCCCTACTCCACCCTCCAGCTGCCCGGGCTCTTCGACGGCGTCCTCAACAGCCCGGGCACGCTGCAGCTGCTCGCGCTGTGCCTGATCTTCGGCGGCGTCGCGCTCTCCTACGACCTGCTGTTCGGGTTCACCGGGCTGCTGTCGTTCGGCCACGCGCTCTACTTCGCCGCCGGCACGTACGCCGCGAACCTGGCGCTGACCGAGCTGGGCTGGGGCCTGGGCGCTGCCCTGGCGCTGACCACGGCGGTCGGCATCGTGCTCCCGCTGCTGGTGGGCGCGGTGGCCCTGCGGGTGTCGGGCATCGCGTTCTCGATGGTCACGCTGGCGACCGCGCAGGTCGGGTCGATCATCGTGCTGCAGGACCCGGGCGGCCTCACGGGTGGCGAGGAAGGCCTCGCGCTCGATCGTGACCAGGTGCCCGACGCCTTCGTCGGCGTCCTCAACACGGTCAACCTCTACTGGCTGGCGCTGGCCTACCTGGTGCTGGTCTACGTCGTCGTCACCTGGGTGACCGGCTCGCGGGCCGGCAAGGTCTGGCAGGCCATCCGCGAGAACGAGGGCCGGGTCGAGGTGCTCGGCCTGCAGCCCTACCGCTTCAAGCTGCTGGTCTTCGTGATCGCCGGGCTGCTCGCCGCGCTCGGCGGCATCACCCACCTGCTGCTGCTCGGCGGGTCGACGCCCCGCACCACGACGTCGGACTTCACGCTGGGCCTGCTGGTCATGGTGGTGCTGGGTGGTGCGGGCAGCCGCTGGGGCGCCGTCGTGGGTGGCGTGCTCTACACCTACCTCGACAGCCGGCTCACCGACCTGGCGAACTCCCCGGCGGTGCAGGACCTGCCCGGCTGGCTCCGGGTGCCGCTGTCGGAGCCGCTGTTCCTGCTCGGGACGCTGTTCATCCTCGTCGTCTTCTTCGTGCCGGGCGGCATCGCCGGGCTCGTCGACCGGCTGCGGGAGCGGCGTGCCGGGCGCCGGTCGGGCGGCGGAGGGCCCGCGCCGGGCCGGGTGGTCGAGCAGCTGCGCGAGCAGGTGGGCGCGGGCCTCGGCGGCGCGAACCCCCGCGACGGCGTGTGAGGGCGCTGATGATCAGGAGACCTGATCATCCCGGGTCCTGGCTCACGGTCGACGGCGAGCCGGGACCCGGAATGGTGAGCTAGGACGCGCCGAGCAGCTGGTCGCAGAGGTCGACGAGCCGGGCCCTGAGGACGGCGCCGCGCTCGGCGAACCCGCGCTGCGCGGCGACATAGGCCGCCTTGCCCTCCGGCGTCTCGATCGCCACCGGCTCGTACCCGTGCGCGCGCAGGTCGTACGGCGAGGCGCGCATGTCCAGCTCCCGGATCTCGACCGCGAGCTCGAAGCAGTCGGCGACCAGATCGCCCGGAGCGGCGGGGCTGAGCTTGTAGGCCCACTTGTAGAGGTCCATGCCGGCGTGCAGGCAGCCCGGCTGCTCGAGGTCGGCCTGCGACTCCCGGGTGGGTTGCAGCCGGTTGCGCCCCACCGCCTGGGGCGTGAAGAACCGGAAGGCGTCGAAGTGGGTGCACCGGATCGGGTGCGCCTCGACCACCGCGTCGGTGCCCTCCCGGCCCAGCCGCAGCGGGACGGCGTGCCGGGTCCGGGTGTCCCGGTAGACCATCGCCCACTCGTGCAGCCCGAAGCAGCCGCTGAACGCCGGACGGGAGGCGGTGGCGGCCAGCAGCCCCCGGACGAAGCGGACTGTGTCGCCGCGGTCGGCGACGTAGGCCTCGGCGTCGAGGTGGACCGTCGCGCCGTCGGCGGCGTACCAGCGCCAGTCCGCGTGCGGTGCGGGCCCGGCCAGCTGCGTTCCCGGACCGGGGTGCCAGCGGCGCAGCCGGCCGGGGGCTTGCGAGTAGTAGCTGAAGAGGAAGTCCAGGACCGGGTGCGACTCCCCGCGGCGCCGGCGCTCCCGGTGCGGCTCGGTCCACCGGTCGATCCGCGCCTCGTGCGCGGCGGCGCGTGCGGTCCACTCCTCGCGCCCGAGCACGGCAGAGGTCGGCGGGGACGGCACCGGACCAGGCTAAGGCCCCGTCCCGGGGCCCGCCCTGAGCCTGCGAAGCGTGGGGAGGGCGGGGTCCTCGCGCTACCCGGGGACGGCGTCGGTGAGCCGGTGCAGGCGCAGGGCCAGCTGGATCTCCAGGGCGCGGGCGGGGGAGGACCAGTCCTTGCCGAGCAGCCGACCCACCCGCTCCAACCGCTGGGTCACGGTGTTGACGTGGACGCGCAGCACGTCGGCCGCACGGGCGGGGGAGTTGCCGGCGTCGAAGAACGCTTGCAGCGTGCCCTCCAGATCGGTGCCCCGCCGGACGTCGTACTCCAGCACCGGTGCGAGCGTGGCGTCGACGAAACCGCGCACGTCCCGCCCCTCGCCGAGCAGCAGGCCGAAGAACCCGAGCTCCGCCGCGCTCGCCGAGGTGCCGCCGCGGCCCAGTGCCACCAGCGTGGCCGCGCAGCGGGCCGCCTCCGCGTGCGCCGACGCCACGGCCCCCGGGCCCCGCGCCGGGCCCGCGCCTCCGGCGGTCACCGGGCCGGCGCCGGCGTTGGCGAGGTCGGAGCGCACGGTGGACGCGGCCGCCCCGGGCGTCAGATCGGGCAGGCACACGACGACGCTGCCCTCGTGCGTGCCGGCGAGCCCGCCGCGCGTCGCGGCCAGGTGGGTGGCGGCCGCGAGCGCCCGGGGGCGGCACCGGGGTTCCACGCGGGCGACGACGACCGCGTGCGGGCGGTCCAGGTCGGCGCCCAGCCGCCGGGCGCGCTCCCGGATGCCGTCGGGGTCGCGCATGCTCCCGCTGAGCAGTTCCTCCAGCAGCTCGCCGCGGACGCGGTTCTCCGCCTCACCGGCCGTCCGCCGGATCAGCAGCAGCAGCGCCGTGACCAGCGCCGCCCGCTCGAGGATGCGCTGGTCGCCCTCGGAGAGCTCCTCCTCCCGGTGCAGCACCAGCCCGCCCAGCAGCTCGCTGTCGACGGTCACCGCGGCGGTCCACCAGCTGCCGTCCCGCACGGTGCGGCCGGTCGAGCGGGCCAGCGTGAGGGCGCCGGCCGGGTCCGGGGGGAGCTCGGCGGCCACGTCGGCCGGCGTCACCCGACCGTCCTCGTCCAGCACCGTGATGCTCCCGCCCAGCGCCTCGGTGACCGCCGCCGCGACGTCCTCCACCCCGCCGCCCCGCAGGACGACGTCGATGAACCGGTCGTGCGCGCCGGCCGCGCGCTCGACCATCGCGGAGTGCGCGCGCAGTTCGCGGCTGGCGGCCGACAGCTCGTCGAGCGCCGACCGCGTCTCCTCGAGCAGCCGGGCGTTGTCCAGCGCGATGGCGGCGTGCGCGGCCAGCGAGCCGAGCAGCGACACCTCGGAGCGGTCGAAGGTCCGCTCCGTCCGGTCGGCGGCGAACAGCACGCCGATCACCTGCGACCCGCGGATGAGCGGGACCCCGAGGATCGCGACCAGCCCCTCCTCCAGGACGCCGTCGTTGATCTCGTCGGTGTGGCGGAACCGGGCGTCGGCGAAGTAGCTGGCGGTGGCGTACGGCGCCGCCGACTGGGCCACCAGCCCGCCCAGGCCCGCGCCCATCTGCAGGCGGAGGGACTGGAAGCGGGCGGACACCGAGCCGTCCGTGACCCGCATGTAGGTGTCGCCCGCGACGGGGTCGTGCAGGGTCAGGTAGGAGACATCGGTGCCCAGCAGCGACCGCGCCCGCCGGACGATCGCGGTGAGCACGGAGTCCACGCCTCGCAGCGCGGCCAGGTCGTTGGCGGTGTCGAACAGGGCGGACAGCTCCGACTCGCGACGACGACGCGCCGCGAACGCCTCGCGCACCTGCAGCGCCAGCAGCTTGGCCCGCTCCAGCTCGGCCAGCTCCTCCCCGGCCGCACCCGCGGCGCGGGCGCGCACCAGCGGGCGCTCGTACTCGATGGCGGCGGCGTCCTCGAGCAGCAGCTCGAAGTACTCGGCGGCCCAGGTCACGTCGGGCATTGTCGCGGACGTCGGCCCCCTGTAGGGGCCCGCCGCGAGCTTGCGAGTGCTGGGGAGCAGGGGGCCCTTCGTCAATGTGCGCTCCACCCGCCGTCCATCACCAGCGAGGTGCCGGTGACCGACGCCGCCGCCGGCGAGCACAGCCAGGCCACCGCGTCGGCGACCTCGGCGGGCTCGATGAGCCGCTTGACCGCCGCCGGCGCGAGCATCACCTGCCCGACCACCTGGTCCTCCGAGAGGCCGTGCGCCCGGGCCTGGTCGGCGATCTGGCCCTCGACCAGCGGCGTCCGGACGTAGGCGGGGTTCACGCAGTTGGACGTGACGCCGTGCTCGGCGCCCTCCAGCGCGATCACCTTGGACAGGCCCTCCAGGCCGTGCTTGGCCGTCACGTAGGCCGACTTGTAGGGCGAGGCGCGGAGGCCGTGCACGGAGCTGATGTTGACGACGCGGCCCCAGCCCTGCGCGTACATGTGCGGGAGCGTCACCCGGGCCAGCCGGAAAGGGGCCTCGAGCATCAGCCGCAGGATGTAGGAGAACCGGTCGACCGGGAACTCGTGCAGCGGGGCGACGTGCTGCAGCCCGGCGTTGTTCACCAGGATGTCGACGGCCGGATCGATGCGGTCCACGGCATCGAGGTCGGCGAGGTCGACGGCGAGCGCGGCGCCCCCCACCTCGGCGGCGACCGCTTCGGCGGCGGCGGCGTCCCGGTCCGCGACGACGACCGAGGCGCCCTCCGCCGCGAGCCGGACGGCGCAGGCGCGGCCGATGCCCGACGCCCCACCCGTGATCAGTGCGCGCCGTCCGACCAGGGAACCGTTGACCGCCATGGACGCGACGCTAGGCCGATCGTGCGACGTCCCCCACGGTTGCACGCCACACAGCGGACGACGGTTCCGTGGTGCTCCGCCACACCGATGCCTGGGGTCTGCGGTCGGGAAGGAGCCCGCCCCGCGCCCCGGTGGTCATGGGCGGTGGCCACACCCTCGGCCGGGCGATCGGGGCGGCCCGGCACATGGACCCGGGACGGAGGCGGTCCTAGCGTCCATGACCGGCATCACACAACCCGAGGAGGGGTCCATGTCCGCACCTGCGAAGCCCAGGGCCGGTTTCGGCCGCGTCGTGGGCGCGAGCGTCATCGGAACGACGGTCGAGTGGTACGACTTCTTCCTGTACGGCTCCGCCGCCGCCCTGGTGTTCCCGTCGCTGTTCTTCCCCGAGCAGTCGGATTTCGCCGGCACGCTGCTGTCCTTCGGCACCTACGCCGTGGGCTTCGCCGCCCGGCCGATCGGCGCGCTGGTCTTCGGGCACTTCGGCGACCGGATCGGGCGCAAGAAGCTGCTGGTCATCTCGCTGCTGATGATGGGCGGGGCGACCTTTGCGATCGGCCTGCTGCCCACGTTCGGCACGGTGGGCGTCCTCGCACCGCTGCTGCTGGTGACGCTGCGCCTGATCCAGGGATTCGCCCTCGGCGGTGAGTGGGGTGGCGCCGTCCTGCTGGTCTCCGAGCACGGCAGGCCGGAGAACCGCGGCTTCTGGTCGTCCTGGCCGCAGGCGGGTGCACCGGCGGGCAACCTGCTCGCCACCGGCGTGCTCGCCCTGCTGGCGGCGTTCCAGTCCGACGAGGCGTTCCGGGACTGGGGCTGGCGGATCCCGTTCCTGCTGTCCGCCGTGCTGATCATCGTCGGCATGTTCGTCCGGCTGGCGGTGAGCGAGTCACCGGTGTTCCTGGAGGCGCAGCGGGTGGCCGCGGAGAAGGCCGCGCAGACCGGTGTGGCCGAGAAGGCCCCGATCCTCACCGTGCTCGCCCACTACAAGCGCGAGGTCCTGGTCGCCATGGGCGCCCGGATCGCGGAGAACGTCTCGTTCTACCTGCTCACGGCCTTCAGCCTGTCGTACCTGATCAATGCGCAGGGGGCGAGCTCGTCGTTCACCCTCAACGCGCTGGTGATCGCCTCGGCCGTGCACCTGGTGACGATCCCGCTGTGGGGCGCGCTGTCGGACCGGGTCGGCCGCCGGCCGGTCTACCTCTTCGGCGCCGTCGGCATCGGCGTCTGGGCCTTCGCCCTGTTCGGCCTGCTGGACGCCGACAGCTTCTGGCTGAGCGTCTTCGCCATCACCGGCGGACTGCTGTTCCACGGCGCCATGTACGGCCCGCAGGCAGCCTTCTTCGCGGAGCTGTTCGGCACCAAGTCGCGCTACACCGGCGTGGGCATCGGTTCGCAGCTGGCGTCCCTGGTGGCAGGGGCGCCCGCGCCGCTCATCGCGCTCGCGCTGCTCGGCAGCTTCGAGGATCCCAACCCGACGCGGGTGTCGCTCTACCTGCTGGGTTGCGCCGTGGTGACGGTGATCGCGGTGCTGGCCTACGGCGAGACCCGGACGCGCGACCTGGCCGCCGACCACGCCGTCGTGCCGACGGGGGGCGGCCGAGCCGCCGAGCGCGTCTGACGGAGACCCTCCTCGCCTCCCCGAGCATGCGGGAGAGGCGAGGGGGGACCCCTCTAGTCCGGGGCGTTCCCGGGGCGGACGACGCCGTCGTCGGCCTGGGCGTCCCCGTCGGTGGTGAGCGTGGCGCTCCCTTCGGGACCGTCGGAGTTCGAGTCCTCGCCGACGGGGCCGTCGGTCGTGTCGGGGGACTCGCGGTAGCCGGTGGGCTCGCTCATCGTTCTCCTCGGGGTGCAGGACGCGCGGACGCCGGGCTCATACCTCGCCCGAGGCGCCGGCACGCCTGGCCCGAGCGATGTCACCCTCGGCGCGGGCCGGCAGGTCGTCTCCCTGAGCGGCGTCCCGCTCGATCGCCTCGTCGGCGGTGAGGGGCACGTCGTCGAAGGACGACGAGGAGTCGCCGTTGTCGCCGGTGCCCGACGCGGTCGGGACGTCCTGCTGGATGCGGTCGCTGCCCTGTGGGTCGCTCATGGGATCCCTCCTGAAATGTCGACGTCCTCCCGCCATGCCCCTGGTTCCGGCCCGGAAACGGCCAGGTGACCTGATGGAACGGCCACCCTTCAGGGGCCCGCGCCGAGCGTGCGAGGCGTGGGGGGAAGGGTGGTCCTCTCAGAACGCGGCCTCGTCGACGTCCATCAGGGCGTTGTCGGTGTTCTCGACGATCGCTCGCTCGGAGCTCAGCCGGGGCAGCACCTGGGTGGCGAAGAACCGGGTGGCGGCCAGCTTGCCCTCGTAGAAGTGCTTGTCCCTCTCGCTGACGTCGCCGGCCAGGGCGGCCAGGGCCACCTCGGACTGGCGGACCAGCAGCCACGCGGTGACCAGGTCGCCGGTCGACAGCAGCAGCCGGCTCGTGTTCTGCGCGACCTTGTACAGCGAGGACATGTCCTCCTGGGCGGCCGTCAGGTGGCCGAACATCGCGGCGAGCATGCCCTGGACGTCCTGCAGCGCGGCGCCGAGCAGCGCCCGCTCCTCCTTGAGCCGGCCGTTGCCGACCTCGCCCTCGACCGTCGCCTGGATCTGCTCGGCCAGCCAGGTCAGGGCGACGCCGCCGTCCTTGACGATCTTCCGGAAGAAGAAGTCCTGGCCCTGGATCGCCGTCGTGCCCTCGTACAGGGTGTCGATCTTGGAGTCGCGGATGTACTGCTCGATCGGGTAGTCCTGCAGGAAGCCGGAGCCGCCCAGGGTCTGCAGCGACTCCGAGGTCAGCAGCTCCGTCGCCCGCTCGGAGCCGAAGCCCTTCACGATCGGCAGCAGCAGGTCGTTGACCCGCTCGGCGAGCTTCGCCTCCTCGCTGTCGCCGGCACCGGCGGCCTCGGCCTCGGTCACCTGGTCGCGGAAGCTCGCGGTGTAGAGGTACAGCGCCCGCATGCCCTCGGCGTAGGCCTTCTGCCGCATCAGGGACCGGCGGACGTCGGGGTGGTGGGTGATGGGAACCCGCGGCGCGTCCTTCGACGTCGCCGTCAGGTCGGCGCCCTGCACGCGGGTCTTCGCGTAGTCCAGCGCGACCTGGTAGCCGGCGGACAGCGTGGCGATGGCCTTGGCCCCGACGAACATGCGGGCGTGCTCGATGACCTTGAACATCTGGGCGATGCCGTCGTGCACCTCGCCGACGAGCCAGCCCTGCGCCGGCACCGGGCCGTCGCCGAACGTGAGCTCGCAGGTGGTGGACACCTTGAGGCCCATCTTCTTCTCGACGTTGGTGACGTAGGCGCCGTTGCGCTCGCCCAGCTCACCCGTCGCGAGGTCCACGTGGAACTTGGGGACGACGAACAGCGACAGGCCCTTGGTGCCGGCCTTCGCGCCCTCGGGGCGGGCCAGCACCAGGTGGATGATGTTGTCGCTCATGTCGTGCTCGGCGGAGGTGATGAACCGCTTCACGCCGGTGATGTGCCAGGAGCCGTCGGGCTGCTGCACGGCCTTGGTGGTGCCGGCGCCGACGTCGGAACCCGCGTCGGGCTCGGTGAGCACCATCGTGGCGCCCCACTTGTGCTCCAGCATCAGCTCGGCCATGCGCTTCTGGTCGGGGGTGCCGAGCTCGTCGAGGATGGCCGCGAACGCCGCGCCCGAGCCGTACATGAACACGGCCGGATTGGCGCCGAGGATCATCTCGAAGGCGCCCCAGGTCAGGGCGTGCGGTGCGCCGAAGCCACCGAGGTGCTCGGGCAGGTCGAGGCGGGCCCACTCGCCGTCCTCGACGGCCTTGTACGACTTCTTGAACGACTCCGGGATCGTCACGGAGTTCGTCGCCGGGTCGAAGACCGGCGGGTTGCGGTCCGCATCGACGAAGGAGGCCGCGACCGGCCCCTCGGCGAGCTTGCGGATCTCGCCCAGGATCCCGCGCGCGGTGTCGGCGTCCATCTGCTCGAACGGACCGGTGCCGAACTTGTCCTTGGTGTCCAGGAACTCGAAGAGGTTGAACTCGAGGTCCCGGAGGTTCGCGGTGTAGTGACTCATGTGCGCTGGGCTCCCGTGCTGCATGCCGATGGACGGCGCTTCCTACTCGCCGGTAACAAACGCTATTACTCACGGGTAACAACGGCAAGCCCCAGTCGGTCCGACACGCCTCGAGCGTCAGAAGTGCCCCGATGGGAGGAGGGGTCGCGCACGACGCGGGCCCGCACGCGCGGCGGCGCGTGCGGGCCCGGGAGTCGAGCGGAGGATCAGCGGTTGCGGCGGCGTGCCCGTCGCACGAGGCCGGCCAGCCACACGAGCAGCCCACCGAGCGCGGCGGCGACGAGCAGAGCCAGGACGAGCGGGGCCTCCACGTCGCCGAAGACCAGGCTGATGGGCACGGTCTGGTTGTTGAAAACGACGAACAGCACGAGCACCACGGTCACGAACAGCAGCAGGGCCAGGGCCAGGGACCGGCCGATGGTGCGGCCGGCGTGCCGCTCCCGGGTCGGCGCCGGCGTGCGCCCGGGGCCGCTCTCGGCCGGCCGCGTCGTCTCCTGCCCCGTCGTGACCGGCCCCGTACCGGACGGGCCGGCGGGGGTCGAGGTCGTCGGCGGGTTCAGCCCGACGCTCAGCGGGTCACCCGACGTCCCGGGACCGGGGGTGCTCATCGGGCGTCCGGCTCGGTGCCGGCCGGCGGGTACGCCGGACCCGCGATCCCGTCGGCGGGACCCTCGGTCGCCCCCAGCGACTCGCGGTCCTCCCCCGGGGCCTTCTCGGCTCCCAGCGGCTCCGCCTCGCGGCCCGAGCCGTGGCCGTTCTCGTCAGGCATCGTCATGGGGGGAGGTCTGCCCGGTGCCGGGCCCGGGGAAACGACCCGCCGATCACTCCGAGAGGGCCGGTCCGGCCTCGTGGTTCGGATGGCCGACGGTGCGCTCGCGCTGCTTCATCCGGGCCTCGAACACGTGCCGGTCCCCGCCCGCGAGCTCGTCGCGGGCCCGTGCGTCGTAGGCGCGGAACGTGCCCCAGTAGTTCTCGTCGAAGTCCTCGACGATCTGGAAGGTCCACCGGTCGGCGATGACGTTGCGCCCGACCAGGTCACGGTCGAGGTCCGCGGCCAGCTCGGTGGCGCCGGCCCGCTCGAACAGCTCCGCCGACTCCTGCAGCAGGCGGTCGGCCTTGCCGGTGAGCTGGTGGAAGGCGTACAGGAAGCCGCGGGCCTGGTCGACGGTCTCCAAAGCCTCGGAGAGCTTGCCCAGCGCCTCGACCGTCGAGTCGTCGAGGTCGGGGCGGGTGCGGTCGCTGGTCACCCGGCCATCCTGCGGGCCGGGCGGTTCGTGCGCCCGGTCAGGCCCCGGCGACTGCCGCGTCGATCAGCTTCTCGGCGAGCTGCCGGCCGTGCGCGGCCGGGCCGTCGGGGCCCAGGAGGCCGCCGGAGAGGTACATGCCGTCGATGATCAGGTGCAGCTGCGCGGCGAGGTCCTCGCCACCGCCGGGCACGATCTCCTCGGCCAGTCGCTCCAGGCGGCCGTAGAGCTCGAACTTGTAGTCGGCGGCGGCGCTACGGGCGGGGTGCTGCGGGTCGTCGTACTCGCTGCTGACGTTGTTGAACGGGCAGCCGCGGAAACCGGTGCGGGTGACGTCGCGCTCCACGGCGTCCACGACGGACAGCAGGGCCGCCCGCGGATCGCCCTCGAGCCGGGCGAGCTCGGCGTCGATGAACGCGAGCACGGTGGCCGCCTTGCGGGAGAGGTAGGCGCCGACGAGGTCGTCCTTGCTCTTGAAGAGCCGGTAGACCGTCATCTTGCCCAGGCCGGTCTCCCGGACGAGCTCGTCCATGCCGACGCTGCGGGAGCTGCGGCTGGAGAACAGCCGCTCGGCGGTGTCGAGCACGATCGCCTGCCGCTCGGCGCGGCTCCGGCGGACCGGCGCCGAGGTGTCGTCGGCGGCGGCGAGGTCCAGTACGGCGGTCACGTCAGCGAGCATGCACCGGTACGTGACGGAGCAGTTCGCGGCACGCCGACGTGGTCGCTCTGGGTGACGAGGGGCGTCCGGGCTGAACGGGGCTCCGGTGTTACTTGGGGTCGGTGTGGTCACGCACCGTGTTCTTCAGCGGTTCGACTGCACCTCAGGTGCGCCGGGTCCGCCGGGGGTTGGCGAGCATGCGGGCGACGGCGCGGGCTGCGGCCTCGACGCGGGGCTCCTCGGTCGTGGGCCCGGCGGTCGGCTCGCTGGTGCGGTGCTGGTCGGCGTTCTGATCCATGTGCCGCAGCGTGCCCGACGGGTGACCCGGCGAAACCGCCACTCCCTCGGACGGGGGTCCGGGACGCTGTGCGCGTCCCGGACCCGGTGCTCACGCGTCCGGCGTGTCGGCGCCGCCGCCGGCGGCGTCCGACCGGCCCTCGGCCGGCTCCTCGGGGTGCGGGGTGCGGCCGCTGCCGCCCTCCTCGCCGGCGGGGTCGCCCTCGGCGCGTTCGGGGCTGCGGGGAGTGCGATGGGACTCGCTCATGTCGGCTCCTCCTCGTCGGTACGGATCTCGGATCCTGTGCCCGGTCCTCACGGTGGCGAACCTCAGGTCACCTGGGGCGGTTTCCGGCGGGCCGCCGCGCGGTAGGGGAGGGGGGACGACGCGAGCGGAGGACCGATGGCCGGCGAGGACCCCGACGAGATCAGGCGCGACTTCGGCGAGGCGGTCAACATGACCGCGGGCGAGCTGGAGGAGTGGCTGGAGACCGACGAGTCCCAGGCGGTCGGGCAGAAGGACGGCGGCGGAGAGTCCACCGGCCATGCGTCCGGTCGTCGGATCATCGAGCTGCTGCGCACGAAGAAGGACGACCTCAGCGACGACGACCTGGCGCACATGCGGAAGGTGCACGGCTACGTGCAGCGACACCTGGCCCAGGAGCCGAAGGCGGAGGACGTCGAGACCTCCAAGTGGCGCTACTCCTTGATGAACTGGGGCCACGACCCGCTGAAGAAGGGCTAGCCGCCCGTGCCGACCCCGCCGCTGGCCCGCAACGACCCGGCTCAGTACGACCTCCTGGTCGACGAGTGGTGGGAGGGCAACGACGGTTTCGCGATGCTGCGCTGGCTGGCGGACTCGCGGGCCGAGCACATCCCGCCGGCCGCGGGCGCCGGCTCGCTGCTGGTGGACCTCGCGTGCGGCGGCGGGCTGATGGCCCCGCACGCCGCCCGGCTGGGCTACCGGCACGTCGGCGTCGACCTGGGCCTGGCCGGGCTGGCCCTCGCCCGGCGGCACGGGGTGCTCCCCGTGCGGGGGTCCGTGCTGGCAGTGCCGCTGGTCGACGGGTGCGCCGACGTGGTGGTCGCCGGCGAGATCCTCGAGCACGTCGACGACGACGTCGCCGTCCTCGCCGAGGCCGCCCGGCTGCTCAAGCCGGGCGGGACCCTGGTCATCGACGCGATCGCCGCGACCAGGCTGGCGGACCTCGTCGCCGTCCGGATCGGCGAGCGGCTGCCAGGGGGGCCGCCGCCCGGCATCCACGACCCGGCCCTGTTCGTCGACCGCCGACAGCTGCTCGCGGCCGCCGACCGGCTCGGGCTGGACCTGCGGCTGGTGGGCCTGCGGCCGTCGGTGCGTGACGTCGTCGCGTGGCGACGCGGGCGCCGGCGCAGCGTGCGGATGAAGCGGTTGCCGACCACCGCCGTGCTCTTCGCCGGGTACGGGCGTAAGCGGTGAGGGAGCGTCGGCGCGAGGGCGCACGTACCGCCGGGACGATGACCCCGAGCAGCTCCGCCGCGGAGCGGCGCCCGTGAGCGCAGCAGTCGTCACCGGTGCGGCGTCCGCGCTGCCGGCGACCCTGGACCAGCGAGCCGCGTGGGACGGGTTCTTCGCCCGCCACTACGAGGGCGTGCGCGCCGCGGAGCGCATCTTCATGGGTGCCGGGGTGCAGCGCCGGCACGCCGTGGCCAACCCCATGGACGAGGACCTCAGCGACTGGGGGACCGGGGCCCGCATGGCCCGCTACATCCAGGAGGCCCTGCCGCTGGGCAAGCAGGCCGTGGCCGGCGCGCTGGACTCGGCGGGTCTCGCGCCCGGCGACGTCGGGCTCTTCGCGGTCGCCACCTGCACCGGGTACGCGACGCCGGGCCTGGACATCCGGCTGGCCAGTGACCTCGGCATGCCGCCGGGTCTGCAGCGGCTGCTGGTCGGGCACATGGGCTGCTACGCCGCGATCCCCGGGCTGGCGGCCGTGGGTGACTTCGTCACGGCGCGTTCCCGCCCGGCGGTGCTGCTGTGCTGCGAGCTGACCAGCCTGCACGTGCAGCCGGCGCAGCGGGACCTCGAGCAGGTGGTGGCGCACGCGCTGTTCTCCGACGCAGCCGCGGCCGTCGTGGTGGAGCCGGGCGCCTCCCGTGGGCACAGCCTGGCCGGCATCGTGGCGCGCACCGACGCGTCCACCGCCGACCACATGACCTGGGACGTCACCGACCTCGGCTTCCGGATGGGGCTCTCCCCGAAGGTGCCCGGCGTGCTCTCCCGGCACGTGGGGGAGGTGGTCGACGAGCTGCTGGCCGGCGCCGGGCTCCGGATGGAGGACGTCGCCGGGTGGGCGGTGCACCCCGGCGGTCCCCGGATCATCGACGTCGTCCGCGACGAGCTGGGCCTGCGCGAGGACCAGGTGGGCGCCTCGCGGCGGGTGCTCGCCGAGCACGGCAACTGCTCCTCCGCCACCGTGCTGCTGGTCCTGCAGGAGCTGGCCGACGTCGACGGGCCGATCGTGGCGATGGCCTTCGGGCCCGGCCTGACCCTCTACGCGGCCCTGCTGCTGCCCGCCTGAGGCTGCCCGGCGTCCCACCACCCCCTACGCTCCCCTGTGGCGGGGATCACATGAGCGGAGGAGGGGTCGTGCAGCCGTCCTCCGGGGTCCGCGTCTTCCTGGTCGACGACCACGAGGTGGTCCGGCGCGGAGTGGCCGAAGTCCTCGAGGACGATCCCGCGATCTTCGTCGCCGGGGAGGCCGGAACGGTGGCCGAGGCCCTCGTCCGGGTGCCGGCCGTGCGGCCCGACGTCGTCATCGTGGACATGCGGCTGCCCGACGGGGACGGCGCCACACTGTGCCGGGACCTGCGGGCCCGCGTGCCGGGCCTGCCCTGCCTGGTCCTCACCAGCTACGCCGAGCAGGACGCCCGCGATGCCGCCCTGCAGGCCGGCGCCGCCGGCTTCCTGCTGAAGCAGGTGCGCGGATCGGCCCTGGTGACGGCGGTGCGCACCGTGGCGGCCGGCGGCACCCTGGCCCCCGACGGCGTCCGTGCGCCGGCGGTCAGGCCGGGCACCGACCGCCTGGCCCGCCTCACCGACCAGGAGCGGATCGTCCTGCGGCTCATCGGCGAGGGGCTGACCAACCGCCAGATCGGCGAGCGGATGGGCCTTGCCGAGAAGACGGTGAAGAACTACACCAGCCACCTGCTCGCCAAGCTGGGGCTCGAGCGGCGCACCCAGGCGGCGATCCTGGCCACCGAGCTGCGCGACTCCCGCGCCCCCGGGCGCTGAGGCTCACCGCCTCAGCGGCACCACCCACTCGATCTCGGTGCCCGACGGTGCGGCGGACACCGTGAGCCTGCCGCCGCGCCGCTCGGCCCGGTCGGCGAGGTTGGCCAGCCCGCTGCGCACGGTCACCGGTGGCAGCCCTCGGCCGTCGTCGGTCACCACCACGCGGATCCCACCGGCGATCGCCACCATCACGGTCAAGCGGGACGCCGCGGCGTGCCGCACCACGTTGGTCACCAGCTCGCGGACCACCGCCACCAGTTCGGGCACCAGGTCCGACGGCAGGTCCTCGACCTCGCTGCGGACCCGGAGCGCCGGCCGCACGCCGTGCCCCTCGGTCACCGAGCGCACGACCTCGGCCAGCCGGCGACGCACGGCCGCCGACGAGACGTCCTGCGCGCCGTGCAGCTCGAAGATCGACTCGCGGATGCGGGCGATCGTCCCGTCGAGCTCGTCCACCCGCTCCGCGATCCGGGCCGCTGCCCCGGGCGCCGTGGTCTCCAGGGACCGCCCGACCCGGTCCAGGGCCAGCGCGGTGGCGAAGATGCGCTGCACCACGTGGTCGTGCAGGTCCCGCGCGATCCGGTCCCGGTCGGCCTGCAGCTGGAGCTCCCGCTCCCGCGCCTGGCTGCTCACGAGCTCCATCGCGACCGTGGCCTGCGTCGCGAACGCTGCCGCCAGCTCGAGCACGCGGGGATCGAAGGGCCGTCGGCCCCCGGCGCGCAGCACCGCGAGCGTGGCCGGCGGCGACGGCCCGCCGAGGGGGATGTACAGGGCCGGCCCGTAGTTCCGGGCGATCTCGCCGACGACCTCCGCCGGGTGGGTGCCCGGCAGCGGGGTGGCGGCGTCCTCGATCAGCTGGGGGACGCCGGAGCGGTGCGCCTCGTGCAGGCGTGTCTCGGCCAGCGGCAGGCGGACGCCCTCCATCTCCGCTGCGGTCGGACCGCCCACCGCCGCGCTGATCATCAGCGTCCGGTCCCCGTCGCCCGCCGGCACGAGCACGCCCACGGCGTCGGCCGCGGCCAGCTCGGCGACCCGCGCGGCGGCGTCGCGCAGAACCCGGTCGGCCGGCGTTCCCGAGAGCAGCGCGGTGGCGATGGCGGTGCCCGCCAGTGCCCACACGCGGCATCGCCCGGCGTGCTCGAGCAGCAGGGCGTTCTCCACCGCCGGACCCGCGACGGCCGACAGCGCCCGGGCCGTCGCGAGGTCGGCGGGGGCGAAGGCGGCCGCGTCGGGTGCCCGTTCCAGCCGGAGGGTCGCGAGACCGCCGTCGCCGACGGGGAGGACGAGGGTGTGGTCGGCGGCAGCCTCGACGGCGGGCGGCGAGCCGACGGTGACGGACCGGTCCGGTCCGAGTCGGCCGTGCACGGTCAGCACCGCGCACGCGGCGGCCAGGTGGCGTACGGCGGTCGACGCCACCCGTTCCAGCGTGGCGTCGACCGCGCCGTCCAGTCGCGGGTCGTCGTTCACCGGGGACCCCGGTGGGGCGGGCGGGGGCACGGCCCGAACCGTAGGAGCGTCGGCACGGAGGCGGAAGCGTTCCGTTCATCGTGGGGGGCGATCCGGTGGCGTCCCAGGGACCAAAGACCCCGGGACGCGAACCGGTGCGTCTTCCCCGTGCCGCGCGGCCCACACGCGCCTCGCGGCGGCTCCCCCGATGGGGGGAGGGCGGGGTGCCGCCTCAAGGAGACGCGCCCGCCGTCCGATGCGGAGGGCATGACCGTTCTCGGCCGCTTGCGGGGCACCGGACTGCTGGTGCGGTTCGGCGTGCTGAGCATGGTGCTGACGGTCGGTCTGGGTGTCGTCCTCGGCTCCGTGCTCAGCAACGCCATCGTCGATCGTGCCCGCGAGCAGGCCGAGTGGACGGCGATCGTGACGGTGCGGCTCGGACTGCAGCCGCAGCTGGACCGGGCGGACCTCGAGGAGGGCTTCGACGTCGCCCGGCTGGCCCGGGTGGAGAACGCGGTGCGCGCCGCGGGCGACAAGCTGCAGGCCTCCGGCCGCCAGCTGGACGACCTCGACCCCGTCGAGCTCAAGATCTACAACCGCGCCGGCGCGATCGTGTACTCCGACGACCATTCGATCATCGGCACGCGGTCGGAATCCGCCGAGCTCAGGCAGGCACTCGGGGGCCAGGTGGTGTCCGGGCTGGAGAACTCGGTCGACGACTCCGACACCGCCGATGCCGCACCCGAGCTGCTCGAGGTCTACGTGCCGGTGCAGTACGCGGGGTCCGACCGGCCCGACGGCGTCATCGAGCTCTACCTGCCCTACGCGCCCGTGAGCACGGCCGTGCGGGAGGACGTGCGCACCCTCGACCTGGTGCTCGCCGCCAGCCTCGCCGTCTTCTACGCGGCGCTGTTCCGCGTCGTCTCCCGCGCCTCCCGGCGCCTGCAGGCCCAGACCGAGGAGCTGCGCTCGTCGGCCGAGCGGGACCGGCACGCCGCCACCCACGACGCGCTGACCGGCCTGCCCAACCGCATCCTGCTGCGCGACCGCCTCGACCAGGCGCTGGCCGGGGCCAGCCGGTCCACGGCGGAGGTCGCCGTGCTGCTCGTCGACCTCGACCGGTTCAAGGAGATCAACGACAGCCTCGGCCATGCCTACGGCGACGCGCTGCTGTGCCAGGTGGCGCCCCGGCTCTCCGGCGTCCTCCGCGACGGCGACACGGTGGCCCGGTTCGGCGGCGACGAGTTCGCCGTCCTGCTGCCCGCCGTCGACGGCGTGGGCGAGGCCGAGGCCGTCGCCGAGCGGCTCCGGGAGGCGCTGCACCGCCCCTTCGACGTCGCCGGTGTCACGCTGGACGTCGAGGTCAGCGTGGGCATCGCCGTCTCGCCGTGGCACGGCACCGACAGCGACGAGCTGCTGCGCTCGGCCGACATCGCCATGTACGTGGCGAAGGAGCGCAAGGCCGGCGCCGTCGTGTTCGCCCCCGACGACCACGTGGCCGCGCCCTCGCGGCTCACCGTCCTCGGCGACCTCCGCCGGGCGCTGGAGGGCGACGACGAGCTGTTCCTGCACTACCAGCCCAAGTACACCCTGGACGGCGAGCGCATCGAGGGCGTCGAGGCGCTCCTGCGCTGGCAGCACCCCACGCAGGGCCTCGTCCCACCGGCCGAGTTCGTGCCGGTGGCCGAGGGCACGGGCATCATCCTGCGGCTCACCGAGCGGGTGCTGGGCCTCGCGCTGGCCCAGGCGCGGCGGTGGATCGACGCCGGTCACCCGATGCCGGTGGCGGTGAACCTGTCCACGCGGTGCCTGCTCGACGCCGGACTGCCCGACCTGGTCGAGCGGCTGCTGGCCGAGCACGGCGTGCCGGCCCGCGTGCTGCGCCTGGAGGTCACCGAGAGCGCCGTCATGACCGACGCCACCCGCTGCATGGAGGTGCTCCAGCGCCTGCACGAGCTGGGACTGCGGCTGTCGATCGACGACTTCGGCACCGGGTACAGCTCGATGGCCCACCTGCGCCGGCTGCCCGTGGACGAGCTGAAGATCGACCGGTCGTTCGTGCTGGGCATGACGACCAGCGCGCAGGACGCCGTCCTGGTGCGGACCGCCGTCGACCTGGGCCACAATCTGGGGATGACCGTCGTCGCCGAGGGCGTCGAGGAGCCCGAGCACGTGGCCGCGCTGCGGGAGCTGGGCTGCGACATCGCGCAGGGCTACCACTTCAGCCGGCCGGTGGCCGCCGAGGTGCTGGACGTCCTGCTGGCCGCGGTCGGCACGATCCACGACGAGGCGGCGATCAGTCCGCGCTGACCCGGGGGGCCGCGCGGGGCGGAGCGGGTGACGAGAATCGAACTCGCACTGTCAGCTTGGGAAGCTGATGTTCTACCATTGAACTACACCCGCGAACGGCGACGACACTACCTCGTGGCCCCGCCGCCGCGGCAGTCGCCCCCGCTCAGCGACGCATGGCGGCCAGGAAGCCGATGGCCTCCGACCGCTCCTTCTCCGCCATTCGCGAGAGCCGGGTGACACCCGCCGGAGCTGCTCGACCGGGGCGGTGGCCCGCTCGGGGGCGCGGCCGGTCCGGTCGGTCCGGTCCTCGACCTCCGGGACGACGACGGCGGGGGCCGCCCGGTGGTGAGGAGCTTCCGGTGGAAGCGGCCCTCCGCTGCGGAACTCAGCGCCGCCGACGACTGGCGGACCAAGTCGTCGGAGACGTCGAACGCCCGGTCGAGGGCGCCGTCGAGCGCGGTCAGCTCGGGAGCGCCCGGTCACGGCGTCAGACGGCTGCGCGCCTCGAGGTCGCTCTTCGCCGCCGGCTCGCAGGACCGCGTGAACTGCCGGACGAATCCCCGGTGGACCGCGAGCTCTCCGGCGTCGGTCCGGCCGCGCGGGAAATGCCTGCCCATGCCGGCTCTCCCGGCGGTGACGATCGGACGAACGCCTCCTCGCTCTGCCGCTGCTCGGGGAGCACGGAGACGTTCAACCGGAAGGAGACGTCCACCGCGTCGCCGGCACTGGCGTGCCGGCGGTCCTCGGCGCGGAACGAGGCGGCGGGGATCGGCCGCGGAGACGAGCAGCTCGTCGCCGGGAACGAGCGCTCGCACCCCCGGACAGCGGAGGGCGGTGCGGGCGCCGGGGCGCAGCAGGGAGCGCCCGGAACCATCCGGGGTACGACACCGCGCCCCGTCCGTATGGGGAAGCCGGACGGGGCGCGGTGGCTCAGGAGGCGCGGTCGATCCGCGCCGGGAAGGGCGTCAGATCGCGACGCCGGTGCAGCTGGCCGAGCAGTTCAGCGACCAGATCGAGCCGAGCGCGGAGAACCGGTCGGAGCGGACCAGGCGCTCGCCCGAGGAGCCGGTGCGCACTGTGGGCGCGGCCGCGGGCGGAGTGCTCGTGTCGTCGGGGGACGTCCCGCCCGGCGGCGTGTCCGGGGTGGTCGGCCCGGAGGAGCCGTCCTCCGGTGCCGGCGGGGCCGGAGTGGTGGTCCCGGGGCCGGATCCGACCTCCTCGACGTAGGTGAGCGCGTTGGACAGCACCGCCGAGCGGCCGTCCTGGGCGTACACCGACACGTCGTAGGGACCGGCCACGCGGGCAGGGACGCGGAACACCAGGCGCGTCGTCGTGCTCTGCACGACGTCGGCCGTGGCGGTCTGCCCGATGCGCACCGTCGGGGCGATCGGGAGGGCCAGGCCCGACACCGTCACGAGCGTCCCGCCGGCGGTGTCGACGACGTTCGGGCTCAGCGACGTGATCCGGAAGGCGCTCACCTCCGGGTAGGTCGTCGTGCCCGGGACGGCCGGCGAGGCGGGCGCGGATCCCTCCGGTGTCTCGGCGCCCGGCTCGGGGGTGCCCGGAGCGGGTGCGGTGGGCGCCGGGGTCGTCGGGCCAGGGGTGCCCGGCTCGGGAGCGCCGGGCGCCGGAACGCCGGGTGCCGGGGTCCCCGGAGCAGGGGTGCTGGCTCTTATACACATGTGAAGGTGACGACGAAGGGGAAGGGAGAAGTCCAGGTGTTGGGCTGAGCTATGACAACACAGCAAAATACACTAAGACATGAAGAGACTGTCATA
>NZ_POQU01000019.1 GCF_002938425.1 Blastococcus atacamensis | reverse complement strand
CCTTCGGCCCGCCCACCCCGGCCCGGGGTGGGCGGGCCGAAGGCGCGCAGCAGCGCCTCGGGCGGGGGCGGCGGGACCGGCCGCGACGGCAGCGGCGGGCGGTCACCCGAGAAGCTGCCGTCGACGCGGTCGGGCCGGCCGAACGCCGCGGCCTGGGCCGGGCTGGTCGGGGGTGCGGCGACCGGTCGCGGGTCGAGCCTCCGCGCGGCCGCCTCGTCGAACGGGCCGGACTGACCCGACGGCCGGACGAAGGCGTCCCCGCCGGCTGCCGACTGCTCGGGAGTGCTCAGGGGGTGCCGCCCGGTGGCGCGGTGGGAGCGGTGCCGACGGTGACCGTGCGCAGCGCCGGCGGGGCCACCTCGGAGTGCTGCACGGGGCGGACGCTGTCGGCGGCGGGGCCGCCGGCGTCGCGGGGACCGTCGCCGGGGAGGTTCAGGACCAGCGCGGTGACGCCGGCACCGAGGCCGACCATCGTGCCGGCGACGCCCCGGCGCAGCCAGCGCGCGCCCAGGGATCCGCGACGCGGTGCGGGCTCGGTCAGGTCGAGCGACCAGGAGCCGTTGCTGCCGGTCAGGGTCAGCTCCCCCGGTCCGGCGCTCATCGCGCCGGGCCCGGAGCCGGCGCCCGGCACCTCGGCGGTGAACGGGATCGCGCACAGGCGGGACATCAGGTCACCGGGCACCGCGACGTCGGCGGACCCGTGCAGTGCCTCCTTGGCCTCGCGCTGGGCCTCGACGGCCATCCGGCACTGCATGCACCCGGCGAGGTGGCGGGCCGCCCGGCCGGCGGGGCCGGCGGTCAGCTCGCCGTCGACGAGGGCTGTGATGGCCTCCTGGGCGAGGTGGCTCTCCGGGATGTTCACGCCCCGACCTCCCCGGCGACGGGCCGGCGCGGCGCGAGGTGCGCCAGCGCCTGGCGCAGCTGGACGCGGCCACGGTGGATCCGGCTGCGGACGGTGCCGAGCTTGATCCCCAGCGTCGCGGCGATCTCCTCGTAGGTGAGTCCCTCGATGTCGCAGAGGACGACGGCCACGCGGAACTCCGGCGCCAGCGCGTCGAGCGCAGCCTGCACCTGCGGGTCGAGGTGGGTGTCGGCGTAGACCTGCTCCGGGCTGGGCGCGCGGCCCGGCAGCCGCTCGGTGTCCTCGGGCAGGGCGTCGAACCGGATGCGCTGGCGGCGGCGCACCATGTCGAGGAACAGGTTGGTGGTGATGCGGTGCAGCCAGCCCTCGAAGGTCCCGGGCGAGTAGCTGGCCAGCGACCGGAACACCCGGACGAACGTCTCCTGGGTGAGGTCCTCGGCGTCCTGGGCGTTCCCCGACAGCCGGTAGGCCAGGCGGTAGACGCGGGCCGAGTGGTCGCGCACGACCTGCTCCCACGAGGGCGCCACCCAGACCTCCGGGTTGGCCCCAGGGGCTACCGGCTGCTCTGGCGTGGCCTCGGACACGTCATCAGGATCGCAGACGGGAGCCGCCGCGACCTCCCCGGCACGGGGGAATCCGGCAGGCACCGCTGGCTTCACGCGCACATCCAGGTTAACGGGCGGGCAGCACAGCCGTGTTCCCGGGCACCGCGACTCCCAGGAGACGCACAGGGAACGCCGCCGCACGGAGGGCGGGTGCCCCGGCCACTACCCTCGGCCGGTGATGAGCGCCCAGGAACCGCCGCCCGGCGGCGGCACCGATCCGGGCGCCGCCTACGCCGACCGTTTCGCCGCGGAGACGCCCGAGATGGCCGCCGCCCGTCACCGGGCGCACTTCCTCTCCGGTCCTCCGCCCGTGGAGCCGGCGGTGGGCGCGACGCTCGCCGTCCTCGCCACCACCGCGGGGGCCCGGTCGGTGGTCTCCATCGGCAGCGGCGGCGGCCTTGCCGCCCTCTGGCTGCTGCGCGGCATGCGACCCGACGGCGTCCTCACCGCGCTCGACGGCGACCCGGAGCAGCTGGGCGCCGCGCGCAAGGCGCTCGCCGAGGCCAGGATCCCGGCCAGCCGGGCGCGACTGATCTTCGGCACCCCGGCCGAGGTCCTCCCCCGGCTGTCGCCCGGCGCCTACGACCTGGTCTGCGTCGCCGGCCCGCCGCGGGACTACAGCGACCACCTGCCCGCCCTGCTCGGGCTGGTCCGCGTGGGCGGGTCGTTGACCTGCCACGGGCTGCTGGCCGGTGGCAGGGTCGCCGACCGCACCGCGCGGGACCCGCAGTCGGTGGCCTTCCGCGAGATCGCCCGCACCGTCCGGGACGACGAGACGCTGCTGTCCGCCGTCCTGCCCATCGGCACCGGGCTGCTGGTCGCCACCAAGCGCTCCTCTCCGCCGACCACCTGACCGGCGCGGTGCGCACCGTCATCGCCGCGACGCCCTGCGCCAGGTGTCCTTCCGGCGGGCGTCAGCGGAACGGCAGTTCCTCGACCGGCGCCCACGGGCCGCCGAGGTAGCGCCACAGGCCGAGACCGCGGGCGCGCACCTGGTACGGCACGAACTCGGAGGTCAGCCGGTCGTGCAGCGCCCGCGCGACAGCGGGGCCGACCTTGTTCTGCACCGTCACGTGCGGGGCGTGCCGCTGCCGGTCCTGCGGGGTGAGCCAGTGATCCCAGCCCCTGGCGAGGGAGCTCCGCAACCCGGACAGCTCCGCGGAGGACAGCGCGAACGCCACCCCCCGTCCCAGGAACCGCACGGCGGTGACGTCGACCTCGAACGCCTCCCGGTCCGCGGCCGCCCGCAGGTCGGCCAGGACGGCGTCGACGTGCTCGCCGCCCAGGGCGTGGAAGAGCGTCACGTGCGCCTGGAGGTGGTTGCGCTCCGGTGGGAAGTGCTCCGCCCGGAGCCGGTCGAACCGCGCCTGCGCTGCTTCGTCCAGCAGCAGCGTGACGACCAGGGGTGAGGTGCTGGACCGGCCCTCGGGCAGGGCCCCGGCCTGAGCGGAGCGAGGGTCGGGGGGAGAAAGGACCCCGTCCTCCTCACCCCTCGCAGGCTCGGGGCGAGCCTCTGGACGGGGCCGCATCAGAGGAAGGCGCGGAAGCCCTTGCCGAGCACGGTGACCCCGCCGGCGCTGACGTGGTACCGCTGCCGGTCCAGCTCCGGGTCGAGCCCGATCCGGGCCCCGGCGGGGACGACGGCGTTCTTGTCCAGGATCGCCCGCCGCACGTGGGCTCCCTCGCCGATGTAGGCGCCGTCCATGATCACGCTGTCCTCGACGCGTGCCCCGCGCTCGACGCGCACCCCGGGCGAGATGACCGAGTTGTGCACCGAGCCCCCGCCGATGATCGCGCCGGCGCTGACCATCGACTCCTCGGCCCGGCCGCCGAGCACGAACTTGGCCGGCGGCAGCTGCGGCGGGAGGGTGAAGATCGGCCAGCGGTCGTTGTAGAGGTTGAACACCGGCGTCACCGACACGAGGTCCATGTGCGCGTCGTAGTAGGCGTCGATGGTCCCGACGTCGCGCCAGTAGCCGTGGTCGCGCTCGGTCGCGCCGGGGACGATGTTGGTCGAGAAGTCGTAGACCCACGCCTCACCGGCGTCGGCGAGCATCGGCATGATCGAGCCGCCCATGTCGTGGACGGAGTTCTCGTCCGCCGCGTCGGTGCGCAGCGCCTCCAACAGGGCGTCGGTCGTGAAGACGTAGTTGCCCATGGAGGCGAAGCTCTCCTCGGGCGAGTCGGGCAGACCGGGCGGGTCGGCCGGCTTCTCGAGGAATCCGCGCACCTTGCCCTCGGCGGTGGCGTCGATGACGCCGAACTCGGTGGCGTCCTTCCGTGGCACCCGCAGCCCGGCGATCGTCACCCCGGCACCGGTCTGCAGGTGCTGGTCGACCATCTGCGCCGGATCCATCCGGTAGACGTGGTCGGCGCCGAACACGACGACGATCTCCGGCCGCTCGTCGTAGATGAGGTTCAGGCTCTGGAAGATCGCGTCGGCGCTGCCGGTGTACCAGCGCGGGCCGAGCCGCTGCTGCGCCGGAACCGGGGTGATGTAGTTGCCCAGCAGCTGCGACATCCGCCAGGTCTGGGTGATGTGCCGGTCCAGGCTGTGGCTCTTGTACTGGGTGAGGACGGCGATCTGCCGGATCTCGGCGTTCACCAGGTTCGACAGCACGAAGTCGATCAGCCGGTAGTTGCCGCCGAAGGGCACCGCGGGCTTGGCCCGGTCGGCCGTCAACGGCGCGAGCCGCTTGCCCTCGCCACCGGCGAGGACGATGCCGAGAACCCTTGGACCGCCGCGCATGTGACGCACGGTATCCGCTACCGCCGCCGTTCACGCCTTCGCACCCGTCCAGGCCACCCTTCGGGGTCCCATGCCGAGTTCGGCGGACCGGGTCGAGCCGGTCCGCCGTCCCTCGAGCCGCCGCACGACCCGGCTCATCGGCAGGTGCCGCGGCTCAACCCCCGGGAACGGCCCCGGCGGCGCGATGGATCGGCAGCGGGTGAGCATGGAACGGCCCTCTCTCAGGAGGCCCGCTCCGAACAGGTCACGGGATGGAACGGCCCCCTCTCAGGAGGCCCGCTCCGAACAGGTGACGGGATGGAACGGCCCCCTCTCAGGAGGCCCGCTCCGAACAGGTGACGGGATGGAACGGCCCCCTCTCAGGGACCCGGCGCGAGCGGAGCGAGTGTCGGGGGGCGACGGGGTCCTTCTAGGGTGACGCGGTGCGCATCGGGATCGTCACGCGGGAGTGGCCACCGGCCGTCTACGGCGGCGCGGGGGTGCACGTCGAACATCTGGTCGCGGCGTTGCGCTCGCTGCCCGCAGGACCGGAGCTGGACGTGCACTGCTTCGGCGATCCCCGGGGCGACGCGACGGGGCATCCCGTGCCGGAGCCGTTGCGCGAGGCCAACGGGGCGCTGCAGGCCTGGGGCACCGACGTCGAGATCGCGGCCGCGCTCGCCGGCGCGGACCTGGTGCACAGCCACACCTGGTACGCCAACGGCGCCGGGCTGCTCGCCTCGCTCGTGCACGGCGTCCCGCACGTGATCACCGCCCACTCCCTCGAGCCACGGCGGCCGTGGAAGGCCGAGCAGCTGGGCGGTGGCTACCGGCTCTCCTCGTGGACGGAGCGCACGGCCTATCTCGCCGCCGACGCCGTCATCGCGGTGAGCGGCGGCATGCGCGACGACGTCCTCGCCGTCTACCCGGAGCTGGACCCGGCCCGGGTGCACGTCGTCTACAACGGCGTCGACCCCGACGCCTATCGCCCGGTGCAATCCCCGGACGTCGTCCGCGGCCTGGGGGTCGACCCCGACCGGCCCTACGCGCTCTTCGTCGGCCGGATCACCCGGCAGAAGGGCCTGCCCCACCTGCTGGCCGCTGCCGAGCAGCTGCCCGGCGACGTCGGGTTGGTGCTCTGCGCCGGCGCGGCCGACACCCCCGCCGAGCGCCAGCAGGTGGCCGACGCCGTCGCCGCCCTGCAGGCCCGCCGCGAGGGCGTCGTCTGGATCGAGGCGATGCTGCCGCGCGAGCAGCTGGTGCCGCTGATCACCGGCGCGACGGTGTTCGTCTGCCCCTCGGTCTACGAGCCGCTGGGCATCGTGAACCTCGAAGCGGCCGCCTGCGGCACCGCGGTGGTGGCGAGCGCCGTCGGCGGCATCCCGGAGGTCGTCGACGACGGCCGGACCGGCCTGCTGGTGCCTTACGACGAGGCCGACCCCGCCGGGTTCGCCGCCGGGCTGGCCGCGCGCATGAGCGAGCTGCTGGCGGATCCGGACCGCGCCGCGGCCATGGGCGCCGCGGGCCGGGAACGGGTGCTCTCGGAGTTCGGGTGGGCCGCGATCGCCCAGCGCACCACAGAGGTCTACTCCGCCGTCCTGGCGGCCCGGGACTGACCAGCGCTGGTAGGTTCGCCCCGCCGACCTCTGCGTCGGTGTCGCCACGGCAGCGAAGTCCGGTGCAATACCGGCGCTGTCCCGCAACTGTGATGGCCTTCCGGAGCCCGGCGGCCTGAGCCAGATCGCCTGCCCTGCGGCATGTCACCGACCCTCGCGGTAAGGGTCGCGCATCCTGCCGGCGGCAGATCATGGGCGACGCTTCCCGCCTCCACTGGAGGCTTCTCTTGCCCCGATCCCACTCCCGGCGGACGACGTCCCGGGACGCGCGCCGGGTCGGCCCCGCCGCCCTGCCGGCCCTCCTGCTCGCCCTGGTCCTGTCGCTCACCGCCTGCGGGGGCGGCGACTCCGGCGACGAGAGCGCCGCCGAGACCTCCGGCTCCACGCCCTTCCCGGTGACGGTGACCGGCTCCAACGGCGAGGTGATCCTCGAGGAGCAGCCCGGGTCCATCGTCTCGCTGTCGCCCTCGGCGACGGAGATGCTCTTCGCCATCGGCGCGGGCGACCAGGTGAAGGCGGTCGACGACTACTCGAACTTCCCCGAGGACGCCCCCGTCACCGAACTGTCGGGCTTCACCCCGAACGCCGAGGCGATCGCCGGGTACGAGCCGGACCTGGTGGTCCTGAGCAACGACCAGAACGGCATCGTCGACGCGCTCGACGCCCTGGCGGTGCCCACCCTGCTGCTCGAGGCGGCTGTGAGCGTCGACGACACCTACGCCCAGATCGAGACCCTCGGCGAGGCCACCGGTCACGCCGAGGAGGCCGGTGCCGTGGTGGCCGAGGTCCAGGAGCGGATCGCCGACGCGGTCGCCTCGGTGCCCGACGACGTGGAGGGCATGACCGTCTACCACGAGCTCGGCCCGGAGCTGTACTCCGCGGACAGCAGCACCTTCGTGGGCAGCATCTACACGATGTTCGGCCTGGAGAACATCGCCGACGGACCCGGTGAGGCGGCCGGCGGATACCCGCAGCTGTCACCCGAGTACGTCGTCGCGGAGGCTCCCGACCTCATCGTGCTCGCCGACACGAAGTGCTGCGCCCAGTCGGCGGCGACCGTCGCGCAGCGGCCCGCCTTCGACACCGTTCCTGCCGTCACCGAGGGCCGGGTGCTGGAGGCCGACGACGACATCGCCTCCCGCTGGGGCCCGCGCATCGCGGACTTCGCCGAGGCCGTCGCCGAGTCCCTCCAGGGCTGACGGACCAGGGATCGCAGCGATGACGGTGACGGCGGGGAGCGGCACCCGTTCCCAACCGGGCATCCCTCCGCCGGCCGACCCTCGGGGGCGCCGCCGTCCGGGGCTGGTCCTGCTGGCCAGCGGAGCGGCGCTGGTCCTCGCCGTGCTGGCCGGGGTGTGGGTGGGCGCGCTGCCGCTGGCCCCCGGCGCCGTCGTCGCCACATTGCTCGACCGCCTGCTGGGGCCGCTGGGCATCGACGTGCCCGGCGGCCTCAGCGGCACCGAGGAGGCGGTGCTGCTGCAGCTGCGGCTCCCCCGGGTCCTGCTCGCCGCGCTCGTCGGCGCCGGGCTGGCCGTGGCCGGCGCCGCCTACCAGGGGGTGTTCCGCAACCCGCTGGCCGACCCGTACCTGCTGGGTGCTGCCGCCGGCGCGGGCCTCGGCGCCACCCTGGTGATCGCCTACTCCCCCGTCCAGTCCATCGGACCGGTCGGCATCGTGCCCCTGGCGGCCTTCGCCGGGGCGCTGCTCGGCGTGGGGTGCGCGCTGGTCCTGGGCGCGGTCACCGGTGGCTCGCACGGCCCCACCCTGCTGCTGGCCGGCATCGCCGTCGCCGCGTTCCTGTCGGCCGGCCAGACACTGGTCCAGCAGCGGAACACCGACGACCTGCGCGAGATCTACGGCTGGCTGCTCGGGCAGCTCGGCAAGGCGCAGTGGTCCGACGTCGCGATGGTGCTCCCCTACCTCGGCGCCTCCTGCCTGGTGCTGCTGCTGTGCGGCCGCGCGCTCGACGTGCTGGCGGTGGGCGACGACGAGGCGTCCTCGCTCGGGGTGAGCCCCGGCCGGCTGCGCCTGCTGGTCATCGTCGCCGCGTCGCTGGCCACCGCCTCCGCGGTCGCGGTCAGCGGCCTCATCGGCTTCGTCGGCCTGGTCGTGCCGCACATCGCCCGCCGCTTCGTCGGCGGCTCCAACGCCCGGCTGCTGCCGGTCTCGCTGCTGATCGGCGGGGCGTTCCTCGTCCTCACCGACGTCGTCGCCCGGGTGGTGATCGCTCCCGGGGAGCTGCCGATCGGCGTGGTCACCGCGTTCATCGGGGCGCCCTTCTTCGCGGGGCTGCTCTGGATCGGGGCGCGGCAGCGATGAACCGCCCAGCAGCGGAGGACCGCGCGACCGGTGCCCGGGTCGAGGTCGTCGGCCTGTCCACCGGCTACGGCCGCCGGCAGGTCCTGGAAGCCGTGCGGCTGACCGTCCAGCCGGGCGGCTGGCTGGCCGTCATCGGCCCCAACGGTTCGGGCAAGTCGACTCTCCTGCGGTCGATGCTCGGGTTCCACCGGCACGAGGGACAGGTGCGCGTCGACGGCGTCCCCCTGACCGGCATGCCGCGCCGGGAGCGCGCCCGCTCGCTGGCCTACGCCCCGCAGACCCCGGTCCTGCCCGACGGCGTGACGACCCGCGACTACGTCACCCTCGGTCGCACGCCGCACCGGCCGCTGCTGGCCGCCCCGCGCGCGGTGGACCGGCGGGTGGTCGTCGACGTGATGGAGCGCCTGGGGCTCGCGCCCATGGCCGAGAGGCAGCTCTCCACGCTCTCCGGCGGCGAGCAGCAGCGCGCCGTGCTGGCCCGCGCGCTGGCCCAGCAGCCGCGGGTGCTGCTGCTCGACGAGCCCACGGCGTCACTGGACCTCGGGCACGCGCAGCAGGTGCTCGACCTCGTCGACCGGCTCCGCCGCCAGGACGGGCTCACCGTCGTCAGCACGCTGCACGACCTGACGCTCGCCGGCCAGTACGCCGACCGGCTGGCACTGCTGTCCGAGGGGCGCGTCGTCGCCGAGGGCAGCCCCGCCGAGGTGCTCACCGCCGAGGCCCTGAGCGCCCACTACGGCGCCCGCGCCGAGGTGGTGCAGGGCCCCTCCGGCCCGGCCGTGCTGCCGGTGCGCTGACCCTGGCGTCCTCCGGACGACCCGCACCGACGGCCGTCCCCAGCTCCGTGGAGCCGCTCCGCCGCCTGCCCGGACCTCTCCGGCCCCGGCAGAACCGGCGGATCGCGGTCGACCCGTCCCGGGAGCGGGTGGTGCGCCGGCCCATGATCGGGCATCCGCTCACCCGACGGCGTGACGTGGAGCGCTCCTGGCACTCCTGCCCAGCCGACCTGGACCGCGGATGGAATGCTCGGCTCTCGTGACTTCGCCGATCTCCCAGGGGCAGGACCCGGTGCAGGCGCTGCTGCGCGCATCGCACCACCTGCGCGCGGATCAGCTGGGCACCGCCGTCTCTCGGCTCGCCCCGCGACTGGGTGCCCGGCTCGCGGTGGTCTACCTGGCCGACTACGAGCAGCAGTCCCTCGTCCCCCTCACCGGGCCCGAGGTCCCCGACCGCGACGCCCAGGACGTCGACGGGTCGCTCGCCGGTGCGGCCTTCCGCCGGGTGGAGAGCGTTCCCGCTCCGGCCGGCGCCGCGCCCACCCTGTGGGTCCCGCTGCTGGACGGCTCGCAGCGGCTCGGGGTGCTGGAGCTGGGGTTCGACGACGAACACCTCCGGCACGACGCCGAGGAGGTCCGGGCGTTCGCCGCCCTGGTGGCCGAGCTGTGCGTCACGCGGGACGCGTACAGCGACGTCCTCACCCGGCTGCGCCGCAACCGGCCGATGACGATCGCGGCGGAGATCCAGTGGCAGCTCATCCCCCCGCTGACCTTCGGCACGGAGCGCATCGTGATCGCCGGGACGCTGGAGCCCGCCTACGAGATCGGCGGTGACACGTTCGACTACGCCGTCAACGGGCCGGTCGCCGACCTCATGATGCTCGACGCGGTCGGGCACGGCCTGCCGGCCGCCCTCCTGTCCACCGTCGCCGTCGGGGCCTACCGCTCCGGCCGGCGGGCAGAGCTCTCGCTGAGCGACATCGCCGCGCGCATCGACCGGGCGATCGCGGCGCAGTTCACCGCCAGCCAGTTCGCCACCGGGCTGCTCGCGCGGCTGGACCTGGAGAGCGGGGTGCTCAGCTGGGTCAACGCGGGCCACCCGTCGCCGCTGGTCGTCCGCGACGGGGTGCTGCTCGCAGCACACCCCTGCCGGTCCTCGCTGCCCTTCGGGCTGCAGACCGGTCCCGCGCACGTGTGCTCGCTCGACCTGCGCCCGGGCGACCGGGTCCTGCTCTACACGGACGGGATCGTCGAGGCACGCTCCCCGCAGGGAGAGTTCTTCGGCGAGGAGCGGCTGGCCGACTTCGTGGTCCGGGCCGAGGCCGCGGGCGACCCGCCGCCGGAGACCCTCCGCCGCCTGATGCGCGACGTGCTCGACCACCAGGCGGGAAAGCTGCAGGACGACGCCTCCATCGTGCTCGTCGAGTGGCGCAGCGGGCGAGAGAAGCAGTTGCAGTTGTGAGTCCGGCGGACGTCCCCTTGGACGCACGGGAGATCGACGAGGTCGCCGACACCTCGGCTCCGGTGGTCGTGGTCGGGCTGGTGGCAGCGCCCGGCGCGCCCGCGCAGCTGGCACAGGGCCTGGCCACCGATCTGGCTGCCGAGCTCGGCCACCGTCACCCGGAGGTCACCTGGCAGGTGCCGATGGTCGAGGACGGGCTGGTCCAGCCCCCCGCCGACGACGCCGAGCTGGTGGCCGCGACCCGCGAGCGGCTGCTGTCGGCCGACTGGGACCTGGCGGTGTGCCTGACCGACGTGCCGTTGGAGGTCGACCGTCGGCCCGTGACCGGCCACGCCAGCCCGCTGCACGGCGTCGGGGTGCTCTCGCTCCCCGCGCTCGGCGCCGTGGGCCGCCGCAAGCGCGCGCTGGAGACGGCGGTCGGGCTGGTGCAGGCGCTGGTGAGCGACGGCGGCGACGACCCCGACGACCCCGACGACCGCGCGGACCTGGCCCGACGGCTGCGGCAGCTGGCCACCGATCCGGCCGACTCCGCCGACGGGGTGCGGTTCACCGCGCGGGTCCTCTCGGGGAACGTGCGGCTGCTCAGCGGGATGGTGCGGGCCAACCGCCCCTGGCGGCTGGCCGTGCGGCTCTCCCGCGCCCTCACCGCGGCCATCGCCGCCGGCGTCTTCGCGCTGGTGACCGCCGACATCTGGCGGCTGGCGGACGCCTTCGGCTGGCTGCGGCTGCTGCTGGTCGGAGTCGGCTCCGTGGTCGCCATCGCCGTGACGCTGATCGTGGGCGCCGAGATGTGGGAGCGGCCGCGGTCCCGCCGGGTGCGCAAGCAGGTGCTGCTGTTCAACATCGCGACGGCCGCGACGGTGACGATCGGCGTCCTCTCCCTGTACCTGGCGCTGTTCGTGCTGGCCCTGCTCGGCGGGCTGTTCCTGGTGGTGGAGCCGTTGTTCAGCGAGGGGCTGGGACACCCCGCCGGCTTCAGCGACTACCTCGAGCTCGCCTGGCTCACCTGCTCCCTGGCCACAGTCGGCGGCGCGCTGGGCGCCGGGCTGGAGAGCGACGACACGGTGCGGCAGGCGGCCTACACCTACCGGCCGGAGGGCTCGGTTCCCTGAGCCGCCGCTCCGCGGTGTGGCGCCTGCCGCGCGGAGCGGGACAATCGGGTGTGAGCATCGCCGACCGGTTCACTGCCGCCCTGGCGGCGGTGTCCGAGGCCGCGACCGCCGGGCCGGAGCTGCTGCCGGTCCGGCTGAGCCGCGCCGGTGCCGCCGTCCTCGGGGTGGACGGGGTCGGCCTCGGCCTGACCGGCGAGCACGGCCACTGGTGGCCGCTGGGCGCCAGCGGCCACGACGCCGGCGTCGCCGAGCGTTTGCAGTTCACCGCCGGCGAGGGCCCCTGCCGGACCGCCCGTGCCATCGGGCAGCCGGTGCTGGCGGACGAGCAGGAACTCGGCCGCCGGTGGCCCGCGTTCGCCGACCTGCTCCGGTCGGGCACGCCCTACCGGGCCCTCGTCGCGCTGCCCCTGGGCCCCGCTCCCTGGGGCCGGGGGGCTCTCGACCTGTACCTGCGTGGTGGCGGTTCGCTGGCCGGGCTGGACGTGTTCGCCGCCACCGCCGTCGGCGAGTTGGTCAGCGCGGCCCTGAGCGACGCCACCATCTGGGCGTCGTGGCCGGCGGGCGGGAGCCCCGACTGGCTCCGGGGGCCGGCCCCTCGTGCCCGCGCCCGGGTGTGGGAGGCCATGGGCCGCGTCAGCATGGATCTCGACGTCTCGACGGAGGACGCCCTGGCCCTGCTGCGCTCCGACGCCGCGGCGACCGGCCGGGTGGTGGACGACGTCGCGGCCGACCTCCTGGCCGGGCGGCGGGTGGCGGCGGACCTGCGCCCCGCCGGCTGACCGCTCGGGAGGCGAACGGCGCCACTTGGAGCCCCGCCCGCGCGCGGGACCAGCCCCGCCTGCCGTCCGGAGCAGGACCGAGCCGGCAGCCCCGGCGCCCGCGAGCCCCCGGGTCGAAGGCGGCGACCGCCTGCACCACCGCGCCCGCCCGGGCCTCGTGGTGCACCACGGCGTCGTCCAGCGCCCCGCTCGCGCCCCCCGAGGTCGGCGTCCGGATCGATGCCGGCCACCGGCGCGGTGTCGCACCGGGCGGGTGGCCGGCGCCCCGCCGTGCGGTGGGGCGCCGGGGAACTCAGAGCTCCGGCTTCAGCTGCACCTTCACCACGCCGTCCTGCTTCTTCTGGAACTTGCTGTACATCTCGGGCGCCTCCGACAGCGGCACCCGGTGGGTGGCGAACGTGTCGCAGCCCAGGGGGTCGGCGTCGGTGAGCAGCGGCATGATCTCGGGGATCCAGCGCTTGACGTTGCACTGCCCCATGCGCAGCTGGATCTGCTTGTCGAACATCGTCATCAGCGGCACGGGGTCGGCGGCGCCGCCGTAGACGCCCGACAGCGAGATGGTGCCGCCGCGCCGGACGATGTCGATCGCCGAGTAGAGCGCGTTGAGCCGGTCGACGCCCGCGTGCTCCATGAGCGGCGCGGAGATCGCCTTGGGCAGCAGACCGGCCGCCTTCTGGACGAAGCTCGTGGCCGGCGAGCCGTGCGCCTCCATGCCGACGGCGTCCAGCACGGAGTCCGGACCGCGGCCGCCGGTCAGATCGCGGATGGCATCGCCGATCTCCTCGACCTCGTTCAGGTCCACCACCTCGATCCCGCGGGCCCGCACGCGCTCCAGCCGCTCCGGCACCAGGTCGACACCGATCACGCGGTAGCCCTTGTGCTGCGCGATCCGGCAGGCGAAGTCACCGATGGGCCCCAGGCCCAGGACGACGAGCGTGCCGCCCTCGGGCACCGCCGCGTACTCCACGCCCTGCCACGCCGTCGGGAGGATGTCCGACAGGTAGGCGAACCGGTCGTCCGGCGGCCCGTCCGGCAGCGGGATGTGGGTGAACTGGGCCTGCGGCACCCGCAGGTACTCCGCCTGCCCGCCGGCGACCTCGCCGTAGAGCTTGGAGAAGCCGAACAGCGCCGCGCCGGTGCCGTGCTCGCGCACCTGGGTGGTCTCGCACTGCGTGTAGAGCTGCCGTTCACACATCCAGCAGTGCCCGCAGGAGATCTGGAAGGGGATGGCGACGCGGTCCCCCACCCTGAGGTTCGAGACTGCCGACCCGACCTCCACGACCTGACCCATGTTCTCGTGGCCGAGGATGTTCCCCACCCCCATGAACGGCGACAAGGGCTCGTACAGGTGCAGATCCGAGCCGCAGATGTTCGACGTCGTCACCCGGATGACAGCGTCGGTCGGTTCAGCCACGATCGGGTCGGGCACCTCCTCGACTCGTACGTCGCGCTGTCCGTGCCAGGTCACTGCCTTCATGGGACTCCCGTCGTCGGGCACCCCATCCGGGTGCCGCCCGGTTCCGGAGTGCCCGGGGTCGGAGGGCCGCAACCGCAGGTCCGACGCGCCCACCGCCAGGAATGCCCCCTCCGCACCGCGTGCTGCACCTGGCATGGCAGCCGCGGAGCCGCTCACCCTCTTCGACGTCGGGTCCCCGCCGACGCCCATGCCACCCAACCGCCTGCTCGCGGTCCGCCGCATCTACGCCGAGCCCGCGGCCCTGGAGTCGGCCCGCGGCCGCCAGGTGCTCGGCCGGTTCCCGGACGCCGAGGTGGTCGAGGTGCCCTCCCACTGGCAGATCCCGGAGCTGCACGGCAACGCCGGCAACGTCGACCGCTGGGTGCGCGTCAAGACCGAGACGCTGGTGCTGGGCGTCCGCAAGGGGCTGACCACCCGGCCCAACGGGCGCTCCGCCGACTTCATCGCCCCCGGCCTGGCGAACGGGTGCGCCATGGCCTGCGCCTACTGCTACGTCCCCCGGCGCAAGGGCTTCGCGAACCCGATCACGGTGTTCACCAACATCGAGCAGATCACCGCCCACCTGCGCCGGCACGTCGCCAGCCAGGGCCCCAAACCCGAGCCCGACCAGCGCGACGCGGAGAGCTGGGTCTACGACATCGGCGAGAACAGCGACTGCTCGGTGGACGCGCTGGTCAGCGACAACGTCGCCGATCTGGTGGCCACCTTCCGCGACCTGCCGACGGCGAAGGCCTCGTTCGCGACGAAGTACGTCAACCGGAACCTGCTCGACCTGGATCCTGCCGGGCGCACGCGCATCCGGTTCTCGGTGACGCCCGACGACGACGCCCGGGTGCTCGACGTGCGCACCAGCCGGGTGGCGGAGCGGATCGCCGCGGTCGACGACTTCGTGGCGGCCGGCTACGAGGTGCATCTCAACCTCTCCCCCGTCGTGCTCCGCGACGGCTGGGAGGACGCGTGGGCCGGGCTGCTTCGGCAGCTGGACGACGTCCTGGGACCGGCCGCCAAGGCGCAGGCGGCCGCCGAGGTCATCCTGCTCACGCACAACGAGGCGCTGCACGAGGTGAACCTCGGCTGGCACCCCACCGCAGAGGAGCTGCTCTGGCGCCCGGAGCTGCAGGAGCCGAAGCGGAGCCAGAACGGCCAGGACAACGTGCGGTACCGGGCGGACGTGAAACGGGCCACCCTGGTCCGGTTGCGGGAGCTGATCGCCCGCGACGCCCCGTGGCTCCGGGTCCGCTACGCCTTCTGATCGACAGGTCGCCACGTCTCCATGTCGACATGGCCACATATTGACGATTTGTGTTCATTCCCTCACCGCGCGTATGAGATGGTGGCTCGACCGGGCCTCGCCGCCCGGCACGGGGGATGCAACGGCTCAGAGGGGACGAGGTGCCTGAGAACACGGCGGGCATATCCGCCGGCACGCTGCTCGCGGCGCTTCCGGACACCGTGGTGGTGGCCGACGGCGACGGGCGCATCGCCTACGTGAGCCCGTCGGTCACGACGCTGCTGGGTCACGACGCGGCCGCGCTCGTGGGCCGCCCGCTGCAGGTGCTCATGCCCGAACGACTGCGCCGCGGGCACACCGAGGGGTTCTCCCGTTACCGCGCCACGGGCGAGGGAAAGCTCGTGGGAGCCACCACGCAGGTGCCGGCGCTGCACGCGGCCGGGCACGAGGTGCCGATCGACCTGACCCTCTCCCGGCTGACGCCGTCGGCCGACGACGAGCCCGGTGACGCCCTCGTGGTCGCCGTCCTGCGCGACGCGAGCACGACGATCCTGCTGGAGCGGCAGTTCGAGGTCAGCCGCTACCTGGCCGCCACGCTGCGGGTGACGGCGGCACTGACCGAGGCACCCGATGCCGACGTCGCCTTCCAGCAGCTGCTGCCCACGTTGTGCACCGAGCTCGACTGGGATGCCGCCCTGCTCTGGCAGGCCGACGGTGACCGGGGACGGCTCCGGCATGCCGGAACCTGGACCGCCCCGGGCGCCGACGTGCCCGCGCTCGCGGCCGATGCGCCGCGCCGGCTCTTCCGCCGAGGTGAAGGGCTCCCCGGCCGTGCGTGGCAGCGGCGGGTGCCGGTCGTGATGGAGAACCTGGGCACCGACCCCGCCGTCGTGCGCCAGGACGCCGTGCGGGCGGACGGGCTGCGCACCGGTGTCGCGTTCCCCGTGCTCCGGGGCGACACCGTGCTGGCCGTGTGCGAGCTGTTCTCGACCGGGCCCCGCCCGGTGCCTCCCGAGCTGCTCGACGTGCTCGCGCACGCCGGCCGTCAGATCGGCCAGTTCCTCGACCGGCTGCGGGCCGAGTCCCACGTGCGGCAGCTGGCCGACACCCTGCAGCGCAGCCTGCTGCCCTCCCACCTCCCGGTCATCCCCGGACTCCAGCTCGCCGCCCGGTACCGCCCCGGCGCCGACGCCGCCCTGGTGGGCGGCGACACCTACGACGTGATGCCGCTGCCCGACGGGCGGTGGATGGCGCTGATCGCCGACGTGTGCGGCACGGGAGCGGAGGCCGCTGCGGTCACCGCGGTCACCCGGCACACCGCGCGTGCCGCCTCGGCCGTCGGCAGTCCGGCCGAGATCCTCGCTGCGGTCAACGCCGCGCTCCTGCACCAGCAGGGTGACGCCCCGCTGCGCTTCGTCACCGCTTGCTGCCTCGTCCTCGAACCGGCCGGCTCAGGGCAGCGTGCCCGGCTGAGCGTCGCCGGCCACCCGCTGCCGGTGCTCCGCAGCAGCGACGGCTCGGCCGAGGAGGTCGGCACTCCCGGGCGCCCGCTGGGGATCGACGCCGACGTGAGCTTCTCCGAGATCGAGCTCGACCTGACGCCCGGCTCGACACTGGTCCTCTACACCGACGGGGTCACCGAGGCGCGGGACGACGCCGGCCGCCAGTTCGGCGAGGACGGCCTGCTGCGGGTGGTCGCGGGCGCTCCCCTGGACGCCGAGGCGACCGTCGGCGCGGTCGCGGCCGCCGTCGAGCAGCAGCTGGCGGGTTCGCGCCACGAGCACGACGACCTCGCCGTCCTGGCGCTCACCGTCCCGCGCTGACCGGTCACCCCGTCTGACCGGTCACCCCGTCTGACCGGTGTCCACGTGTGCGGCGCCCACCGGCTCGGACTCCGGTGACCCCCGCTGCCGCAGATACACCGTGAAGACGACGAACGAGCCGACGGCGAGCCGCACCTGCGCCCCCTCGCCCCACACCTCCACCGACTCGAGGGTGCCGGTGTCCAGCGGCAGCTGCGGCAGGACCTCGGGCAGGGCGACTCGTGGTCCTCGAGGGTGGTGAGGGTGGCGGCCGCCAGGAGGTCGCAGCGCTCCCCCGCGGAGGCCGTGTGATAGGACCGTGGCGCGCACGTCGTCGTCGGGCAGTCCCCGCGAGCGACCAGGGACGGCACGACCGGGATCGCGGCGACACCGGGCCGGCATCCTGACACGCGGTGCTGCCTTCCATGTTCGTCCGGCGCGCCACCCGTGCCCGGCGGAGGACCGGACCGGGAACGGGCGAGCAGGCTCCACGCCCGGGTCAGCGTGCCAATAGCCGCGCCAACACCTCACGCAGCACGGTGGCGGGCCGCTCCTGCGAGCCGGCCGACCGCCAGGCGACTATGCCGTCGGGCCGGACCAGCACGGCACCCGTGGGACCGATCCCGTACGCCTCCGGAAAGGCGCCCGCCGGGTCGTGGATCCGCTCCCCGGCTGCCACCCGGAGGGCACGCACCGGCAGCTGCGCCCCACCGACCAGCTCCTCCGTGGCGTCGCACCAGGTCTGGCCCTCGGCGGCCGCCAGCAGCACGAAACCGTCACCGAAGACGTCCAGGATCGACGCGCGCTCACCGGCCACCTCGACCCAGAGGTGCGGGGCGCGGGTGCCCGGCCGGCCGGAGGGCTGCCGGGGATCGACCAGGAGAGCCCCGTCGTCGTCGCCGTCGGGCACGACCGCTCGCGACCGGTAGATCGGCCCCAGCTCGATGGACGGGTCGTCGAGCGGCGCGGCGAGCCCCTCGCGCGGAAGGGACGGATCGACCCGCAGGACGTACCGGGTGTATGCCTGCTCGACGATCAGGTCGCTGACCGGACGCCGCTCCTCGTCGTAGCTGTCGAGCAGGCCAGGACCGGCCAGGCCGCGGGAGACCATCGCCAGTCTCCAGGCCAGTCCGTGGGCGTCGGCGATCCCGGTGTTCCCGCCGAACCCCCCGGTCGGGGGCATCACGTGCGCGGCGTCGCCGATCAAGAACACCCGGCGGTCCTGGAAGGACGCGGCATGTGCCGCTGCCGCCGTCCAGCGCTGCACGTCGTCGATCCGCACCGCGATCTCCGGAGCGCCCAGCGCCTTGCGCACGAACTCCACGCACCGCTGCTCGTCGAGGTCCTCGGACACATGGGTGTCTTTCGTGCCGTCGGGGTTCGTCGAGGAGAAGACGGCGAGGAACCCCGAGTCGCCGGTGAAGGAGAATCTGAAGAAGCCCAGCAGGTCGGGCTGGTTCACGTACACCACGCTCAGGTTCCGGTCGCCGATCAGCTCCCGCATGTCGGCCTGGAAGTAGATGGTTGCGCACTGGGCGAACGGCGGCCGGCCTGCCATGTCGATGCCGGACCGGGCACGGACGGGGCTGTGCGCGCCGTCGGCCGCCACCAGGTAGTCCGATCGGACGGTGATCTCCTTCCCGTCGTCGCGCGTCCGGAGCACCGAGGTGACCCCCTCGTCGTCCTGCTCGAAACCGACCAGCTCCGTGCCGTACCGGAGGTCGGCACCGAGGTCCCGGGCCCGCTCCCGGAGCACGGGCTCCAGGCCTATCTGGGTGATGAACAGGCGCCGGGTGGGGCTGAGGTCCTCGACCCCCTCGTTGAACGACCGGTAGAAGAACTGCATCTCCGGACTGCTCAGCGACGAGACCGACACGATCGCGCCGTCCTGCAGGAAGTCCTTCTCGGCGGCGGCCTCCACGGCGTCCTGCAACCCGACCCCGCGGAAGATCTCCATGGTGCGCTGGTGGAAGGACGCGGCACGGGGGTGCACGGCCGTCCCCCTGTGCCGCTCGACCAGCAGGTGTGGAACACCCTGCGACGCCAGGTGCACCGAGGTGGTCAGCCCGGTGAGACTGCCGCCCACGACGAGGACGGGGATCTGCAGATCGGTCATGAGCAGTCCTCTTCAACGGGAAGGAATGTCACGGCGTGCGGTGCGGACAGCCGTCCGTATGACGTCGTGAATGGAGATGGCGCTCACTGTGTGATGTCGCTCGCATCGTGTCAAGCCTCAGTCTGAACCCAAAAGCCGAAGCCGACCGGGTGCCTTCATCGCGGTCAGTCGTCCGCCAAACGGGCGCCGGCTCCAGATCCGCAGCATCGACCGCCGCTTTCCCTACGGTGGAGCGGTGACGCGCGTCGTGGTGGTGGGCGCCGGGCTGGGCGGCCTGGCCGCGGCTGCGCGGCTGGCCGCCCTGGGCCATGCGGTCACGGTGCTCGAGCAGGCCCCGGAGCCCGGCGGCAAGCTCGGCTGGTCCAGCAGCGACGGGCACTCCTTCGACACCGGGCCCAGCCTGGTCACCCTCCCCCAGGTGCTGCGCGACCTGTTCACCGCCACCGGGGGCACGCTCGAGGACGCCGTCGACCTGGTCCGCCTCGACCCGGCCGTCGGTTACCGGTTCGCCGACGGCACCCGCCTGACCGTGCCCGGCCGGTCCGAGGAGGTTCCCGCCGCCCTCGACCGGGCCCTCGGCGACGGCGCCGGCCGGCAGTGGAGCGCGCTGATGGACCGGGCCGCGACCATGTGGCGGATCAGCGAGGGCCCGTTCCTGCGCTCCCCCCTCGCCGGCGCCGCGACCCTGGCCCGGCTGGCCCGCCACCCGGCCGACGTGGCCGCGATCGCGCCCTGGCAGTCCCTGCGCGGCGTCGGCCGGCGCTACCTGGACTCCCCGCACCTGCGCACGCTCCTGGACCGGTACGCCACCTACTCCGGCTCCGACCCCCGGCGCGCGCCCGCGGTGCTGGCCACCGTGCCCTACGCCGAGCAGGCCTTCGGGTCCTGGTACGTGCGCGGCGGGCTCCACCGGTTGGCCCTCGCCGTACTGGACCGGGCCCTCGCGCACGGCGCCGTGCTGCGGACCGGCAGTCCCGTCCACCGGGTGCTCGTCGAGGGCGGCCGGGCCGCCGGGGTGGAGCTGGGCGGCGGCGCGCGGGTGCCCGCCGACGTCGTCGTGTCCGGGGTCGACGCCACGGTCCTGCACGACCGCCTGCTGCCCGACGACCGGCGGACCCGCGGAGTCCGCCGGGACCTGGAGCGCGCGACGCCGTCGCTGGCCGGGTTCGTCCTGCTGCTGGCGCTGCGCGGTCGCACACCGGGGCTCGCCCACCACACGGTGCTGTTCCCGGAGGACTACGACGCCGAGTTCGACGCGGTCTTCGGGGCAGGGCGGCATGCCGGACGACCCGTGCCGGTGGAGGACCCGACGGTGTACGTGAGCGCCCCCGACGACCCCGCGCTGATGCCCGACGCCGACAGCGAGTCCTGGTTCGTGCTGGTCAACGCGCCTCGGCACGACCCCGAGCGGGGGGTGGACTGGAATTCCCCCGGGCTGGCCGACCGCTACGCCGACCGGGTTCTGGACGTCATGGCCGCGCGCGGCCTCGACGTGCGGGACCGGGTGCGCCGGCGGGTGGTCCGCACCCCCGCGGATCTCGAGCGCGACACCGGGAGCCCCGGTGGCTCGATCTACGGGACCTCGAGCAACGGCGGCCGCGCGGCGTTCCTCCGCCCGGCGAACGCCTCACCGGTGCCCGGGCTGTTCCTCGTCGGCGGCTCGGCCCATCCCGGCGGCGGGCTGCCACTGGTGATGCTCTCGGCCGAGATCGTGGCCCGGCTGGTCGGACCGGCCTGAGGGTCAGCCGGGCCGGGTGGCTGCCACGGCGACCAGCGGGGCCCCGGGCGCGATCCGCCGCGGCTCGCCGGCAGCAGGCCGGCCCGCCGCAACCCGGTCACGAGGGAGGCGGCGTCCGGGAGCGACACGTCTCCCTCCTGGGCGCGCAGCAGCAGGTCGAAGTGCCGGCTGAACAGCTGCGGCGTCGCGACCGTCGTGACGATCAGCAGCGTTCCTCCCGGCGCCAGCAACGCGCCGATGCCCGTCAGCAGGGCGGCCCGCTCCTCGGCCGGCACGTAGTAGACGACGTTCGCCACCAGCGCGAGGTCGAACGACCCCGCTGTCTCGACGGGGAGGTCCCGGACGTCGGTGCGCAGGACCCGTCCACGCCCGCCGAGTCCCCGGCCGTCCAGCGTCCGCCGGACCAGCGCGGCGGCGGCCTCGTCCGTGTCGACCCCGAGGCCCTCGGCTCCGGGAGCCGCCTCCAGCATGGTGGCCAGCTGCAGCCCCGCGCCGCAGCCGACGTCGAGCACCATCCGGGGCGACGCCTCGGCGACCACCTCCCGCAGGGCGTCGTCGACGAACGGCTCGAAGGCGGCCGACACCCGTGCGGTGACCGCCCCCTGCTCGACGACGTCGCGTCGCCCCGGCCCGCCGGCGAGCAGGCCACCCAGGTCGCGGTAGACGCCGGTGTGGAACCCGGCGAACGCCTCGTAGGAGGCGCGCACCAGGTCGTCGGAGACCACGGCTCGCCCGGCGGGGGCCAGCGATCACCGGGCGTCCTCCTCGCGGATCAGGCCGGCCCCGCGCAGGACCCGTAGAAAGGCCTCCAGCAGGTCCTTCCTCACCTCCCCGAGGCTTCGGGCCAGGTCGGCCGTCGCCGCGGGCCCGTCCCGCACTGCGTCGAGCACGCCGGTGCCCAGGCCCGCCGCTGCGACGTGCAGCCGCACCGCGGCCTGGCCGTCGCGGGTGGCCCGCAGACGGGCCCCCGGCATTCCCCGCCCGCAGGACGGTGAGCAGCGTGCGGGCGCTGAACATCCGGGGCACGTGCGCTCCTGGGGTCGGCCGGTGAGCACACTCTGGCCCGACCGGCGGACGCGTACCAGTGCCTCGCCCGCGCCCGGGCTCAGGCCCGGGCGGCCCCGTAGCCGAGCAGCGCCGCGAGCCCGAGCGCGCTGCGCGGGGCGTAGGCAGCCCGCCAGAGACCGCCGTGCGCGGCCCCGTAGGCCTCGTCCTGCCAGGGGTGCGCGTGGGCCGGCCCACCACCGGTGTGCAGGTCGTGCACCAGCAGGGCGGCCATCAGCACGTTGGCCGTGGCCGGCTCGAAGATCTCGACGCCGAACCGGTGCGCACCGGCGTAGGCCGCGGCCAGCGCCCGGTTCTTGACCACCGAGCGGGTGCGCGTCGGTGGCGCCACGTTCATCGAGACCGTGCTGCCGGACGCGCGCGCCACCGTCGCCCGCCACCGTTGGAGCCGCTTGGCCAGCGCGTAGTTGGGCCCCTGCTGCGCCACCAGGCTGTCGGCGACCCCCGGGTCGGTGCCGGGTACGTAGGCGCGCCGCAGCAGTCGCCCCCCGGACACCGTGCGCAGCGGGCGGCCGAGCAGCTTCGCCGTCCGGGACCGAGCGGTGTAGGCCCGCGACGACTGCTCCACGGCCTCGGCGGGCACGGCGAAGACGTCGGTCGGCGTGGCGAGGAAGGCCAGCGCCACCTCGGGCCGCGCCGCGATGACCCGCACCGTCAGCGCGTCCACGGCCGTGGAGACCCGGACATTGGTGGCGCCGTCGGCGTAGACGTAGTTGCCGAGCACCGGCCGCCCCGGCAGATCGGTGATCCAGTCGGCCATCGCCGGCACCTCGGCGACGAGGTCGCCGCCCGCACGGCGCGGATCGGCGTCGGTCCCGGGCCCCTCCGTGGGCACCAGCAGGGTGCCGGCCCCGCTGCGCGCGGTGTCCAGCACCCGCTCCCACAGCGGCGCCCGCGGCAGATCGACCCCGGCCACGCGGACACCCCAGCGCAGCAGCGCGGTCAGCGGACCCATTTCGGCTCCTGCGCCGAGGACGACGACGGTGCTGTCCGGAAGGGCGAGCCACCCGGGATTGGCCGCTACCGTCCGCACCGCCTCCGCACAGGACGGCTCCACGACGCCACCGTCGACCCAGCGGTCCAGCCGGCGCAGCAGTGCGTCGCCGCGCAGGCGGTCCCCGTGGAAGGGCACCGAGAGCTCGCGTTCGGGCTCGGCCGTGCCGGTCACCTCCACGGTGCGCAGGGACCGGCCGGCCGGTGCGCCGGTCAGGGCCCCGAGGTCGGACTCGCCGTCCGGCCCCGCCACCCGCATCCGCGCGTGCAACGAGCCCAGCCCCGATGCGGCGATGGATCGCGCCGCCTCGGCCGACGGCAGTCCGGCCTCCACGAGCCGCCGGAAGTGGGTCAGGTAGCCGGCCCGCCAGTTCGTCTCGTGCTCCGCGGCCAACGCCCCGGCCGCGTCGACCGGCCGCAGCGCGTCCGCGACGACGGCGCGGCCGAGCGCGCTGGTGCTGCGCCGTCCGTCCGGCCCGGTGGGGAACTGGACCCCGCGGTCCTCATCAGCCATCAGTCGATCACCACGCCCACAGCATCCACCGGCGCGGCGCTGCTCGGCAGCCCGGGTGATCGGCGGGAACGCCACGGCCCCGGTCGCCGGCGGGAAGCCGACGGCCGGGGCCGTGTGCACGTTCTGCGCGGAACGGCCGGGAAGGCCGCCCCGCAGGGATCAGCTGGTCGCGCCCTTCAATGCCTCGGACAGTGCCGCCGCCTCGTCGGGCGACAGCTCGACCACCAGGCGACCACCACCTTCCAGCGGAACCCGCATGACCAGGCCGCGCCCTTCCTTGGTGACCTCGAGGGGACCTTCACCCGTGCGCGGCTTCATGGCCGCCATGCGTGCCTCCTTCGCCAGCCGCGTTCCTGCTTCGTGAGCAGGCGCGCGGTGTCCGATGCTGTGAGCTCCTCAGCAATGATCCCGTATCACCGCGATCCGTCCAACATGAGGCCCTGAGCGCCACGCTTTCGGGCTGTGCTCAGGCGGTCGCGCGGAAGCAGTCCGCGACGTGGTCGTCCACCATTCCTGTGGCCTGCATGAGCGCGTAGGCCGTCGTCGGGCCGACGAACACGAACCCCCGGCGCTTCAGCTCGCGGGCCATCGCCACGGACCCGGGGCTGGTCGCGGGGACGTCAGCGAGCGTGGCCGGCCGGGACCGGGGGCCGGTGGGTGCAAAGGACCACAGCAGCTCCGACAGCCCCTCGGGCAGGCGCTGGGCGGCACGGGCGTTCCCGATCGCCGCACGGATCTTGGCCCGGTTGCGCACGATCGCGGCGTCGGCCATCAGCCGCTCCTCGTCGTCGGCCGTGAACCGGGCGACGGCGTCGACGGCGAAGCCCTCGAACGCGGCCCGGAAGGCGGGCCGCTTGCGCAGGATGGTGATCCAGGACAGGCCGGACTGGAACGCCTCCAGGCAGAGCCGCTCGAACAGCGCGTCGTCCCCGCGCAGCGGCCACCCCCACTCCTCGTCGTGGTACCGGACGTACTCGGGCGCGCTGGTCGCCCAGCCGCACCGCGTTCTCCCCACCTCCACCGGGACGACGCTAGTGCGGGGCACCGACGGTCCCGGCAGGCCCGTCACCCCAGCGGGGAGGAGACGGTCCCGCTGACGAGGTCCTTTCCGTACAGGTCGCGGAGGCGGTTGGTGTCGGCCGACACCAGCGCCTGTGAGGTGGTGACGACGACGCGGTCGCCGGAGAGGGCGGTGAGCCGGCCGTACTCCGACGAGGACACCGCGCCGACCGGACCCGTCGTGGGGCGGCCGTCGGCGTCGGAGGTGACCAGCACCAGCGGGCCGGCCGCGCCACCGGCCAAATCGCGGCGGTAGTGGTCGATGTGGGGGTTGGTGTCGGACTGCTGCACGAGCCCTCCTCTCCGCGGTTCCCGGGACGCGCACGACTGCCGCATCCCTTTCGGCAGGCACGGCCACGGCCTTGAGCCGGTCCACCCGTTGGGAGTGCCGCGAGCGGCACTCGGCGGGCCCCGGATCCACTAGCGTCCGCGCGGTGACCGCGGTGCTGCAGGCCGATCGACGCACCGCCGCGCATCCCGCCGCCGCGATCCGGCCGCTGGTCGCCCTCGGAGCAGCGGTCACCGTGCTGCTGCTCGGCGTCGCCGGCCGGTACGGGTACTCCCGGGACGAGCTGTACTTCCTGCGCGCCGGCCGGGAGCTCGCGTTCGGCTACGTCGACCAGCCTCCGCTCACACCGGCGGTTGCCCGGCTGATGGACGGCCTGTTCCCCGGTTCCCTGACGGCGCTGCGCGCACCCTCGGCGCTGGCCGCCGGCCTGGTGGTCGTGCTCACCGGGCTGCTCGCCCGCGAGTTCCGGGCGTCGCAGGCCGGGCAGCTGCTGGCCGCCGCGTGCATCGCGGTCTCCTCGATCGTGCTGATCGTCGGCCATGTGCTGTCGACGACGACCCTGGACCTCCTGGCCTGGACGGCGCTGTCGTGGCTCCTGGTCCGCTCGCTGCGCGACGGGGGCGCGATCTGGCTGGCGACGGGGGCCCTGGCGGGAGTGGCCCTGCAGAACAAGGTGCAGCCGGCGTTCCTCCTCGCCGCGGTCCTGCTCGGCGTCCTCGCCGCGGGCCCACGGGCGGCGCTGCGGTCCTCGTGGCCGTGGCTCGGCGGGCTCGTCGCCCTGGCGGTGTGGACGCCGAACCCCGTGTGGCAGGCCACCCACGGCTGGCCGCAGCTGGAACTGGCCGAGGCCCTCGCCGCCGGCAGCTCCGGCACCAGCGAACCCTGGTACCTGTTCCTCCCGTTCCAGCTGGTGATGGTCAGCCCGCTGCTGGTCCCCGTGTGGGCGGCGGGGCTGTGGCGGCTGGCGCGCGACCCGGACCTGCGCACCTGGCGGGCGTTCGCCGTGGCCTACGCCGTCCTGGCGGTCGTCTTCCTGCTCACCGGCGGCAAGCCGTACTACCTGGCCGGGCTCTACCCGGTGCTGCTGGCCGCCGGCGCGGCGCCGGTGCTCTCCTGGGTCCGGCGCGGAGCGAGCCGGCTCCGGGTCGGGCTGCTCACCGCCGCGCTGGCGCTGAGCCTTGCGATCGACGCGACGCTGGGCCTGCCACTGGTCCCCGTCGACCGCCTGGCGGACACCCCCGTCCCCGACCTCAACTACGACGCCGCGGAGACCGTCGGCTGGCCGCGGTTCGCCGCAGCCGTGGAGCGGGCGCGGAACCAGCTGCCCGCCGGCGCCCGGGTCGTCGTCCTCACCGGCAACTACGGGGAGGCCGGCGCCGTCGACAGGTACGCGCCGCAGCTGGGGCCGGCCTTCAGCGGGCACAACGCCTACGGGGACTGGGGGCCGCCGCCCGAGGACGCCGACGCCGCCGTCGTCGTCGGCCTGCCGCGGGGCGACCTCGAACGGTGGTTCGGCTCGGTGGAGGCAGCCGGGCGGATCGACAACGGCGTCGGGCTGGACAACGAGGAGCAGGGCGAGACCGTCTGGCTGGCCACCGGCCGGCAGGTGCCCTGGTCGCAGATCTGGCCGCAGCTGCGCCGGCTGGGTTGAGTCAGCGGGCGGCGGCGTCCAGCGCCTCGACGTCGGGCTGTGCTCCCCGCGCACCGCGGCCGGTGGCCAGGACGCAGCCGGCCAGCACCAGCGGGAGGCCGAGGGCGATGCCGAGGGTGAACGGCTCGTCGAGCAGCCACACGCCCAGCAGCACCGCGACCGCCGGGTTGACGAAGGTGATGACCAGCGCGCGCTGGGGGCCGACCTCCCGGATCAGCGCGAAGAACAGCGCGAGCGCCACCGCGGTGCAGACCACCCCGAGCAGCACCAGTGACAGCAGCGCCTCCGAGGAGGCCTTCCCCACCTGGTCCAGCCGGGGGATGGCGAACGGCGCGTAGACGACGGCGGTGACGAACAGCGCGATCGAGCTGGCCGCCACCCCCGGGACATCGGGCAGCGCCCGGGAGACGATCATCGGCGCGGTCGCGTAGCCCACCACGACGAGCGCCACCGCGAGGATCGGCAGCAGCTGGGCGCCCTCGAGGTCCAGGCCGAGCAGCACCGCGATGCCGACGACGCCGATCGCCATGCCGAGCAGCCGCATGGGGGTCAGCCGGTCCTCCTCGCCGGCCAGCCGCGCGGCCAGAGCGGCGGCGAACGGCACCCCGGCGACCAGGAGACCGGTGAGCGAGCTCGACAGCGACTGCTCGGCCCACGAGAGCAGCAGCCAGGGCCCGGTCATCTCCAGCACCGTGAACAGCAGCAGCGCCTTCCAGTGCCGCAGCGCGGGGCGCAACTGGCCGCGGGCGATCGTCCAGGGCAGCAGCAGCGCGGCGCCGACGACGCAGCGGGCGAAGACGACCACCACGGGCGACAGCTCCCCCACGGCCACCTTGATCAGGAGGTAGGGCACGCCCCAGATCACCGACATCGCCAGGAACAGCGCCCAGCCCCGGCGGCTCACGGCCGCTCCCCCGTCATCCCTGCCTCGTCTCGCACGCAGGACATCGTCGCCCATGCCCACGACGGGCCGGCGGTCACCACTCGAGGCGGACGCCGACCTCGGGCTCGATCGCGAGGACGACCCCGCCGGCGAGCCAGGACGGGCCCACCGCGACCCTCGCGTGTGCCCTCCTGGGGCCGGCTCGGCCGTCGGCGCCGCGTGGAGCGCCGGTCGCCCGGCGCCTGCCGGACGCTGCCCCGCCCCCGGTCAGCCGGGGAAGGTGCGGGCGAACTCCGCGAAGCGCCGGAGCGACCAGCGGATGCCCAGGACGGCGAAGGGCCTGATCAGGGCGAAGCCGACGACGCCCAGGTAGCCGTAGGGCAGGTAGAACCGCTCGGTCCAGACGAACGTCGAGTGCTCGCCCCGCGGCAAGATCTCGAAGATGCCCGGCCCGCGCACCAGCCGTCCGGTGTGCTGCACCTCGACCAGCCGGGGCGGCTCCCACTTCATGATCACCATGGTGTCGAGCAACCCGACGTGGCGACCGCCCGGCAGCGGCAGCCCGGTGCGGGCGGCCAACCGCCCCCCGAAGCCCTGCGCCGGGCCGCCGACGGTGCGGACGTCGGTGGCGACCATCCACTCCCCCTGCCGGGTCCAGGCGGTGAGCGCCGCCCACACCTGCTCCGGCGGCGCGTCCACGTCGATCCGTTCCACCAGCTCAGGCATCGCGGGCTCCTCCTCCTCCTTCGGTGGCGGGCTGCATGCCCGGATCGGTCGGGGTGTCCTGCTGCGTCCGGGCCGCCAGCTCGGTGCGCAGCCCGGCGATCTCGGCGTCCCGGTCGTCCAGCGTCTGCGCGAGCTGGCCCAGGAGCCAGTCCACCTCCGCCATGCGGTAGCCGCGGAGGGTGACGGTGATCCGCAGCCCCCGGACGTCGGCGCCGGTGGCCGCGCGGTCGTCGGGCAACTCCACCGGCGACCGGTCGAGCTCCGCCGGCGGCTGGGTCTCCCCGCGGCCCAGGAGCAGCGAGCCGACCAGGAACAGGACGCCCCCCACCAGCAGCACGGCGAGGAGGAAGACGAGGAACGACAGCACGTCAGGCGTCGGACGGGCCGGTGTACGCCGGGAACCGCGCCGCGCCGTCGGTGCCCGCGGCGCGGGCCTCGTCCGCCGCCCGGATGGCCGCCACCGCCTCGGCGACGTCGTCGGTCACGGTGATCAGGTCCAGGTCGCCGGGGCTGACCGTGCCGCCGGCGACCATCGTGTCGCGGATCCAGTCGATGAGGCCCGACCAGTACTCGGTGCCCAGCAGGATCACCGGGAAGCGGGTCACCTTGCGCGTCTGCACCAGCGTGAGCGCCTCGAAGAGCTCGTCGAGGGTGCCGAAGCCGCCGGGGAGGATCACGAAGGCCTGCGCGTACTTGACGAACATCGTCTTGCGCACGAAGAAGTAGCGGAACGAGATGCCGACGTCGACCCACTCGTTGAGCTCCTGCTCGAACGGCAGCTCGATGCCCAGACCCACCGACATGCCGCCGGCCTCGGACGCCCCGCGGTTGGCGGCCTCCATCGCGCCGGGACCGCCCCCGGTGATGACGGCGTAGCCGGCATCGACCAGCGCGGCGCCCAGCTCCACACCCGCCGCGTAGTGCGGGTGGTCGCGCGGGGTGCGGGCGCTGCCGAAGACGCTGACCGCCCGCGGGAGCTCGGCGAGCAGGCCGAAGCCCTCGACGAACTCCGACGTGATCCGCATGACCCGCCAGGGGTCGGTGTGCAGGAAGTCGGATCCGCCCGAACGGTCCAGCAGCCGCTGGTCGGTGGTGGTGCCCTGGTTCTGCGGGTCGGGCTCACCGCGGCGCAGCATGACCGGTCCCTTGTGCCGGGTCGGGCCAGGGCGGCGGCCGTCGGGGGATGTGGTCACGAGCTGCTCCCGGAGAGGTAGGCGGTCAGGGCGTCCAGAGCCGGCTGGAGCCGGTCGACGAGAACGTGTTCCTCGCGGGTGTGGGCGAGCTGCGGATCGCCGGGCCCGTAGTTGACGGCCGGGATGCCGAAGGCGGCGAACCGGGCGACGTCGGTCCAGCCGAGCTTCGCCCGGGCCGGGCGGCCCACGGCCTCGACGAACGCCGCCGCGGCCGGCTCGGCCAGTCCGGGCAGCGCGCCTCCGGCGTTGTCGACGACGGTCAGCGTGGCGCCGGCGGCGATCGCCTCGGCGAAGACCTCGCGCACGTGTGCCTCCGCGGCGTCCTCGTCGCGGTCGGGCGCGTAGCGGAAGTTGACGGTGAGGGACGACTCGTCGGGGATGACGTTGCCTGCCACGCCGCCGGAGATGCCGACCGCGTTGAGCCCCTCGCGGTAGGTGCAGCCGTCGATCTCCACCTCACGAGGCTGGTAGGCGCTCAGCGCCGCCAGGGCACCGGCCAGGCCGTGGATCGCGTTGTCCCCCAGCCAGCTCCGCGCGCTGTGCGCCCGGCGGCCCTTGGTCCGCAGCGCCGCCCGCAGCGTGCCCTGGCAACCGGCCTCGATCTCGCCGTCGGTGGGCTCCAGGAGGATCGCCAGATCGCCGTAGAGCCACCCGCGGCGCTCGCGGGCCACCCGGCCGAGACCGTTCTTGACCGCCTCGACCTCCTCGTTGTCGTAGAAGACGAACGTGAGGTCGTGCGCGGGCTGCGCGTCCGGGACGCCGAAGCGCGCCGCCAGCGCCAGCATCACCGCGTCGCCGGACTTCATGTCGCTCGTCCCGCAGCCGTAGAGCCGGCCGGTGGTCTCGTCCAGCCGGCTGGGCACGTTGTCCGCGATCGGCACGGTGTCGAGGTGTCCGGCGAGGACCACCCGGGTGGGCCGGTCGAGGTTGGTGCGGGCCAGGACCGAGTCGCCGATGCGCTCGACCTCGAGGCCGCCCAGCGCCCGCAGCGCCGTCTCCACCGCGTCGGCCAGAGCCTGCTCGCTGCCGGAGACCGAGGGGGCGTCGACCAGCGCGCGGGTGAGGGACAGGACGTCGGCGGACAGGTCCAGCGGCGGGAGGGGACTCACGACCGCCGAGCCTAGAAGGACCTCGTCCTTCTCACCCCTCGCGGGCTCGGGGCGAGCCTCCGGACGAGGCCGTTCCAGCACGTCACCTCAGCTCGAGGCGGGCCCCTGCAACAGGGCCGTTCCAGCACCTCACCTGCCTCCGGACGAGGCCGTTCCAGCACGTCACCGACTGCTCGGTAGCGTCGTCGCCGTGACTGACGCAGCGTCCGCCCCCATCTCCGCCGTCGCCGCCGGTCTGGCGACCGTCACCCCGTCGGGCACCGTCCTGGACACCTGGTACCCGGAGCCGCGCCTCGGCGCGCCCGACGGCGCCGCGTCGGGGACCACCCGGCTCGGGGCCCTGGAGCTGTCCGGCGAACTCGGCCCCGACTACGGCGGCCTGGTGCGCCGCGACGAGACGCGGGGCGTGGAGATCATCGCCGTGCGCACCGTCATCGCCGACCTGTCCGCCCCGGCCGTGGACACCCACGACGTCTGGCTGCGGCTGCACCTGCTCTCGCACCGGCTGATCCGGCCGCACCAGGCGAACATGACCGGCATCTTCGGGCTGCTCACCAACGTGGCCTGGACCAGCGCGGGCCCGGTCGAGGCGGCCGGCTTCAACGCGCACCGGCTGCGTGCCGCCGTCGGGCACGTGACCGTGTTCGGCGTCGACAAGTTCCCCCGGATGGTCGACTACGTCATCCCCTCCGGCGTGCGGATCGCCGACGCCGACCGCGTGCGGCTGGGCGCGCACCTCGCCGAGGGCACCACGGTCATGCACGAGGGCTTCGTGAACTTCAACGCCGGCACGCTGGGCCCCTCCATGGTCGAGGGCCGGATCAGCGCCGGCGTCGTCGTCGGTCCCGACAGCGACATCGGCGGCAGCGCTTCGATCATGGGCACCCTCTCCGGCGGCGGCACCCAGGTCATCTCGATCGGCAGCGGCTGCCTGCTGGGCGCCAACTCCGGCATCGGCATCTCGCTCGGCGACGGTTGCGTCGTCGAGGCCGGCTGCTACGTCACCGCCGGGTCGCGGATCACGCTGTCCGACGGCTCGGTGGTGAAGGGCAAGGAGCTCTCCGGCCGCAACGGTTTGCTGTTCCGGCGCAACAGCGTCACCGGCGCACTCGAGGCATTGCAGCGCGAGGGCACCTGGGGCGAGCTGAACGCCGACCTGCACGCCAACTAGAAGAAGGACCACCCTTCCCCCCACGCTTCGCACGCTCAACGCGGGCCCCTGAAGCATGGCCGTTACAGGGAACGGACAGGTTCGGCGCCTATCGTCGGAGGCGATGACCAGCCCCCGTACCGCGACGCATCCCGCCGCCGCTCGGGCCCGCAGCACCACCCGCCCACGGCCGTCCACCGGTCGCGGTCCCTCCGGCGGCGGCGCGCGGCGCAGCGGCCGGAGATCGCCGCGCACGTCGGCACGGGGTCGTCGGCCCGGCGGTGCCCGGGGCATCGCCCGCTGGTGGCCGGCGCTCCTCGTGGCGGCCGCCCTCTTCGCCGGCGTCGCCTGGGGCACCGATCGGCTGCCGGACATCCCCGCGGCCAGCAGCTGCACCGTGCCCGACGGCTCAGTCGTGGTGACCGCGGAGCAGGCGACCCACGCCGCCACCATCGCCCAGGTCGCGCGGGACCGGGGACTGCCCGAGCGCGCCGTCGTCATCGCGCTGGCGACGGCCCAGCAGGAGTCGCGGCTGCGCAACCTCGACTACGGCGACCGGGACTCGCTGGGCCTTTTCCAGCAGCGTCCGTCCCAGGGCTGGGGCAGCCCGGAGGAGGTGCGGGACCCGGTCTACGCGGCCGGCCGGTTCTACGACCGGCTGGTGACCATCCCCGGCTGGGAGGCCGGCCGGCTCACCGAGATCGCCGACGGCGTGCAGCGCTCGGCGTTCCCTGAGCTGTACCAGCAGTGGGAGCCCATGGCACAGCAGCTCAGCACTGCCCTGGCGACCGGCACGCTCGAGTGCACCTGATCACATCGCGCACGAACACGCTCCCCCGGCAGAGGGGCAGACGGGTTTCGACGCTCAACGACAGGGCCGGGGACTCCGACACCTGGCCCATGACGATCGCATCCAACGACTTCCCCCAGGCGGTTCCCCCCGCGGCCCCCGGCCCTGCGGTCGCCGACATGCCGGTGCTGCTGCCCACCCGCGAGGCGCTGCTCGGCCGGCTCGCGGACGAGCTCCCCGGCTCCGCCGAGCAGCCGGTGACCCTGCTGGTGATCGGCCTGCTGCGGCGGGACGACGGCTGGCCCACCCCGCGACCGACGCTGGCGCAGGTCACCTCGCTGCTGGCCCGCTCCGTGCGGGGCGACGACTGGCTGGGCGCCTCCGGTGCCGCAGAGTTCGGCATCGTCCTGGCCGGCCCGGCGTCGACCGCGCACGTCGTGGGCCCCCGCCTGCTCGCCGCCATCGACGCCCTCGGCATCCCGGGCCTGTCGGCGTCGGCCGCGATCGCGCCGCTGACGCCGGACCTGACCGCCGGAGAGGTCTTCCGCCGGGCCACGCTCAGCCTGACCGCGGCCCGTCGCGTCGGCGCCGGCACCACGATCGAATACCTCGAGCCGGTCTGAACCGGACGGCTCCTCAGCCGCCGAGTCGCTCGACGGCCGCGTCGATCCGCTCGTCCGTGGCGGTCAGCGCCAGCCGGACGTGCCGGGAACCGGCGGGACCGTAGAAGCTCCCCGGGGCGGCGACGATGCCGAGCCCGGCGAGCCGGTCGATCGTGACCCAGCAGTCCTCGTCACGCGTCGCCCACAGGTAGAGGCCCGCCTCCGAGTGGTCCACGCGCATGCCGGCGCCACGCACAGCGGCCAGCAGCCGCTCGCGACGGCCGCGGTAGCGCTCGCGCTGCGCGTCGACGTGCTCGTCGTCGTCCAGGGCAGCAGCCATGGCGGCCTGCACCGGACCCGGCACCAGCAGGCCCAGGTGCCGGCGCACCTCCCAGACGCGGCGCACCAGCGCCGGGTCACCGGAGAGCAGCCCACCGCGGTAGCCGGCGGCGTTCGACTGCTTGGACAGGGAGTGCACGGCCAGCAGGCCGGTGTGGTCCGTCCCGGCGACCTCCGGGTGCAGGATCGACCGGGGCGTGACGTCCCAGCCCAGCGTGATGTAGCACTCGTCGGCGACGACGGGGACACCGTGCGCGCGGCCCCACTCGACCCAGGCGCGCAGCTCGTCGTCCCGGAGCACCCGCCCGTGCGGGTTCCCCGGGGAGTTCAGCCAGACCAGGGAGATCCCGGCCGCCTCGGCGGGCGGGGTGTCGCAGCGGCGGACGGCCAGCCCGGCCAGCACGGCACCCACCTCGTAGGTCGGGTAGGCGACCTCGGGCAACAACACGGTCGTGGCACCGCCCTGCAGGCCCAGGAGCGTGGGCAGCAGGGCGACGAGCTCCTTGGAGCCCACCGTCGGGATCACCGAGGGGTCGGCCCCGGAGGGGTCCGCGACGGTCACGCCCAGGCGGCGCCGCAGCCAGCCCGCCGCCGCGGTGCGGAGCGCGTCGGTACCGAGCGCGGTCGGGTAACCCGGTGCGTCGGCGGCGGCCGCGAGGGCGTCGCGCAGCACCTGCGGCGTCTGGTCGACCGGCGTGCCGATGGACAGGTCGACCACCCCGCCGGGGTGCTGGGCGGCACGCGCCCGCGCCCCGGCGAGCGAGTCCCAGGGGAAGTCCGGCAGCGCCCGTGGCGCGCCGGGGTCCGGAGCGGTCAGTGACCTTCGCCCTGGGGCGGGAGGGCGGCGACCAGCGGGTGGTCCTTGCCGATCTTGCCGGTCCTGGCGGCGCCGCCGGGGCTGCCCAGGTCGGAGAAGAACTCCACGTTGGCGTTGTAGAAGTCCTTCCACTTGTCCGGGACGTCGTCCTCGTAGTAGATGGCCTCGACCGGGCAGACCGGCTCGCACGCGCCGCAGTCCACGCACTCGTCGGGGTGGATGTAGAGCATCCGGTCGCCCTCGTAGATGCAGTCCACCGGACACTCGTCGATGCACGCCTTGTCGAGAACGTCGACACATGCCTGGGTGATGACGTAGGTCACGGGGTTCCCTCCCGGGGACGATCGGCGGCGCCCTCGGCCGGTGACCGGGGGCGCCAGATGCGCACCCAGTATCACCTCCGGGATCGCCGCTCGTTCGGCGGGATCCCCCCTCATGCGTCTCTGACCCCTTCGGGGTGGGTCCGAAGTCCCTGCTCAAGACCCGCGCGCAGCGGCCGAAGAGAACGACGTGCCCGAGCAGAAGACGCACCGCGAGGCTGCGCCGCGAGCCGGCGCGTCGCCGTCGCCCTACGACGCCCAGGCGGCGCTGGAGAGCCTGCTCGGCCGGTTGCGCGCCGCATCGGGCGCCACCCGCGTGTCGGTGTGGGTGCACGAGGCCACCACGGAACTCGTCGTGCCCTTCCGCCGGGCCGTCCGCCCGGGTGCCGAGGCGGTCGAGCAGCACCCCGCGCTGATCACCCCGGCACTGCTCGCGGACTCCCCCTTCCTCGCCGCCGTCGTCCGCACCCGCTCGTCCGTGACCGCGCGGGCGGACGGCCGGCGAGCGGCCGACCGGCAGCTGGCCGAGGTGGGCAGCCGCTCCGCCCACGGCGAGCCGCTCATCCTCGACGGCCAGGTCATCGGCGTCCTCACCGTCGAGCCCGCAGCCGCCGCGTCGTCGCACCTGCTGCGGCAGACGACGCCCCGGCTGGCCGCCGCCCTCTCCGAGGCGTGGGCGCGCCGCTCCCAGCAGCGCCGGCTGGACCAAGCCGCGGTCCTGCTCGGTCTCATCGAGTCCGCCACCCAGACCGAGTCCCTGGACTCCCTGCTCGGCTCCGCCTGCCGGCAGCTGGCCGAGCTCGGCGAGGTCGAGCGGGCGTGCATCTTCCTGCTGGAGGACGGCCGGCTGGTCCCCAGCATGGCCGCCTACGCCGACGGTCGCCGCGACCTGGCCACCTGGCAGCAGTTCCGCAACGCGCCCGTGGCCCTCGAGCTGGCCGAGACGGTGCTCCGCACCGGCGAGCCGCGGACCGCCGACCGGAACTCCGGCCTGCTGTCGGGCTGGTGGGTCGACTCCTTCTCCATCGCGTCGGCGCTCGCCGTGCCGCTGGGACGGGCTCCCGAGCTGGCCGGCGTCCTGACCCTGGACAGCACCCACGTGCGACCGTTCTCCGAGGACGTGCGCCGGCTCGCCGCAGCCGCGGGCGCGCACCTCGGCGGCGTCATCGAGCAGGCCCGGACCAGCCAGGCCCGCGCCACCTCGTTGAACACCGCCCGCGTCGTCCGCCAGCTCCTGGTCGACGGCTCGGGCGCAACCGGCGTCGCCGAGGCCGCCGAGGTCGTCGCCCGCGCCGTGCAGCAGCTCGCCGGCACGCACCGCAGCGCGGCCTACCTGGTCGACTCCGACGACTTCCTCGTCGAGGTCCGGCACGTCGACTGGCCCGACGCGCACAAGGAGGTCGTGCAGACCCAGCTCGTGGGCCGGCATGGCACCGAGGTCCCGCTGTGGCGGATGAGCGCGGAGCAGAAGACCCCGCTGTTCGTCGAGGACACCACGACCAGCGACCTGCTCGACCCGCGGCTGTGCCGCGCCCTCGACCTCGCCTCCTACCTCAGCGTGCCGCTGATGGCCGGCGACCGCCTGCTCGGCCTGGTGGTCACCGGCTCGGTGGGCGCCGCGCGCTCCTGGTCGCCGTCGGTGCGCGACGCCGTCCGGCAGGTCGCGCTGGAGGGTTCACTCGTCGTCGAGAACGCGGAGCTACGCGCCAGTGAGCAGCGCCGCCTGGCCCAGCTGGCCACGGAGGCGCACCACGACCCGCTCACCGGGCTGGCCAACCGCCGGCGCTTCATCGAGGAGGTCGAGGCCACCGTCTACGGCGACGGCGAGCGCAGCTGCGCGCTGCTCATGATCGACCTCGACCGGTTCAAGGAGATCAACGACAGCTTCGGGCACAGCGTCGGGGACGACCTGCTCTGCCTGGTCGGTCCCCGGCTGCGACAAGCCCTGCGCCCCGGCGACCTCCTGGCCCGCATGGGGGGCGACGAGTTCGCCGTCCTGCTGCCCGACGCCGACGTCGCACGCGCACGCGAGGTGGGCGCGGAGCTCGGCGCCGCCCTCCGCGAGGCCTTCGTGCTCGACGGCATGCCGCTGCACGTGGACGCCAGCGTCGGCATCGCGCTCTGCCCCGAGCACGGGCGGGACCGCTCATTGCTGCTGGCTCGCGCCGACACCGCCATGTACGCGGCCAAGCGGGGCCGGCAGGGCTTCGAGGTGTGGGCGCCCGACGGCACCCCGGCCTCCCGGGACCGGCTGGAGACCCTGGAGCAGCTGCGCTCGGCCCTGGACGGCGAGCAGCTGGACAACCACTACCAGCCCAAGCTGGACCTGCGCTCCGGGCGGATCACCGGCGTGGAGGCCCTGGTCCGCTGGAACCACCCCGTGCGGGGCCTGCTGTTCCCCGACGTGTTCCTGCCGCTGGCCGAGCAGGCCGGCCTGATGCGCCGGCTGGCTCTCCGGGTGCTGGAGCGCGCGCTGAGCGACGTCCGCGGCTGGCGCGCGCAGGGCCACGACCTCTCCGTCGCGGTCAACCTGTCCGTGTCCAACCTCCAGGACGTCGCCCTGCCCGACCAGGTGGCGATGCTGCTCGACGCGTTCGCGGTGCCCGCCCAGGCGCTGATCCTGGAGATCACCGAGGACGTGCTCATGTCCGACGCCGCACGCAGCCAGCAGGTCATGGCCGGCCTGCGCCGCCTGGGCGTCCGGCTGTCGGTCGACGACTACGGCACCGGTTACTCCTCGCTGGCATACCTGCGCGCGCTGCCGGTGGACGAGCTGAAGCTCGACCGCAGCTTCGTCACCCACCTGACGACCGACTCCCGTGCCGCGGCGATCGTGCGCAGCACCCTGCAGCTGAGCCGGGACCTGGGCATGAGCATGGTCGTGGAAGGCGTGGAGGACGCCGCCGCGCTCGCCGCGCTGCGCACCTGGGGCTGCGACGTGGCGCAGGGTTACCACATCGCCCGGCCGATGCCGGCCGAGCAGGTGGTCCGCTGGCTCGACGCGCACCCCGCCCCGGCCGTCCCCCTGATGGGCGGACCGTCGGCCACCTGAGCCGCGCGGCATGATCGTGCGGTGTCCGCCGCGCTGCCGTTGGTTCCCGTTGACGATCTCGAGCGGCTGGCGGCCCGCACCTGGCGCGGCTCCGAGGAGGAGGCGCACGGCGACTGGCTGCTGCGCGCCGGCGGAGGGTTCACCGGCCGCGCCAACTCGGTGCTCGTCGTGGGCGCTCCGCCGTCGGACCCGTCGTCGGCGGTCGCCGAGGTGACCCGGTGGTACCGCGCGCGGGGCCTGCGCCCGTGCGCCGCCGTCCCGATGCCGGGAGGCGAGCAGGCCGACGCGGCGTTCGCCGCCGCCGGCTGGACCCGGGACGAGGACAACCTCGTGCTCGCCTCGTCACTCGTCGGCTGGGCCGAGCGGCCACCGTCGACCCCCGTGACCCTCGCGGCCGAGCCGGACGATGCCTGGCTGGACGGCTACCGCTACCGGGGGGCCGCCCTGCCCCCGGCTGCGGCGGCGGTGCTCCGCACCGGCAACCGCCCGGTCTTCGCCTCGGTCCGCCTCGACGACCGGCCGGCGCCGCTCGCGGCGGTCGCTCGCGGGGTCCTGGAGGACGGATGGCTGGTGATCAGCGCTGTGACGGTCGCCGAGCGCTACCGCCGCCGCGGCCTGGCCATCGCGGTGATGGCGGCGCTGGGCGCGGACGCGCGTGCGCGGGGTGGGCGCGCCTGCCTGCTGCAGGTCGCCGCCTCGAACGCGCCGGCCCTGGCCCTCTACGAGCGGCTGGGCTTCACCGAGCACCACCGCTACCACTACCGGACGGCGCCGGCGCTGCGCTGACCCGGCCGCGCGGCTCCCCCAGCACCAGCCCCACCGAGAGCGCGGCGGCGACCACGCCCAGCGCCAGGAAGGTCAGGTTCAGCCCGTTGCTGACGATGACCAGGTCCCCCTCGGCCCGCCGGCCCATGGCCGCCACCGCGACCGCGAGCCAGACGACCGCCGGCAGCACCGCGACCACCCGCGAGCCCGACACGCGCAGCGCCACCCGCACGAGCAGCACGTTGCCGACGACCGCGGCGAGGACCGACACGGGGACCGGCATCCCCCCGATGCGCAGCGGCAGCCAGAACACCTCGACCACGGCCAGCCACCCGGCGACGACGACGGCGCACACCCCCCAGCCGGCAGTGCGCACCGACGTCATCCGGGCAGACCGGCGAAGAGGTCGTCCTCCCACCCCTCCGGGCCGGGCCCCGCAGGCCCGCGCTCGCCCTGCACCAGCCGGTAGTACTCCACGGCCATCATCTCCAGGCCCAGGTTGTTCGACAGCGCGAAGAAGGGCCCGTCGACCATGATCTGGGTGGGGTGCGCGCGCATGGCGGCGTCCTTCTCCGCCGCATGGCGGCTGCCGTCGACCGCCGTCGTCACCAGCTCGTCGGGCACGGCGAACGGGACGTCGTCGGCGCTGGTCACGCCCTCGAAGAAGGTCTGGTCACCCGCGGCGGCCAGCGCGTCGATGCCGCGCTGCAGCACCGACCGCGGCATGCAGCACCAGTAGACCTTGGCGACCGTCCACGCCTCGCCCAGGTCCGGCCGGTAGGCGGGGTCGGCGGCTGCCGCGACGGCAGCCATCGCCACCCGGTGCGCCTGGATGTGGTCGGGGTGGCCGTAGCCGCCGTTCTCGTCGTACGTGACCACCACCTGCGGGCGCACGTCGCGCACCACCGCGACGGCGTGCGCGACGGCCTCGTCGAGGTCGGCGTTCCAGAAGGCCCGCGGATGGCCGTTGGACGCCACGCCCATCATCCCGGAGTCGCGGTACCGCCCGGCGCCGCCGAGGAACCGGATGTCGGTGACGCCGAGGGCGTCCATCGCCGTCCGCAGCTCCCAGATCCGGTAGCCGCCCAGCTGGTCGGCCTGGTCGGCCGCCAGCTGCTCCAGCGCCGGCACGAGGATCTCGCCCTCCTCCCCGAGCGTGCAGGTGAGCAGCGTGACGTGGGCGCCCTCGGCGACGTAGCGCGCCATCGTGGCGCCGTTGTTGATCGTCTCGTCGTCCGGGTGGGCGTGGACGAGGAGCAGGCGGCGAGATGCGGTCACGGTGCGATCCTGCCGGATCGCATTGTGATCACCCACCGCCCCCTGGGAGGGTCGAGCCGCTGGGTCGCTCAACCCTCCAACGGGACAACCGTGCGCGCCTCGGCGAAGTGGCAGGCCGAGGGGTGGCCCTGTCCACGGTCGACGAGCGCCGGCGCCTCGGTGGCGCAGATGTCCTGCGCCTTCCAGCAGCGCGTGCGGAACCGGCAGCCCGACGGCGGGTTCGCGGGGCTCGGGACGTCGCCCTGCAGCAGGATCCGCTCCTTGAGGCCGCGCAGGTGCGGCTCGTGGACCGGTACCGAGGACAGCAGCGCCTGTGTGTAGGGGTGCGACGCCGAGGTGTACACCTGGCTGTCGGTGCCCTCCTCCACCACGCTGCCGAGGTACATCACGGCCACGCGGTCGGAGATGTGCCGGACGACCGAGAGGTCGTGGGCGATGAACAGGTAGGACAGCCCGAAGTCGTCCTGCAGGTCTTCGAGCAGGTTGACCACCTGGGCCTGCACCGAGACGTCCAGCGCGCTGACCGGCTCGTCGCACACGATGATCTCCGGCTGCAGGGCCAGGGCCCGAGCGATGCCGATGCGCTGCCGCTGACCACCGGAGAACTGGTGGGGGTAACGGTTGACGAAGTCGGGGTTCAGACCGACCCGCTCCATCAGCTCCTGGGTGCGCTGCAGCCGGCCCTTGCGCGGGGCGATGTCGGCATGCACCGACCAGCCCTCGGCCACGATGTCGCCGACGGTCATCCGCGGGTTCAGCGAGGCGTACGGGTCCTGGAAGATGATCTGGACCTCGCGCCGGTAGTCCTTGAGCGCGCGGCCGCCCATCTTCGCGACGTCGCGGCCCTTGTAGAGGATCTGCCCGCTCGTGGGCTTCTCCAGCGCGACCAGCAGTTTGCTCACGGTCGACTTGCCGCAGCCGGACTCGCCCACCAGGCCCAACGTCTCGCCGCGGCGCAGCGTCAGGTTCACCCCGTCGACCGCGCGGACGTGGCCGACGGTGCGCTTGAAGACGATGCCCTGGGTCAGGGGGAAGTGCTTCTTGAGGTCCTTGACCTCGAGCAGGGGCTCGCCCGGGGCGACCGCATTGCCGGTGGATTCAGGCACCGAGGACCTCCTCGCTGTAGTGGCAGGCCGCCTCGCGGCCCGGGACGACCAGCCGCAGCGGCGGAACGTCCTCGGCGCAGTGCCGGCCGGGCAGCGCGTCGGCGCCGATCCGGCGCTTGGGGCACCGCGGGTGGAAGGGGCAGCCCGACGGGATGTTGGCCAGGTTCGGCGGTTGGCCACCGATCGGCAGCAGCCGCCCGCCCTTCGCCTCGAGCTGGGGGATGGAGCTCATCAAACCGTCGGTGTACGGGTGGGCCGGGTCGCCGAAGACGTCGTCGACCGTGCCCCGCTCGACGATACGACCGGCGTACATGACGGCGACATTGTCCGCGACCTCGTTGACCACGCCGAGGTCGTGGGTGATCAGCACCAGACCCATGCCCGTGTCGCGCTGCAGGTCCTTGAGCAGGTCCATGACCTGCGCCTGCACCGTGACGTCGAGCGCCGTCGTGGGCTCGTCGGCGATGAGGATCCGCGGGTCCAGCGCGATCGCCATGGCGATCATGACGCGCTGGCGCATACCGCCGGAGAACTGGTGCGGGTAGTCGTTCACCCGCTGCGCGGCGGCCGGGATGCGGACCCGGTCCATCAGCTCGACGGCCCGCTTCTTGGCGTCCTTGCGGGACATGCCGCGGTGCGCGCGGAACATCTCCCCGATCTGGAAGCCGACGCTGTAGACGGGATTCAGCGACGAGAGCGCATCCTGGAAGATCATCGAGATGCCGGGACCGCGCACCTTGCGCTGCTCCTCGGCCGACACGGTGAGCAGGTCCCGGCCCTCGAAGAGGATCCGGCCGCTGGTGATCTCCGCCGGCGGCACGTCGAGGATGCCCATGATCGCCTGCGCGGAGACCGACTTGCCCGAGCCGGACTCACCGAGGATCGCGAGGGTCTCCCCTTCCGACACGGTGTAGCTCACGCCGTTGACGGCGTTGACCAGACCGGACCCGGTGCGGAACTGCACCCGCAGGTCCTGGACCTCGAGGATCGGGCCGAACCCGGCGCGGGCGGAGCCGGACGGTGCGGATGTCGACGCGGTGCTCATGAACGCTGCCTCGGGTCGAGGGCGTCGCGCAGTGCGTCGCCCATCATGACGAACGCCATCACCGTCATGGTCAGGATCAGGCTGGGGAAGAAGACCAGGTGCGGGGCGACGCGCAGCAGGCGCTGACCGGCGTCGATCTGCAGCCCCCACGAGATCGCCGGGCGCTGCAGCCCGACGCCGAGGAAGGTCAGCGTGGCCTCCGCCGCGATCAGCACGCCGATGGTGATGGTCGCGTAGACCAGCACCGGCGCGATCGCGTTGGGCAGGATGTGCCGCAGCAGGATCCGGCCGTTGGACGCACCCATGGCGCGGGCCGCGGCCACGTAGTCCGAGCTCTTGACCGCGATCACCTGGGAGCGCACGAGGCGCATCGCGGTCATCCACCCGAAGGCGGCCAGCGCGATCGCCACCGCCACGACCCCCCGGCCGAGGAAGCCGCTGCGCAGCACCACGAGCGCGCCGAGGATCAGCGGGAGCGCGTAGAAGATGTCGGCCACGCGGGAGAGCAGGCTGTCGACCCACCCGCCGAAGAAACCGCTGATCGCGCCCACCACCACGCCCAGGAGCAGGATCACGACCACCGCCAGCAGGCCGATGATCAGCGAGTTCCGCGCGCCGTGAACGACGTTGGCCATGTAGTCGCAGCCCTGCTGGTCGAATCCGAACCAGTGCTCCGACGAGGGCGCCTGGCCCGAGCGGGAGAGGCTGCAGTCGCGGGGATCGGCACCGCGGGAGAACACCTTCGGGAACAGCGCCATCAACAGGAAGAGCAGCCCCAGCACGGCGCCGATCCAGAAGAGGACGTTGCGCCGCAGCTGCTTCCAGGCGTCGCTCCACAGGCTGTTCTGCCGATCACTGGTGACGTCGACCGACGGGCTGGCCAGACCCGTGGTGGTGCCGGCCTCGACCTCGTCCTTGCGCAGATCGGCCTGCTGCTGGTCACTCATAGCGGATCCTCGGGTCGAGGACGGCGTAGAGCACGTCGACGACCAGGTTGAAGAAGATGAAGAAGAAGACCATCAGGGTGACGATGCCGACCACGACCGCACCCTCCTGGGCCCGCACCGCGTCGAAGATCGCTCGGCCGATGCCAGGGAGGTTGAACACCGACTCGGTGACGATGGCCCCGCCGAGCAGCGTGCCGATGTCGGCGCCGACGAACGTGACCACCGGGATCAGGCTGTTGCGCAGCGTGTGGCGGATGACGACGGTCCGGTTCGGCAGCCCCTTGGCCCGGGCGGTGCGCACGTAGTCCGCACGCATGTTCTCCGCCACGCTGGTCCGGGTCAGCCGCGCGACGTAGGCCAGCGATCCGGAGGCGAGCACGAAGCCCGGGAGCAGGAAGCTGTACCAGCCCTCCTGCACCCCCGAGATCGGGAAGAGCCCCAGCCTGAGGCCGAACACGAACTGGGCGATGAAGGCCAGCACCAGGATCGGGATCGAGACGACCAGCGTCGTCGACACCAGGACGACGTTGTCGAAGAAGCTGTTTCGACGGATGCCGGCGAGCACGCCGGCGGCGATGCCGATGACGGCCTCGATGGCGATGGCCACGACCGTCAGCTTGATCGTGATCGGCAGCCGCTGGGAGATCGTGTCGAGGACCGGCCGGCCGCGGAAGTCGGTGCCGAGGTCGCCCTGCGCCATGTCACCCAAATACTTGAGGTACTGGATGCCGAGCGGGTCGTTGAGGTTGAACTCCTGCTTCAGCTGCGCGACGACGGCCGGCGCGAGGGGGCGATCACCGCCCAGGGCACGGATGGGGTCGCCGGGCAGGGCGTAGACCATCGCGAAGATGAGGAACGAGGCGCCGAGCAGGACGGGGATCGTCAGCAGCAGGCGGCGCGCAACGTAGCGGCCCATGTTCCCCCTCGGGTGAGCGCGTCACCGGCTCAGCGGTGACGCGGAGACATCGTGCCAAAGTGCCCCGCACGCGCGCCGCCGGGGGCGACTGTCCGTTCGGACAGCACCCCCGGCGGCGGCAGGGGTCGTGCTGGGCGAGCGTCAGCTGTTGACGGTCACCTGGGAAGTGTCGACCTGGCCGAACACGTCGACGAAGACGCCGGACACGTTCTCCGAGTGGACCGCCTGCTCGAGCCCGAAGAACATCGGGATGATCGGCATGTCCTCGAGGAGCACGTCCTCGGCCTGGTTGTAGAACTCGATCGCCTCGTCGTTGCTCGAGGCGCGGTTGCCCTCGTCGACCAGCTCGTCGAACTCAGGGTTCGAGTAGAACGCGGAGTTCGAGCCGGCCGGCGGCAGAGCGGCCGTGGAGTACAGCGGCTCCAGGTAGTTCTGCGGGCTCGGGTAGTCCATGGCCCACGCGAGGCGGAACGGACCGGTGAAGCCCTTCTCGTCCCCCAGGGGCAGGTACTGCGAGAAGTCGAGGTCTCCACGCAGCTGGTAGTCGACGCCGAGGTTCTCCCGCAGCTGGTTGCCGACGGCCTCCATCCAGGCGTCGTGACCGGCGCCCGAGTTGAACCACAGCTCGACCGGCTGGGTGCGGTCGAAGCCGGCCTCGTCGAGGAGCTCGTTGGCGCGCTCGACGTCGACCTCGCAGTACTCGCAGGCACCCTCGCGGTACCCGTCGACGACCGGCGCGATGGCCGAGTCGGCAGGGGCACGCGTGCCGTTGAAGATGGCGTCGGTGATGGCCTTGCGGTCGATCGCCATCGAGAAGGCCTGGCGCACCCGCTTGTCCTGGTAGCGCGGGTCGTAGGTCGGGAAGCCCACGTAGGTGAACTGCGACGACGGCGACTCGAGGAACCGGTCACCGAACTCGTCGGCCGCCGTGGCGATGGCGTCCGGCGGCACGTCCCGGGTGATGTCCAGGTTGCCGGCCTGCACCTCGGTGTAGGCGGTGTTCAGGTCGGCGAAGACCTTGTACTCGACGCCGTCGGCCTGCGCCTCGTTCTCGCCGGCGTAGTCCTCGTACTTCGACAGCGTGATGCCGGTGCCGGGGACGTACTCGCCGTCGGCCTTGAACGGGCCGTTGCCGACCGGGTTCATGCCGGCGGCCTCCGGGTCCTCGAAGAAGGACTCGGGGAGCGGGAAGAAGGCGTTGTAGCCGACCGTCACGGGGAACTGGGCGAACGGGTCGGTGAGGGTGACGGTGAAGGTCGTGTCGTCCTCGACCGTGAGGCCGGTCATCTCCGTCGCGGTGGGCTCACCGGTGACGTTGCCCTCGTCGTCGGTCGGGGCCTGCAGCGCGTCGTAGCCCTCGATGTTCGAGAAGAAGTACGAGGCGCCCTGCGCGTTGGGGCTGTAGGCGGTGTAGTTCCACGCGTCGACGAAGGACTGCGCCGTCACCGGGGTGCCGTCGTGGAAGGTCCAGCCGTCCTTGAGCTTGACGGTCCAGGTGGTGTTGTCGTCGGAGGTGATGTCCTCGGCGACGCCGGTGTACTCCACCTCGCCCTCGGGGCCGTACTGGATCAGGCCGGTCCACAGGGACTTGACGACCTGCGAACCCTCGCTCTCGGTGGTGTTACCGGGCACCAGCGGGTTCTCGGGCTCGTTGATGTACATGCTGAAGGTGCCGCCGGTCGCGCCGCCACCCTCACCGCCGCCGTTGTCGTCGCTACCGCCACAGGCGGACAGGACCATCGCGGCGGCGACGCCGGCCGCGACGAGCGCACCTCTGCGCTTGCTCAAGTTCACGTGCAATGCCTCCCTCGTCCCGCATGGCGGGGGGAACGGACAGGTCGTCCCACGGCCCGACGGGCGTGTGGACGACTGACTGGTCACGAGCCGAACGCAACCGGACGATCACGCATCCGGCTGCGACGGGTGGACCCTAGGCACGCCTCGGAGAAGGTGTCCACGGACGTCATCGAGTTGTGACCTGGGCTCACGATTCGCGCGACAACCATAAGTTCCGCGCTCCCGGCGACGGTCCGCGCAGTTCCTTCCAGCCCCGGTCGGGGTCCGCCGGACGCCTTTCAGCCCATCCGTGCCACGGGTGTCGGGCGCTCGACCACCGGGTAGGTGGGTTGCGCACGATCGACGACGACCACGGAGGTAGCGCGATGAGCGGCACGGACAAGCTGACGGACAAGATCGAAGAGGTCTCCGGCAAGGGCAAGCAGGCCGTCGGTGACGCCACCGACAACCGCGACCTGCAGGCCGAGGGGCAGAAGGAAGAGTCCAAGGGCAATCTCAAGCAGGCCGGCGAGAAGGTCAAGGACGTCTTCAAGTAAAGACGTCGACCTCCTCGCGAGGCCGACGGCAGTGCAGTGACGGGCGCCGCTCCCCCAGGGGACGGCGCCCGTCGCCGCCCGCTGGGCGCCACGGGGACTCCCGGGGCACGACGACCACGGACGACGTCGTGGGGCAGCACCAGGGCAGCGCCCCGCGCGAACAGCTGGTGGACCGCTGTCAGCGCGGGGTCGGCCTGCACGTCGTGCAGCAGGTGGCGGTGGAGACCTGACTCCAGCTGCTTGCCGGAAGCCGCCCCGGCCGCTACCGCGTGCGGGCCGAGGCAGACCCCGCTCAGGTAGCGCCTGCTCATGGCGGCAGCGTGACCGATGGACCGCCCGTCCCCCGGCGTCGTCCACAGCCATTCTACACATCAGACACTGCCGACGATGCGGAGAGTGTAGAACAGGCTATCTGACGTCGCGTCACCAACAAGATACAAAAACACACAAGAA
>NZ_POQU01000018.1 GCF_002938425.1 Blastococcus atacamensis | reverse complement strand
CCCGCGCACGATGCTGGCTGCCGACGGGCGGGCGGGCGCGGTCGTGGTGCGGACGCTGCCGGGGGACCAGGTGCTGGGCATCGGGCGGCCGAGCCTGCCGGGCCGGGCCGCCGTGGCGGTGCCCGGGCCGGCCGGTGGCGCGCTGCGGATGGAGTGCGGCAACACCGTCTACCCCCCGAGCTACGACGGCGCCCGTGCGTGGGGGGGCTACCCGAACGGCCTGATCCCGCCCAGCGCGATGTGCCCGCTCGGGGTGGCCGGGCACAGCCTGCGGTGCGACGCCGCGGCGGCCTACCGGGCGATGTCGCAGGCGTTCGCCGCCGACCTCGGCGGTCCGATCTGCATCACCGACTCCTACCGGACGTACGGCAGCCAGGTGCGGCTCTACGGCGAGAAGCCGGCGCTGGCCGCCGTGCCGGGCACCAGCAACCACGGCTGGGGGCTTGCCGTGGACCTGTGCGGGGGGATCGAGACCTTCGGGTCCCCGCAGTACGCGTGGATGGTCGCCAACGCCGGTCGTTTCGGGTTCCTCCACCCCACCTGGGCCGATCCCGGCAATGGTCGCGAGGAGCCCTGGCACTGGGAGTACGCCGGCACCTGATCGGAGGCGACCGGCTCGCGGGCCCGGGGAATTGTCGGTGGCCCCTCCTACCGTGCGGGACGACTCACGGAGGAGAAGAAGCGATGCTCATCGACTGCGACACCTGCACCGTCCGGGGGACCGGCTGCGCCGACTGCGTGGTCACCGTCCTGCTCGGGGCACCCCCGGGATGGAAGGGGGTCGACCCGGTGGTGGTGCCGATGGCCGGCCGCCCGCGCGGCGGCCCGGCGGAGATCACCGCGGAGGACGTCGTCGTCCCCCCGCCCGGCGTCGTCGTGGAGTTCGACGACGTCGAGCGCCGCGCCGTCCGGGCACTCGCCGAGGGCGGGCTGGTGCCTCCGCTGCGGCACCACCACGGCGCCGGCGACGGCTCGCGGGACCGCCGGATCGGCTGATCCGAGCACGTCGCCGGGGCCCCGCCGCCTACACCCGGAGCGGCCCACCACGACGCAGGCGCGCCCATGCGGGCGGGATCTGCGTCACACGAAGAACAGGGGCCCCGTTTGTCACGAGCACATCACGGTCGTAGGGTCGTCGCCGTTCGGCCGAGCGGTCGTCGCCCGCAGAGGGGTGACCTCGATCGGACACCGCCTAATCACGGACGGCGCGCAGCACCGGCGCCCGAGTGAACCGGGGACCCACCGCAGTTCTGGGGTGAGTTCCCCTGCGGCCGGCTCGCCGGTCCGGGGGATAGGGCCAGTCTTCCCAGCCCGAACCCGTCAGCTAACTCGGTAGGCGGTTGCAGAGGAAGAAATGGAGAGCCGCCGCTCGTGGCGACCCCTCACGTACTGACGCACGCCCGTGGACAGCTCCATACCGATCGCCTGGCCGGCTCCGCTCCTGGACGCCGCTTCGGGCCGCTGCGCACGAGCCTGCTGGTCGGCGCCACCGCTGCCCTGACCTTCACCGTCCTCCCCGGCACCGCATCCGCCGTCCCGGGGAACGCGACCACCGCCGACCAGGCCGCCGCACAGGTGGCCGAGGCCGAGCACCAGCTCGAGGTCGTCGCCGAGCAGCTCAACGAGGCGAAGGTCGTGCTCGCCGAGCACCAGGATGCTGCCCGCGCGGCAGCCGAGGACTCCGCCGCGGCCGAGGGCCGGCTCGACGAGCTCGACGGCCACATCCGACAGGTCGCCCGCAGCGCCTACACGGGTAGCCGGATGTCCGAGCTCGACGTGCTGCTGACCAGTACCTCCGTCGAGGACATGGTCTCCTCCATCGGCACGCTCGACGCCATCGCCGGGCACACCAGCAAGGTCCTCGGCGAGGTCGCCCTGGCCGCCGAGAACGCCGAGGAGTCGCGGGAGGCCGCGGATGCGGCGGCGTCGGAGGCGGAGCGTGCCATCGACGAGATCGCCGCGCAGCAAGCGGATCTCGAGGCGAGGATCGCCGACTACCAGCGCCAGTACGATGCACTCAGCGCCCCGCAGCAGGCGGTCGTGGCGCAAGCGCACGGCGGGGCCGACAGCCAGCCGATGCCCACCCAGGTCGTCGCTGCGAGCGGGGCGGCGCAGGTGGCCGTCGACACGGCCCTGGCGCAGGTCGGGGACCCCTACGTGTGGGGCGCCGGCGGACCCAACGCCTTCGACTGCTCGGGCCTGACCGCCTACGCCTACGCAGCGGCCGGCGTGAGCCTGCCGCACTCCAGCCGGTCGCAGGCGCAGATGGGCCAGAGTGTTCCGGTGGACCAGTTGCAGCCAGGTGATCTGCTGTTCTTCTACTCGCCGACCAGTCACGTCGCCATGTACATCGGCAACGGCCAGATGGTGCACGCCTCGACCTCCACCCAGCCGGTCAAGGTCGCCAGCTTCAACGCGATGAAGGGCGACTTCACGCACGCCCGCCGCATCGCCGGCTGAGCGCGACCGACGGCAGGCCGGTGGTCCCTCCGGGGCCGCCGGCCTGCCGTCGTGCCGGAGGGCCCGTGACGCCTCCTTCTAGGATCGCCGGGTGAGCACGGGAGCACGACCGACTGCTCGCGCCGCCCTCGCGGTGGCGGCCGTGCTCGGCATCGCGGCGCTGGTCGTCGTCGCCGTCCGCACGCCGTGGACGCTGCTCCCGGAGCCGGCCGGCGGGTACACCGAACCCGATCCGGCCGCCGGTCTCTCCGCCGTCCAGCTCGACCGGGCGGAAGCCTTCGCCGCCGCGCTGCGCCCGGCGTCCCTGCTCTCGCTGCTGCTGGGGCTGGCGGTCTCCGCGCTGCTCGGGCTCACCCGGCTCGGGAGCCGGGTCGTGGGCTCCGTGGGCGACCGGGTGGGTGGGCGGTGGTGGGTGCAGGTCCTGCTCGGCGTTCCGGCCCTGATCCTGGCGGGGCGGCTGGTCACCCTGCCGGTCGCCGCCTACGCCGAGATGATCCGTCACCGGTTCGGGCTGTCGACGCGGGGCTGGGGTCTGTGGCTGCGCGACGTGGCCGTCTCCGTCGCGATCAGCGCTGCACTGACCGCACTGATCGTCCTCTCCGTGCTGTGGCTCGTCCGTCGTGCGCCGCGCACCTGGTGGGCGTGGTCGGGGCTGGCCGCCGTGGTGCTGGTGGTCGTGGGGTCGTTCCTGTACCCGGTCGTCATCGAGCCGGCATTCAACCGGTTCGAGTCGCTGCCGGCCGGCGCGCTCCGCACCGATCTGCTCGCCCTCGCCGAGGTGAACGGGACCCCGGTCCAGGACGTGCTCGTCTCCGACGCCTCGCGCCGCACCACCGCGCTCAACGCCTACGTCTCGGGGTTCGGGTCGACCCGGCGGGTCGTCCTCTACGACACGCTGCTCGACCGGCTGCCCGACGAGGAGATCGAGTCGATCGTTGCCCACGAGCTCGGGCACGTGGCCACCGACGACGTGCTCACCGGCACGCTGATGGGTGCGCTGGGCGCCGGGGCGGCGACAGCCCTGGCCGGCTGGCTGCTGTCCTGGGCGCCGCTGCTCCGCCGGGCCGGTGCCGGGTCGCCCGGTGATCCGCGGGTCGTCGCGCTGGCGCTCTTCCTCGTCACGGCCGGCGGTCTGGTCGGCACCCCGGTGCAGAACGTCGTCTCCCGGCAGATCGAGGCGCGCGCGGACCTGCACGCGCTCGACCTCACCCGCGACCCGGAGGCCTTCATCGCCATGCAGCGCCGGCTGGCCTCCACCAACCTCGGGGACCCCGACCCGCCGGTCGCCTGGCACTGGTTCTTCGGCAGCCACCCCACGACCGCGCAGCGGATCGCGATGGCCGAGGACTGGCAGCGCCTGGAGGGCCGGAGGTGAGCCGGACCCTGGTGGTCACCAACGACTTCCCCCCGCGGCAGGGCGGCATCCAGACGTTCGTCGCCGCGCTGCTCCAGCGCCGACCGCCGGAGTCCCTGGTGGTGCTGGCGTCGGACTCACCGGGCTCGGCCGAGCACGACGCCGCGCTGCCGTACCCGGTGGTCCGGCGACCGACCGGCATGCTGCTGCCCACCCGGGCGACCGCGCGGGCGGCCGCGGAGCTGGTGGAGCGGTACGGCTGCGACACCGCGTTCTTCGGCGCCGCGGCGCCGTTGGGGCTGCTCGCGCCGACGCTGCGAGCGGCCGGCGTCCGGCACCTGGTGGGGGCCACCCACGGGCACGAGACCGGCTGGGTGGCGCTGCCGGGCAGCCGGCAGGTCATGCAGCGGATCGCCTCGGGGCTCGACGTCCTCACCTACATCAGCGAGTACACCCGCGACCGGCTCGCGCCGGCGCTGTCCGGCCGCACCCGGCTGGCCCAGCTGTCGCCGGGAGTGGACGTCGAGCGGTTCACCCCGGGGGTCGACGGCAGCGAGGTGCGCCGGCGCTGGGGGCTGGGCGATGCCCCGGTCGTCGTCTGCGTCTCCCGCCTGGTCGCCCGCAAGGGACAGGACGTGCTCGTGGCCGGCTGGCCGCAGGTGCTGGCCCGGCACCCGGGAGCCCGGCTGCTCCTGGTGGGCGGGGGACCGGCCGAGAAGGAGCTGCGCCGCGCGGTGGCCGCGCATGGCCTGCGGGACTCGGTGGTGCTGACCGGCGCGGTGGCGCACGAGGAGCTGCCCGCCCACTACGCGGCCGGCGACGTCTTCGCGATGCCCTGCCGCACCCGGCGTGCCGGACTGGACGTCGAGGGCCTGGGCATGGTGTTCCTCGAGGCGGCGGCCACCGGGCGCCCGGTCGTGGCCGGCACCTCCGGAGGCGCGCCGGAGGCGGTGCGCGACGGCGTCACCGGTTCCGTCGTGGACCCGCGGTCACCCGCGGCCGTGGCGACGGCGCTGTCAGCCCTGCTCGACGACCCCGCTCGGGCCCGCGCCATGGGGACGGCCGGCCGGGCCTGGGTGGAGCAACGGTGGTCCTGGACCTGCATCGCCGAGACCTTCGCCGAGCTGCTGGAGCCCGGAGGGCACTGAGCCCCCTCCCGCGGATCGCGGGAGGGGGCTCGGCGAGCTCCGTCGGTCAGCGCGCGTAGAGCTTCTCGACCTCGGGGCCGAACTCCTTCATGACGACGTTGCGCTTGAGCTTGAGGCTCGGGGTCAGCATCCCGTTGTCCTCGGTGAAGTCCGCGCCCAGCACGGTGAACTTCTTGATCGCCTCGGCCTGGGAGACGGCCTTGTTGGCCTCCTTCACCGCGGCGTCCAGCTCGGCGAGCACGTCGGGGTCCTCGCGCAGCTGCTCGGCGGTGAGCCCCTTGTCCTTGCCCTTGCCCTCGAGCCACTGCGGCAGGGCCTCCTCGTCGAGGGTGATCAGCGCGCCGATGAAGGGCTTCTGGTCACCGACGACGATGCACTGGCTGACCAGGCGGTGGGCGCGGATCCGGTCCTCGAGCACGGCGGGGGCGACGTTCTTGCCACCCGCCGTCACGATGATCTCCTTCTTGCGGCCGGTGATCGTGAGGAAGCCGTCCTTGTCCAGCTCACCGATGTCACCGGTGTGGAAGAAGCCCTCGGAGTCGATGGACTCCTTGGTGGCCTCCTCGTTCTTCCAGTACCCGCGCATGACGATGCCGCCCTTGATGAGCACCTCGCCGTCCTCGCCGATCCGGAACTCGACCCCGGGCAGCGGGCGCCCCACGGTGCCGATGCGCAGGGCCTCGTCGTGGTTGACCGACGCGGCGGCGGTGGTCTCGGTCAGGCCGTAGCCCTCGAAGACGGTCACGCCGATGCCGCGGTAGAAGTGGCCGAGCCGCTCGCCCAGCGGCGCTCCGCCGGAGATGGCGCCGAGGCAGCGGCCACCGAGGGCGGCGCGCAGCTTGCCGTAGACGAGCTTGTCGAACAGCGCGTGCTGGAGCTTCAGGCCCAGCCCCGCACCGCCGGTGTCCTGGGCGCGGGACCAGTCGATGGCCACCTGCGCGGCCTTGTCGAAGATCTTGCCCTTGCCGTCGCCCTCGGCCTTGGCCTTGGCCTGGTTGAAGACCTTCTCGAACACGCGCGGCACGGCCAGGACGAAGGTCGGCTTGAACTCGCCGAGGTCCTCGACGAGGTTCTTGACGTCCGGGGTGTGCCCGATGACCGTGCGGTTCTTGACGGCACCGACCTGCAGGACCCGGGCCAGCACGTGGGCCAGCGGGATGAACAGCAGCAGCGAGCCCTGCACGCTCATGAAGCGGTCGAGCAGGGTGATGCCGTTGCCGATCTCGAACAGGAAGTTCCCGTGCGTGAGCTCGCAGCCCTTGGGCCGGCCCGTGGTGCCGCTGGTGTAGATCAGCGTGGCGAGGCTCTCGGCGTTCAGCGTGGCGCGACGCGCCTCCAGCTCGCTGTCCGGGACGTCCGCCCCGGCGGCGGTCAGCTGCTCGAGCGCGCCGTCGTCGATGACGTGCACGGTCTTCAGGTGGGGTGCCTGGTCGCGCACGGAGGCGATCGCCTCGGCGTGCTCGTCGCGCTCCACGACGGCGGCGGTGGCGCCGGAGTCGGAGAGGATCCAGGCGACCTGGTCGGCGCTGGAGGTCTCGTAGATCGGGACGACGACGCCGCCCGCGGTCCAGATGGCGAAGTCCAGGACCGTCCACTCGTACCGGGTCTTGGCCTGCAGGGCGACGCGGTCACCGGCAGCCACCCCCGAGGCGATGAGCCCCTTGGCGGCGCCGCGCACCTCGTCGCCGAACTGCTTCCAGGTGACGTCGGTCCACCGCCCGTCCACCTGACGCCGCAGCCCCACCTCGTCGCCGTGCCCGGCGACGTTGGCGGTGAGCATGTCGGTCAGGGCCTCGTCGGCCCCCACCTCGTAGGTCGCTGGAACGCTGAACTCGCGCACGCCCGGTCCTCTCCTCCCCGGCCGTCGCAGGGCACCGTCGCCCGCGACCCCGACCTGGGGACGTCGGCGTCAATCTAGCGGCTATCCCTACTGGGGAGTAGCCGGAGATCACGCTCCGGGCACCTGGCCGGGGCACGAGCGGCTAGCCTGCTGGCCATGGCGGACCAGTCCACCCAGTCGATCGTCGTCGAGGCGCCCGCGGCCGAGGTCATGGCCGTGATCGCCGACTTCCCCTCCTACCCGCAGTGGGTCGCCGCCGCCAAGAAGGTGGAGGTCACCGAGACCGGGCAGGACGGCCGGGCCCGCCGCGTGCACTTCGTGCTCGACGCCGGTGCGGTCAAGGACGACTACGTCCTGGAGTACACCTGGGACGGCGACCGCCGCGTCTCCTGGACCCTCGTCACGGGTCAGATGCAGAAGCGCCAGGAGGGCTCGTACACGCTGCGCGAGAACGACGGGCGCACCGAGGTGACGTACTCGATCACCATCGACCTCTCCATCCCGATGCTCGGGATGATCAAGCGCAAGGCCGAGAAGGTCATCCTGGACACCGCGCTCAAGGAGCTCAAGAAGCGCGTCGAGAGCTGACCGGCGTGCGCACCCTGCTCGTGACCGGCCCCGGCGGGGCCGGTACCTCCACGGTCGCGGCCGCGGCGGCACTGCGATCGGCCCGGTCCGGGCGGGACACGCTGCTGCTGACCCGCCGCACTCCGCCGGTGGCCACACCGGGGGAGCCGCGCCTCACGGTCCGCCGGGTGGGCGGGCCGGCAGCGGCCGGGGAGCTGTGGGCCGCGCACGCGGAGACGCTGGCCGGCCTGGTCCCGCACCTGTCCCTGCCGCCGGCGACATCCGTCGTGCCGCTGCCCGGCGCCGACGACCTGGCCCTCGTGGCCGCCCTCGGCGACGCCGACGCCGACGTGGTCGTGGTCGACGCGGGTCCGCTCGAGGACGGTCTCGCCCTGGCCGCCCTCCCGGGCACCCTGCGCTGGTGGCTGGACCAGGCGCTGCCGCCGTCGGTCCGTGCGCTGGCCGCGGTCCGGACCGCGGGCGTCTCGGCCGGGGTGGTCCGCCCCGGCCCCGTCGACGCCGTCCTCGGTGCCCTGCCGGCCGTGGAACGGCTGCTGGGCACCGACCGGCTGGCCGATCCGACCGCGACCGCCGTCTGGCTGACCGGTGAGGCACGGGGCGCGGCCGTGACGGCACTGCGCCGGGCGGCGACGGTGCTCGGCCTCCACGGGCTGGCTCCGGCCGCCGTCGTCGCGCGGGTGCTGCCGGCCGACGGGCCGGGCGAGTGGTGGCGCGCCCGTGCCGCCGCGCAGCAGGAGGCGCTGGCCGCGCTGGCGGAGCTTGCTCCCGTGCACGTCGTTCCCGAAGCCCCGGAGGCGCCCGCGGCGCCGACGGCCGCGCTCGCCCTGCTCGACGGGCTCGACCTGCCGGACACCGGTGGACCGGTTGCTCCCGAACCGCGCCGCGGCCAGGGCGGCTGGGAGCTGACCGTGCCGCTGCCCTTCGCCGAGCGTGACGCGGTCGGCCTGACCCGGTGGGGCGATGACCTCGTGATCGCCGTAGGGGAGGATCGGCGCTCGCTGCGGCTGGACTCGCTGCTGCGCCGGTGCGAGGTGACCGGGGGCCGGCTCGCCGACCCCGGCACCGCCGCCGCGCGGCTCGAGGTCAGCTTCCGTCCGGATCCGCAGCAGTGGCCGGCCGACCTCCTGGCGGCCGAGGGGAGGACCTCATGACCACCGGTGCCGACTGGCTCGACCAGGCCCGCCGTCTGCTCGACGTCGTCCGAGGCCCCGGGACCGCCTCCGCCGCCGGCGAGGGCGAGCACGCCCCCGACTGCCGGTGGTGCCCGGTGTGCCAGGCCGCGTCGGTGCTCCGCGGGGAACGACCGGAGGTCACCGAGGCCGTGGCGGACCTGCTGACGACGGCGGCAGCCGCGCTCCGGACGTTCGCGGAGGACGGGGCCGCCGGCCGGGCGCCGGCGGCCGAGGACCCGAGCGCACCGCCGGCCGACGGGCCCGAGGTCCAGAGGATCGACATCGCGTGACCGACGACGTGGGGAGCCTGCCCGCGCTCGGGATCGACATCGGCGGCACCAAGGTGGCCGGAGGGCTGGTCGCCCCCGACGGCACCGTCCTGGCGACCGCCCGCCGGGCCACGCCCGGAGCGTCGGTCACCGACACCGAGGACGCCATCGCCGCGGTGGTGGAGGAGCTCGCGCACGGCCACGCCGGTGAGGTCGTGGGTGTGGGGGTGGGCGCGGCCGGCTGGTTCGACCGGACCGGCGACACCGTGCTGTTCAGCCCGCACCTCGCCTGGCGGAACTCGACCCTCCGCAAGGACCTGGGTGCCCGCCTGCAGCGGCCGCTGTGGGTGGGCAACGACGCCGACGCGGCGGCCTGGGCCGAGTACCGCTACGGCGCGGCGCGGGAGACGGACCTGGCCCTGATGATCACGCTGGGGACCGGCATCGGCGGCGGGATCGTGCTGGACGGCCGGCTTCGCCGCGGCTCCCACGGGGTGGCGGGGGAGTGGGGGCACATGCGCGTCGTCCCCGACGGCCGGCTGTGCGCCTGTGGCAACCGCGGCTGCTGGGAGCAGTACGCCAGCGGCACCGCCCTGGGGCAGACCGCGCGCGAGGTGGCCCGCACGTCCCCGGCCGCCGCGGCCCTGCTGCTCGAGCGGGTGGACTGCGAGCCCGACCGGCTCACCGGTGAGCACGTGGCCCGGGCTGCCCACGACGGCGATCCGCTGGCCCTGGAGCTGGTGACCGAGGTCGGCTACTGGCTCGGGCAGGGCATCGCCGACCTGGCCGCGGTGCTCGACCCCGAGGTCGTGGTGATCGGCGGCGGCGTCAGCGTGCTCGGCGAGATGGTGCTGCGGCCGGCGCGGGAGCGGCTCGACCGCGCTCTGCCCGGGCGTGGCTTCCGGCCGGGCCCTCGGGTGGTCGCGGCGGCGCTGGGCGCGCAGGCCGGGATCGTCGGTGCAGCCGACCTCGTGCGGAAGGCCGTGGCCGAGGGCGAGGCCTGACCCTCGCCGGTCGACGCCGAGCAGGGGTCAGACGACGGCGCCGTCGTCCCCGTCCTCGGCGCGGTCGCGCATGCGCGCCACCAGCATCGCCACCCCGCCGGCCACCACGGCGACCCCGAGGACGAGGCCGACGTCGGCGGAGAGCCCCAGCACCGCCGGTGCGCCGATGAGCAGGACGCCGGCGGCCACCAGCAGGACGGCGTACAGGGCGGCCGGCGCGGGCACCGGGAGCGGCGGCGGCGCCGGCGGCTCGTAGTGCTCGTCGGGCCGGTCGAGGACCGGCACCTCGTGCGGCACCGGCGGGGGAGCGGTCGACGGCGACTCGTCGACGACGGTGCGGCCGTGCTCGGCCTCGAACGCGGTGACGATCCGCTGCCACTCGGCGTCCTCGTCGACCTCGGGGCGCGGCGTCCGGGCGACCGGTCGCGGCGGGTCGGGGTGCTCGTCAGCGTGCTGGTCGACCAGCCCGCGGGCCTCTTCGCGCCGCGACCGGTCGACGAAGAGCCGGTCCGAGGGCGGGCTGGGCAGGGACACCGACCGGGTGTAGGAGTCGACGTCAGCGGACGGCTCCAGGTACGCCGCGATGCCCACTGTCTCCAGCACGTCGAGCAGGTGCTCGCCGACGCGCGGGTCGACGTCGCGCAGGGGGAACCAGAGCGCCGCGTCGAGGCCGTTGTCGCGGCGGCCGCGTCCGCGCCGGTCGGTCATCGGTGCTCGGCCGGCGGGGTGTCGCGCTCGCCGGCGCGCACGTGGGCGCGGATCCACTCCGCCGAGCGGGCGAAGATCATCGGGGCGTCGTTGTCGAGGGTCGCCACGTGGTAGCTGTTCTCGAGCACGACCTCCTCCTTGTCCGCACTGGCGATCCCCGCCAGCAGGATCGTGCTGTTGACCGGCTCGACGACGTGGTCCTCGGTGCTGTGGAAGACGATGACCGGGGCGGTGACGCGGCCCAGGTCGGCGCGGGTGAGGGCCCAGAGGCCGCGCAGCTGCATCATCGCCCGGGTCGGCAGCCTGGGATAGGCCAGCTCGGTGACGCCGGGCTTCTTGATGTCGCTGGCGATGGGCGCCCAGCTGCCGGTGAGCCTCGCGATCAGGGGCAGCAGCTTGGCGTCCAGACGCTGGGTGAGCAGCGCCGGGTTGATCAGCAGCAGCCCGGCGACGTCGGCGGGGCGGACCTGGGCCAGCCGGGTGGCGAGGGTGCCGCCCATCGACAGGCCGGCCACGAAGACGCGGTCGCACCGCGCGGCCAGGGCGTCCAGCGCGTTCTCCACCGCGGCGGTCCACTGGTCGGAGGAGCTGGCGTTGCAGTCCTGCCAGCGGGTGCCGTGGCCCGGCAGCAGCGGGCAGCTGACCGCGAAGCCCTCCGCGGCGAGGTGCTCCCCCCAAGGGCGCATGCTCATCGGGGTGCCGGTGAACCCGTGCACCAACAGCACGCCGGTGCGCCCGTCGGGGCCGTCCCCGCCGGGGAACTCGAAGGCCTCGGCACCGGGCATGACCTCGGGAGCGGGGGTCGTTCCGGGCACGGTGCTCCTCCTCGGCGTCCGGCGGGGCGCCGGTGTCAGGTAGCTCACGGTGGGGCCCCGATTGTGATTCGGACCCCAGGCTCCCTAGTCTGGCAGTCCCCGAGGGAGGCGTGTTGTTCTACTGGTTCCTGAAGTTCGTCGCGATCGGCCCGGTGGTCCAGCTGGTCTTCCGTCCGAAGGCCGAAGGCGCCGAGCACGTGCCTGCGACGGGTGCGGCGATCCTGGCCAGCAACCACCTGTCCGCGGCCGACTGGATCTTCATGCCGCTGCAGCTGAAGCGGCGGGTCACGTTCCTGGCCAAGGCCGAGTACTTCACGGGCACGGGCGTGAAGGGTTTCCTGCAGCGGGCGTTCTTCACCGGCGCCGGCCAGGTCCCCATCGACCGCTCCAGCGCCTCCGCGGCGGAGGACGCCATCCAGACCGGCATCCGCGCGCTGCGGGACGGCAAGCTCCTCGGCATCTACCCCGAGGGCACCCGTTCGCCCGACGGCCGGCTCTACCGCGGCAAGATCGGCGTGGCACGGATGGCGCTGGAGACCGGCGTCCCCGTGGTCCCGGTCGCCATGGTCTACCGCTCCCGGAGACTCCCGTTCGGCAAGAAGATCACCCGGGTCCGGGTCCGCTTCGGTGCGCCTCTGGACTTCTCCCGCTACGAGGGCATGGCCGGTGACCGCTTCGTCGAGCGGTCGATCACCGACGAGATCCTGTACGAGATCATGACCCTGTCGGGCCAGGAGTACGTCGACGTCTACGGCGCGACCGTGAAGAAGTCGATGGACGCCACCGGGGCCAGCGCCAACGAGGTCATCGCCACCCTCCAGCCGCCGGCCGCCGAGGCCGCCGACCGCGCGCCCACGTCGCTGGCGGGCTGAACGTCCCTCAGGATCGGGCGGCCACCCGCGCCAGGACGTCGCGCAGGAGGTCCAGCAGCTCCGGGCGGGTCATCGTCGGCTCGTCGGCCCACGAGCCCACCAGGTCCTCGGTGAAGGCGAACCAGGCCAGCAGGAGCTGGCGACGCAGCGCGTCGTCGGGCAGCTCCAGCGCCGCCAGCGCGACGTCCACGAGACGGCTGCGGGTCTCCTGGTAGACCTCCGACACCCACGGATCACCGCCGGCGGCTCCCCGGACGAACGCCAGGTGGGTCTCCCGGAACGTCTCGACCCAGCCGACGTACCGGTCGAGCATCCCGGCGACCTGCTCCTCCGGCGGGGTGCCGGGCGCGGGGAGCAGGTGCTCCCACATCAGGTCGGCCGCGGCGCGCGTGACGGCGGTGTAGTACTCCCGCTTGTTGGCGAAGTAGTGGAACAGCAGGCTCCGGCTGATCCCGGCCCGCCGCGCCACCTCGTCGATCGTGAGCTCCTGCACCGGCGTCGTCGGGAGGAGCTCGAGGCCGATCTGCACGAGCTGGGCGCGGCGGTCGCCCGCCGTGCGCCGCTCCCGGGGATGGGTGGGGCGCGACGACGCCGTCACGGTGTGGCCCTCAGCTCGCGCTCCGGCCGCCGGTGGCGCCGTCCACCAGCCGCAGCAGGCCCTCGACCACCAGCTGCGGTCGTTCCTGCGGGAACATGTGGCCGGTCCGCTCCGCCTGGTGCAGCCGGGCCTCGGGCAGCGCCTCGGCCAGGTGGAGGGAGTGCCGCTTCGGCGTGAGCTTGTCCTGGTCGCCGACGAAGATCTCGACCGGCACGCGGGACAGCGCCGCGAGCTCCTCGCGCTTGTCGTGGTCGCCGAGCGCGGGCATGAACTCCAGGAAGGAACGCAGCGTCGAGGCGTGCATGATCTTCGCGCCCTCGAGCACCATCTCGTCGGTGGCGTCGGCCCCGTAGAGGAGCCCGCGGACCATCTTCTGGTGCCGCGAGGAGGTGGGGGGCGCGAGGTTGCGCAGCTTCTCGAGCACGCGGGCACCGGCGAGCAGGGCCGACAGCATCCCCGGCCGGACCTTGGCCATCCGGCCGCCGGCGGACCTCGGGTCGGAGGTGAGGTCACCGGCCGACGTCGCGACCAGGGCGACGCCGAGGACCCGGTCGCCGAAGAGCTCCGGTCGGGCGGCGGCCAGGCACATGATGGTCATGCCGCCCATGGAGTGGCCGCCGAGCACGATCGGTCCGCTCGGCACCAGCTGGTCGAGCACCTCGGCCAGGTCCTCACCCAGCTGGTCGATGGTGATCGCGGCGTCGCCCCACGTCGAGCGGCCGTGTCCGCGCTGGTCGTAGCGCACCAGCCGCAGCGCGCCGTCGGCCACCCGGTCGGCCAGCAGGGTGGAGACGTCGTCCCACGCCGCCTGCGACAGGGTCCAGCCGTGCGCGAGGACGAGGGTGACCGGCGCGTTCTCCGACCCCTCGACGGTCGCGTGCAGCTGGGCGCCGTCGGAGGTGGGAACGGCAACGGTGCGCTTGCAGATGGTGCGGGGAAGCGTCGCGGTCATGCCGCCTCCTCCGTTCCGGCGGGCGCCCCGGCCGGGACGCCGACGTAGTTCTCGCGATCCAGGGACCTGGTGAGCTTGCGGAACCGGAACGTGAAGTCCGGCCACAGCGTGCTGTTGTGCCCGTGCTCGTCCAGGTACCAGCTCGCGCAACCGCCGGCGAGCCACACGGTGCCCTTGGACTTCTCGGCGATGAGCTCCCGCCAGGCCGCCTGGGCCTCCGGCGTCGTCTCGAGCACGGCGAGGCCCTCGGTCTCCATGGTGCGCAGCGCGTCGTCGACGTAGGCGACCTGGGACTCGATCATGTAGACCATCGACGTGTGTCCGACCCCCACGTTGGGCCCGACCAGCAGGAACAGGTTCGGGAAACCGGCGACGGCGGCGCTGCGGTTGGTCACCATGCCGTCCTCCCAGACCTCGGCCAGGGTGCGACCGCCGCGACCACGGATCTTCTCGGCGATCGGCAGGTCGGTGACGTGGAAACCGGTGGCCAGGATCAGCGTGTCGGTGGGTCGCTCGATGCCGTCCTTCGAGACGATCGAGCGCGGCCGGATCTCGGCGATGCCGGCGGTGACGAGCTCGGCGTTGGGGGCCGCGACCGCCGGGAAGTAGTCGTTGCTGATCAGGATCCGCTTGCAGCCGATGGTGTAGTCCGGCGTCAGCGCCTTCCGCAGCTTCGGATCGCGGACCTGGCGCTCGAGGTGTGCCTTGGCCAGTCGGCCCACCGGCTTGAGGAAGGCCCGGCGCTTGGCCATGCCGAGCACCAGGAACTCGCGGGACGTGTAGAGCAACCCGCGGATGGCCCGCTGCAGCCCGGGCACCATCCGGTACAGCCGGCGCGCCCAGGGCTTCACCGGGTGGTCGGTGCGGGGAACCACCCAGGCCGGCGTGCGCTGGTAGACGGTGAGGCTCTCCACCTGCGGCTGGATCGCCGGGACCACCTGGATGGCCGAGGCGCCGGTGCCGATGACGGCGACCTTCTCGCCGCTGATGTCGTGCGAGGAGTCCCAGCGCGCCGAGTGCATGACGGTGCCCTCGAACGTCTCGATGCCGGGGATCGCGGGATAGGTCGGGTCGGCGAGGGCGCCGGCCGCGGAGACCAGCACCCGGGCGCGGAAGTCGCCGGCGGTCGTCGTCACGTGCCATCGGCGCTCGTCGTCGTCCCAGCGCGCGGCGGTGACGTCGGCACCGAACACGCAGTGCTCGCGGACGCCGTAGCGGGCGGCGGTCCGCTGCAGGTAGGCCTGGATCTCGGGCTGTTCGGAGTAGGAGCGGCCCCAGTCCGGGTTCGGCGCGAAGGAGTAGGAGTACAGGTGCGACTGCACGTCGCAGGCCGCGCCCGGGTAGACGTTGTCGCGCCACGTGCCGCCGACGTCCTCGGCCCGTTCCAGGAGCACGAAGTCGGTCTCGCCGCGCTGGCGCAGGGTGATGCCCATGGCCAGGCCCGCGAATCCCGAGCCGATCACCGCCACGCGCACGTCGCGGGTGGGCCGGCCGCCCGCTCCCAGGGAGGGAACGGCCTGTGTCTCGATCGTGCTGGTCACCTCGGTCTGCTCCTCTCCTCCGGCTTGCTGAGCAACGCTCAACAAGCTACAACGGCGGGGAAGCAGCGCTCAATTCGAGCGCGACGACCTCCCGAGGAGCAGTTCCGATGGCGTCTGGATCCGGCAAGCGCACGCGAACGTCCCTGGTCGGCAGGTCGGTCCTCATCACCGGCGCGGCCCGGGGGATCGGTGCCGCGCTCGCCCGCAAGGCGGCCGCCCGCGGCGCGCGGGTGGCTCTCGTCGGGCTGGAGCCGCAGGAGCTGGCGACGGTGGCCGACGAGCTGGGCCCTGAGCACCTGTGGGTGGAGGCCGACGTCACCGACCCCGAGGCGCTCGCCGCCGCCGTGCAGCGCACCGTCGACACCTTCGGCGGGCTCGACGCCGTCGTGGCGAACGCGGGCATCGCGCCGCTGACCACGGTCATGACCAGCTCGGCCCACGCCCTGGCGCGCACGATCGAGGTCAACCTGATCGGCACGATGCTCACCGCGCACGCGGCCCTGCCCGAGATCGCCAAGCGCAAGGGTCACGTGCTGCTGATCAGCTCCGCCGCCGCCTTCACCGTGCTGCCGGGCATGAGCGCCTACTGCGCGTCCAAGGCCGGCGTCGAGCGCTTCGGGGACGCGCTCCGGCTCGAGGTCGCCCACCGCGGCGTCACCGTGGCCAGCGCCCACCCGACCTGGATCGACACCGACATGGTCCGCGACACCGAGGCCGCGCTGCCCACCTTCAAGGAGACGCGGCAGTCGCTGCCCGGTCCGCTGGGTGCCTTCACCTCGGTCGAGGCGTGCGCCGAGGCGCTGGTGGAGAACCTCGAGACCCGGGGCCGCCGGGTGTTCGTGCCGCGCTCGGTCGGCACGGTCGCGGCGCTGCGCCAGCTCGTCACCGGCGTCGTCGCCGAGAAGCTGACCATGGCGATCGCGGCCAAGCGGGTGCCGCAGCTGGAGCGCGACATCGAGGCCCTGAACGGGCGTGAGTTCGGCGCGAACTCCGTCGGCGGCCGGGCCGAGGGCGCCGCCTGACCCGGTTCCGCACGCCTCGCCGCCCGGGCGGCGGCGGGCCGCGTCCCCGACACTGAGCGGATGACCGTTCCCGGGCAGTGCTGAGGCATGGAACCCACCGGGGTCGCGTACGCGGCCGCGGGGGCGGCGGCGCTGCTGGCGGCACTCCTGCCCCGGCTGGTGAGCCGGGCGCCGCTGTCGATGCCCATGGTCTTCGTCGGGCTCGGCGTCCTCGCGTTCGCGCTGGTGCCCCATCTGCCGTCGCCCGACCCGGTCGAGCACGGGACGACGGCGGTGCACCTCACCGAGCTGGTCGTGCTGGTGAGCCTCATGGGGGCGGGCCTGGCGCTGGACCGCCCGCCGGGATGGCGGAGCTGGCGCTCGACCTGGCGCCTGCTGGCGGTGACCATGCCGCTGACCGTCCTCGCCGCGGCCCTGCTGGGCACCTGGCTGCTCGGCCTCGGCGCGGCCGCCGCGATGCTGCTCGGCGCCGCGCTGGCGCCCACCGACCCGGTGCTGGCCACCGAGGTCCAGGTCGGTGAGCCCACTGACGACGAGGAGAGCGAGGACGAGGCGCGGTTCGCCCTCACCTCCGAGGCCGGGCTCAACGACGGGTTGGCGTTCCCCTTCACCTACGCCGCGATCGCCGTCGCGACCGCGGGTCTGGCGCCGTCGGGCTGGCTGGGGGAGTGGCTGCTGGTCGACGTCGTCTGGCGGATCGCCGCGGGCGTGGGTGCCGGGGCAGCCATGGGCTGGGTCCTGCGCAGCCTCTTCTTCTCCCGCTCGGGCGAGCGGGCGCACCTGGCCGAGCGCGCCGAGGGGTTCGTCGCCCTCAGCGCCATCTTCCTGGCCTACGGGGTCGCCGAGCTGATCGAGGGCTACGGGTTCATCGCCGTCTTCGTGTGCGCGTTGACGATCCGGGCGGCCGAGCGGGCGCACGACCGGCACCAGGTCCTGCACGCCCAGGTGGAGCAGCTCGAGCGGCTGCTCACCGTCGTCCTGCTGCTGCTCGTCGGAGGAGCGGTGGCCCGGGGCGTCCTGGACGATGTCGGCTGGCGGGAGTTCGTGCTGGCCGCCGTCTTCCTGCTGGGGGTCCGGCCGCTGGCGGGGTGGCTGGCCTTCGTCGGCAGCCCGACCGGGCGCCGCGAGCGGTGGGTCGTCTCGTTCTTCGGCGTGCGCGGCATCGGCTCGCTGTACTACCTCGCCTACGGCCTGAGCGAGGCCGACATCGCCGGGGCCGAGCAGCTGTGGCGGGTCACCGTCCTGGTCGTGGTCGGTTCGGTGGTCCTGCACGGCGCCACGGCCGGCCCGGTCATCCACAGGCTGGACCGGTTGCGCGAGCGACGGGCGCGGGCGCTGCACGGTTCGGAGGCGCAGGCTCCGGTCACCCCCGTCTGAGCGGTTCCGGGCGACACCGACCCGCCGGTGGCCCAGAATCGGCCGGTGACGATCGAGCTGGTGCGCCCGCCGGGCCTGACCGATTCCGCGCCGCACGCCCTCGCGGCGGTGACCGACCCGGCGCGGATGGTCTTCACCGCCGGTGCCGGCCCGCTCGACGCCGACGGCGGCACGGTGGCGGTCGGCGACGTCCCCGGCCAGATGCGGCAGGCCATGGCGAACCTCGCGACCGCGCTCGAGGCGGCCGGGGCGGAGCTGGGCGACGTGGTCAGGACCACGGTCCACGTGGTCACCACCGACCGCGCCGACCTGGTGGCCGCGGCGGATGTCGTGCGCGAGGCGCTGGGCACGCACCTCGCGCCGAGCACGGTCGTCGGCGTCACCGTGCTGACCCACCCCGACCAGCTGGTGGAGGTCGACGCGGTGGCCGCCCGGGACACCTGGCAGGAGCCGGGGCCGCCGGACGACGCGGCTACGTTGGACGGATGACGGTCCGGCGCTTCTTCTACGACACCGAGTTCATCGAGGACGGCAGCACGATCGACCTCGTCTCCATCGGCGTCGTCGACGAGACCGGCCGGGAGTTCTACGCGGTGAGCACCGAGTTCGACGAGCGCAAGGCCATCCCCTGGGTGCGGCGCAACGTGCTGGACCAGCTGCCCCCGCCGGCGGACAAGTCGTGGCGGAGCCGGCAGCGGATCCGCGAGGACCTGTTGTCCTTCCTCACCGCCCCGGGCGAGGAGATCGAGCTCTGGGCCTGGTTCGGCGCCTACGACCACGTGGCGCTGTGCCAGCTCTGGGGCGCGATGCCCGCGCTGCCCCGCCCGATCCCGCGGTTCACCCGCGAGCTGCGCCAGCGCTGGGACGACCGGGGACAGCCGGAGCTGCCGCCCAAGCCGCAGGGCACCCACGACGCGCTGGTCGACGCCCGCTTCAACCTCGTGCGCTGGAACGCGATGGAGGCCGCCCGCGGCTGAACCGCAGGCGGCCTCCATCGTGGCCCCCGTCCCGGGCCCCGCCCTGAGCGTGCGGAGGGGTGGGGACGGGGTCCTTCCTCAGACGGTGAAGACCGACAGCAGCCGGTTGAGCTCGGTGGACAGGCCGTCGAGCTCCTGGGCGGCGGATCGGGCGCGGTCGACGTCGGTCGCGCTGTCGTCGGCGTCCTGCCGCACCGCGGTGAGCGTGGTGGTCACCGTGCCGGCACCCTCGGCGGCCGTGGCCACGCTGCGGCTGAGCTCCCGGGTGGTGGCGGTCTGCTCCTCGACGGCGCTGGCGATCGTCGTCTGGTGGTCGTTGATGGAGCGGACGACCTCGGCGATCTGGGCGATGGAGCGCACCGCGGCGGTGGTCTCGGACTGGATGCCCTGGACCCGCTGCGCGATCTCCTCGCTGGCCTTGGCGGCCTCCTGCGCGAGCTCCTTGACCTCGTTGGCGACGACGGCGAAGCCCTTGCCCGCGTCACCGGCGCGGGCGGCCTCGATCGTGGCGTTGAGCGCGAGCAGGTTGGTCTGCTCGGCCACGCCGGAGATCACCTTGACGACGTCGCCGATCTCGGCGGAGCTGGCGCCGAGCGCCGCGATCGTCGTCTCGGTCGTCTCGGCGAGGGAGGCGGCCTGCCGGCCGACCTCCGCCGCCTCGGCGGCGCTGCGGGCGATCTCGGTGATGGAGGCACCCATCTCCTCGGCGCCGGCGGCGGCCGAGGAGACGCTGGCGCTGATGTCCGCGGCGACGTGGTGGGCGCCCTGCGCCTGGTCCCGGCTCCGGGCGGCGCGGGTGGCCAGGCCGTCGGCCACGGCCGAGACGCCCGCGGCGGACGAGGCCACTTCGAGGGCGCACCGGTGGATGTCCCGGACGGTGGCGGCCACCTTCTCGACGAACCGGTTGAACGCGCCGGACAGCTGGCCCACCTCGTCGTTGCGCGAGTCGTCCATGCGCTGGGTGAGGTCCCCCTCGCCGTCGGCGATCTCGGCCATGCGGTCGCGCAGGGAGGTGAGGGGCGCGGTGAGCCGGCGGCCCACCAGCTGGGCGATGAGGCCACCGAGCAGGGCGATCACGACGACGGCGACGACGAGCGCCCACCCCATCGAGGACCGGCCTTCGGCCAGGGCCTCCTTGGGGCCGGTGAAGTCGGCGTCGCGGGCGACGGTGGCGATCACCCAGTCCCAGGGCTGGTAGTAGGAGACACGCACCGTGGTGGCCCCGGCCTCGGGGTCGTCGTAGCGGACGGTGGCCTGCTCGCCGGGCTGGAGCGCGACGGCCGCCTCGACGATCTCCTCGACGTAGGCCCGGCCGTCGGCGTCGGTCACCTCCAGCATGGACTCGCCGTCGCGGACCCCCTCGGGGCTGATGATCACCGAGCCGGCGATGTCACCGCTGCCGCCGTAGACCTCGACGTGCCCGGTCTCGCCGACCTCGGTGGCCTCCAGGCTCTCCCGCAGGGCCGGGAGGTTCTGCTGCTTCTGGCCGACGTAGAGCATGCCGACGACGTCGCCCGCGGGGCCGAAGATCGGCGAGTAGGCCGAGACGTACCAGGAGTCGACCACCAGGGCGTTGCCGCGGTAGGTCTGCCCGCCGGTGACGGTGGCGACGACGGGGTTGGGCTTGCCCTCCGGCGTCGTGGCCGGGATGTACGTGCCGATGGCCCGTGAACCGCCGGCGGCGACGACGTTCGTGGCCACGCGCAGCATGTCGCCGCTGGGGAGCTTCTGGAAGATGGTGGCGGTGCCGCCGACCATCGACTTGATCGTGTCGACGACGGGCGTGGGCACCGCGACGTCCTTGTTCTGGCCGAGCCACTCGTTGCCGGCCAGCATGCGGGGGACCACGACCGGGGTGACCTCGCTGGTCAGCTGGTTCTTGGCCTCCCAGGCCACCATGCCGCGCGGGTCCAGCCGGAGACCACCGGACTGGCCGACGACGTACTGGGCGACGCCGAGGTCGCTGTCGACCTTCGCCGAGGTGGAGGCGCCCTGCGTGGCGACGACGTCGTAGATCCCGGTCGCCGTGCGGGTGATGTCCTCCTCGACGAGGGCGTCCATGTCACGGCCGGCGTCGTCGGCGAAGCCACTGCTCTGCCAGGCGCTCACGACGCCCATGGCCGTGCCGGTCACCGCGACGCTGGTCACCGCCAGCGCGACCACCTTGGTGCGGATGCCCCAGTTCGAGGGCGCCGCCCAGGAGGGCAGGACAGTCCAGCGCATTCTTCGGCCTCCGCTCGTGTGCAGCGGTCGGACGCCGCTGCTCCCACAGCTCTCGGCAGGTGAGAGCGGTGGCGGAACCCGAACCGAACGGTTCGTGACCGGTTCGACACGTCTTGTGACAGGCGGGGCGCAACGGTGGAGTGGCTCCACCCCGGCGAGGCGTTCCGACCACCACCGCGGTCCAGGAAGTGGGACGCGTCTCTCTCGATGGGATGGGCGCGCCGTACCCTCGGGGCGTGAGTCTTCTCGAATCCGCCCAGCCGGTGCCCGGCCTCGACCGCTGGCGGGAACTGCCGATCGCCCAGCAGCCGAAGTGGCCGGACCGGGCGGCGCTCGACGCGGTGCTGCAGACGCTCTCGACGGTCCCGCCCATCGTCGCGCCCACCGAGGTCGACACGCTGCGCGCCCAGCTGGCCGACGTCGCCCAGGGCAAGGCCTTCCTGCTCCAGGGCGGCGACTGCGCCGAGACCTTCGACCTCAACACCGAGCCGCACCTGCAGAGCACCACCCGGACGCTGCTGCAGATGGCCGTCGTCCTGACCTACGGCGCCAGCGTGCCGGTGGTCAAGGTGGGTCGGGTCGCCGGCCAGTACGCCAAGCCCCGGTCCTCCGACACCGATGCCCTCGGCCTGCCCTCCTACCGCGGCGACATGGTCAACGACCTCGAGCCGGTGCTGGAGAAGCGGATCCCCGACCCGTACCGGCTGGTCCGCGCCTACGCGAACTCCGCGGCGGCCATGAACATGATCCGCGCCTACGCCCGCGGCGGTCTGGCCGACCTGCACGCCGTCCACGACTGGAACAAGGACTTCGTCGCCAGCTCACCGGCCGGCGTCCGGTACGAGGTCATCGCCCGGGAGATCGACCGGGCACTGGCGTTCATGAAGGCCTGCGGCATCGATTCCGACGCCCTGCGCGGGGTGGAGCTCTACAACTCCCACGAGGCGCTGATCCTCGACTACGAGCGCGCCCTGCTGCGCATGCACGAGGGCCGCCCCTACGCGCTGAGTGCCCACTTCGTGTGGGTGGGGGAGCGCACCCGGCAGATGGACGGCGCGCACATCGAGTTCGTCTCGAAGCTGGCCAACCCGATCGGCGTGAAGATCGGCCCGACGACGACGCCCGAGCAGGCGACCGAGCTCGTCGAGCGGCTCGACCCCGACGGCCTGCCCGGCAAGCTGACGCTGATCAGCCGCATGGGCAACGGCAAGATCCGCGACGTGCTGCCCGGCATCGTGGAGAAGGTGACCGCCAGCGGCCACCAGGTGGTCTGGCAGTGCGACCCCATGCACGGCAACACCCACGAGTCCTCCACCGGCTACAAGACCCGGCACTTCGACCGGGTCGTCGACGAGGTGCTCGGCTTCTTCGACGTGCACCGCGCCCTGGGCACCTGGCCCGGCGGCATCCACGTCGAGCTCACCGGGGAGGACGTCACCGAGTGCCTCGGCGGCGCCATGGAGATCAGCGACGAGGACCTCAACAGCCGGTACGAGACCGCCTGCGACCCGCGGCTGAACACCGGGCAGTCCCTGGAGCTGGCCTTCCTCGTCGCGGAGATGCTGCGGGGATGACCGGGGTTGCTGAGCTGGTCGACCTGCGGTCGGACACCGTCACCCGGCCGACCGAGGACATGCGCCGGGCCATGGCCGACGCCGAGGTCGGCGACGACGTCTACGGCGAGGACCGCACCGTCCGCGCGCTCGAGGAGCGCGTGGCGGCGATGTTCGGTCACGAGGCGGCGCTCTTCGTGCCCTCGGGGACCATGGGCAACCAGATCGGCATGCGCCTGGTCTGCGAGCCGGGCCAGGAGATCCTCTGCGACGCCGACGCGCACGTCGTCACCTACGAGATGGGTGCCGCCGCCGCCATCTTCGGCATCTCGACCCGCACGGTGGTCTCCGCCGGCGGTCGGCTGGACGCCGCCCAGCTCATCGACCAGGTGCGGCCCCGCGGCGACTGGCACCTGACCGCGACCGCGGCGATCGCGGTCGAGAACACCCACAACCGGGGCGGGGGCCTGGTTCAGCCCCTGGAGGAGCTGCAGGCGCTGTGGGACTGGTCCCGCGGTGCCGGCGTCGCCGTGCACCTCGACGGCGCTCGCATCTGGAACGCCTCGGTTGCCTCCGGCATCGACCTGGCCACCTACGGCCGGCTGGCCGACACCGCCTCCGTCTGCTTCTCCAAGGGGCTGGGCACACCCGTCGGGTCGGTCCTGGTGGGCTCGGCCGACCGGATCGCCGCCGGCCGGCTGTGGCGCAAGCGGCTCGGTGGCGGCATGCGCCAGGTCGGCGTGCTCGCAGCCGCGTGCACCTACGCGCTGGACCACCACCTGCCCCGCCTCGGCGAGGACCACGAGCTGGCCCGCCTGCTCGCGAAGCGGCTCGGCGTCGACCCGGCCGGCGTGCACACCAACATGGTGGTGCTCGACGGCGTGGCCGCGCCGCTGATCGCCGAGGCGGCCAAGGCGCAGGGCGTGCTGGTGAGCCAGGTCAGCGCCAGCCGCGTCCGGCTGGTCACCCACCTCGACGTGGACCGGGCCGCCGTCGAGCGCGCCGCGGACGTCCTCGCGGAGCTGCTCGACCGCTGACAGCCAAGGGCCGGGCCGCCCGCGATGCGGACGACCCGGCCCCTGGTGGAGCCGCAGCTCAGTAGTCGGTGAACACCAGGTCGTTGTTCGCCGTCCTGCTCGTGCTGACGACGTGCGGGCTGGCGTTCCGGTGCAGCTCGGCGCTGACCTCCGTGGGAGTGGCCGTCGGCACCGTCTGCAGGTACACCGCGGCCACGCCAGCCACGTGCGGCGTGGCCATCGAGGTGCCGCTGATCGTGTTGGTGCCGCCGGTGTACCAGTCGCTGGTGATCCCGACGCCTGGTGCGAACAGGTCGACGCAGGGGCCGTAGTTGCTGAACGAGGCGGGCGCGTCGTTCCGGTCGGTGGCACCGACGGTCAGCGCGCCCGGGACCCGCGCGGGGGAGTAGTTGCAGGCGTCCTGGGGCTTGCCGCCCTGGTTGCCGTTGCCGGCGGCCACGGCATAGCTGACGCCGTCGCCGATGGAGTTCGCGACGGCGGTGTCGATCGCCGTGCTGGCCCCGCCCCCGAGGCTCATGTTCGCCACCGCAGGTGTGCCCGCCACGTGGTGGGCGGTCACCCAGTCGATCCCGGCGATGACGCCTGCGTTGGTGCCGGAGCCCGAGCAGTTCAGCACTCGGACCGCGACCAGCGAGACGCTCTTGGCCACGCCGTACGTCGTCCCGCCGATCGTGCCGGCCACGTGGGTGCCGTGGCCGTTGCAGTCATCGGCCGATCCGCCGTCGACGGCGTCGAAGCCGGTGACGGCGCGCCCTCCGAAGTCGGGATGGTCGAGCGCGATGCCGGTGTCGATGACGTAGGCCGTCACGTCGGTGCCGGTGGCCTCGGGGGTGTAGAGGCCATCGGTCCCCGTCCGCTGGTCGATCCGGTCAAGTCCCCACGAGACACCGGAGTCGACCGGGGCCGGCTGCTTCACCGGCCGCGCCTGAACGACCTGATCCGGCTCGACGGCGACGACCCCGGGGACCTTGGACAGCCGGTCGGCCGCGGCCGGGGCCACCCGGATGGCGAACCCGTTCAGGGCTGCGGTGTAGACGTGCTCCACCCGCCCCCCGAAGCCGTGTGCGGCGCGCGCTGCGACGGCGGCAGGGGCGGCGCCGGGCGCGACGGTGACGATGTAGGTGGCGAGCGCGGGGGTCTGCGGTGCGGCGCCGGCGGTTCCGGTACTGACCGAGGTGACGGTCAGTGCCGCGATGGCGGCCATGGTCAGGTTCCTGCGGATGTGCACGGGGTTCTCCTCGCTCAGGACCCGCCCGGCGGCGGACGCAACTCGGCAGCCAAGAGGCGTTCCGCACCCAGGTCAAGTCGCCGGGCCGAGGGTGGGGCGCATGCGGCGCCTGGGGCCTCCCTCGGGCTGCGGCGGTCCCCTGGGCGATGCCGTCGGTGACGATCGGCTCGCGGGTGCCTGTCCTCCTGTCGCGTCGAGTGCGACGTAGTCGTGGCGATCAGCGGCTGATGGCCACGACTACGTAGCACTCGCGGCGCAACCGCGTCAGGTGGTGGCGGGGTCGCCGATCAGCGAGTTGAGCAGCGCGATGTCGGCGGCGTGGCCACCGCACGGGTCGCCGTCCCTGAGGCTCGGCGTCTCCACGACCATGGCCACCCCCGCCGTGGTGCGGTGCCGCAGCAGCTCCGCGAACGGGCCGGTCCCGTAGGGGCCCGAGCCGATCGTGCCCGCGCCGATGGTCGTGTGCCGGTCACGCTTGGAGCCGCAGGCGTCCAGCGAGTCGTTGACGTGCACCAGGCCGAGCCGGCCGGGCCCCACCGTCACCTCCAGCGCCTCCAGGGTGGCGCTCATCCCGCCGGGCACGGCCAGGTCGTGACCGGCCGCCCAGGCGTGGCAGGTGTCGAAGCAGACACCCAGCAGCGGGTGCTGCTCGAGCGCGGCGAAGTAGGGGCCCAGGTCCTCCACCGTGGCCGCCAGCGCCCTGCCCCCGCCCGCGGTGGGCTCGATCAGCAGCCGGGGCCCGTCGGGGGCGGCGGCCTCCAGGACCGGCAGCAACCGCTCGTGCAACTGCCGCAGGGCGTCCTCGTACCGGTCCTCGCCGACGGCGGACCCGGCGTGCACGACCACGCCGTCGCAGCCGAGCTGGGCGCCGCGGCGCAGGTTGTGCGCGATGGAGGCGATCGACTGCTCGACCGTGGCCTCGGTGGGCGATCCGACGTTCACCAGGAACGGCGTGTGGATGAACGAGGGGACCCCCCGCTCGGAGCAGCCGGCGGTGAACAGCGCGTCCTGCCCGGGGTCGCCGTCGGTCAGCTTCCAACCGCGCGGATTGCCGACGAAGACCTGGACGGCGCGGGCGGCGACGGCGTCGGTGTAGGCGAGCCCACCCTTGGCCAGGCCGCCCTTGATCTGGATGTGCGCCCCGACGGGCGGCATCCCGGGTGCGGGATTCGACAAGGGAGCGGGTGCCTATCCGAAGGTGAGGAGGATGGTGACCGACGTGCCGCGCTCGACCTGCTCGCCGGCCGCCGGGGTCTGCCGCAGCACGCTGTTGCCGAAGAAGCGGGTGGCCTCCACCTGGAGACCCGCGGCCTGCAGGATCTGCGCCGCCTCGTCGCCGCTCTTGCCGACGACGTCGGGCACGGCGACCAGCGGCAGGCCCGCGGACACCTGGATCCGCACGGTGCTGCCGAAGGGAACCGGCCCCGCGGCCGGAGCCGGGTCGATGGCCATGACCTCGCCCGTGTCCACCGCGTCGCTGCGCCCGTCCCCGACGCGCTCCACGGTGAACCCGAGGGACTCCAGGTTTGTGGTCGCCTGCTCCGGGCTCTGGCCGGTGACGTCGGGGACGGCGACCGGCGCGCGGCCCTGGCTGACCACCACGGTCACCACCTGGTCGCGCTTGAGCTCGGTGCCCGCTGCCGGGTCGAACCGGATCACGTGCCCGGCGGGGACCTCGTCGTCGTAGTCCTCACCGCGGGTGACCTGCACCGGCAGGTCCTCCAGCTCGGTCTCCACCTGCTCGACGGGCAGGCCGACGAGGTCGGGGGAGACCGTGTAGCGCTCCTTGCCCTTGGAGACGACGAGGCGCACGTCGGTGCCGCGGATCGCCTCGGCGCCGGCCGCCGGCTCGGTCGACAGCACGGTGCCCGCAGGGACGTCCTCGCTCCAGACCTCCTCGCAGCAGTCCGGGTCGAGGCCGGCCTCCCGCAGCAGATCGAGGGCCGCCGCCTGCTCGGTGCCCACCAGCTCCGGCGTGCTCGTCCAGCGCCCCTCGCCGAACCACCAGCCGATGGCGCCGGCGGTGACCGCCAGCAGCAGGACGACGGCGATGGCGAACCGGGCGCGGCGCTTGCGGATGTGGTCGGGCACGCCGGGACGCGGGCGGGCCGGTCCGGGGCGGCGGCCCTGCACGTCGGTGGTGGGACCGGCGCCCATGCCCGGGAGCATGCTGGTGCGGCCCCCACGGGCGTTCCGGCCGCCGAGCACCTCGGTGCCCGGGTTGCTGGGGTGCCGGTCGGACGGGCGCGGCCGGGTGGGGCGGTTGGTCGGTCGCAGCGTGCCGGGGCCGGCGGTGCTCTGGCCGGTGGGCACCGGGACCGGGTCGATCCCCAGGTCGCGGCGCACGTCGGACAGCTCGGCCAGGAACGCCCCGGCGTCGATGGGGCGGCCAGCCGGGTCCCGCCGGGTGGTGCGGGCGACGAGCTCGTCGACCTGCCAGGGGAGGCCGGGAACCTCCACCGACGGCGCCGGGACGTCGTGGTGCACGTGCTGGTAGGCCACGGCCAGCGGCGTGTCGCCGCCATAGGGCGGTTGCCCGGTGAGCATCTCGTAGAGCACGATGCCGGCGGCGTAGATGTCGGACCGGGCGTCGGCGCGGCCGCGCTCGAGCTGCTCGGGCGAGAGGTAGGCGACGGTGCCGATGAGCACGCCGCCGGTCTGGCTGGTCTGCCCGGTGCCGACGACCGCGCGGGCGAGGCCGAAGTCGGCGACCTTGACCACTCCGTCGACCCCGATGAGGACGTTCTCGGGCTTGATGTCGCGGTGCACGATCCCGGCACGGTGCGCGGCGGTCAGGCCGGCCAGGACGGGCTCGAGGACGGCGAAGGCCTCGGCGACGGTGAGCCGTCCGCGGGCGCTGAGCAGGTCGCGCAGGGTGCGGCCGCGGACGAGCTCCATGACGAGGAAGACCAGCCCCTGGTCGCTGCCCTGGTCGCTGACGCCGACGACGTTGGCGTGGCTGAGCATGGCCGCGGCCCGCGCCTCGCGGGTGAACCGGTCGACGAACGTGGGGTCGTGGGCCAGGTGCTCGGCCATGACCTTGACCGCGACGGTCTTGTGCAGCCGGAGGTCCGTGGCGGCGTAGACGGTGGACATCCCGCCCCGGGCCACCCGCTCCTCGAGGCGATAGCGCCCCTCGAGAACGAGTCCGACCACGGGGTCGGTCACGGCGGTGTCCACAACGACTGAGTGTAGGAGCGCCGGGGCCGGAGGGCGCCCTCCCACGCGGCGCGGGGGACCGGCGTGACCCGTGGTGCGGATGAACCGGAGGTGGGGGTTCCGCCCGTCCTCGCGCGCATCCGGATCAGCCCAGGTCCAGGCCCGGGTACAGCGGGTGCTCGGCCAGCAGCTCGGCTGCCGCGGACCGGGTCCGGTCTGACACGCCGTCGGCGATCGTGTACTTCGCCTGGGACGGGGCGCCGGCGCTCGTGGCGGTGGGCGTGGTGGCGCCCAGGACGTCGGCGATCAGCTCCGCGACCCGGTCGAACTCCGCCTGCCCGAAGCCGCGGGTGGTCAGCGCCGGCGTCCCGATCCGCACGCCGGAGGTGTACCAGGCGCCGTTGGGGTCGGCCGGCACGGAGTTCCGGTTGGTGACGATGCCGGAGTCCAGCAGTGCGGACTCCGCCTGCCGACCGGTGAGCCCGAAGGAACTGACGTCGAGCAGCACCAGGTGGTTGTCGGTGCCGTCGGTGACCAGCCGCACGCCGCGCCGCTTCAGCCCCTCGGCGAGCGCGGCGGCGTTGTCGACGATGCGCTGCGCGTAGTCGGCGAACTCCGGCCGGCGGGCCTCGGCGAAGGCGACCGCCTTGGCGGCCATGACGTGCGGGAGCGGTCCGCCGAGCACCATCGGGCAGCCGCGGTCGACGGCGTCGGCGAACTCCGGCTGCGCCAGGACGAAACCGCCGCGCGGCCCGCGCAGCGACTTGTGACTGGTGCTGGTGACGACGTGCGCGTGCGGAACCGGGTCGAAGTCGCCGCTGAACACCTTGCCGGCGACCAGCCCGGCGAAGTGCGCCATGTCCACGATCAGCGTGGCGCCCACCTCGTCGGCGATCTCGCGCATCGTCGCGAAGTTGATCCGGCGGGGGAAGGCGGAGTAGCCGGCCATGAGGATGAGCGGGCGGAACTCCTTGGCCCGGGCGCGGACGACGTCGTAGTCCAGCAGGCCGGTCGACGGGTCGGTGCCGTAGGAGGACTGCTCGAACATCTTGCCGCTGATGTTCGGCCGGAACCCGTGGGTGAGGTGGCCGCCGGCATCCAGGGACATGCCGAGCATCCGCTGGTCGCCCAGGGCGTGCCGCAGCGTCGACCAGTCCTCGTCGGTGAGGTCGTTGACGTGCCGGACGCCGGCCTTCTCCAGCGCCGGCAACTCGACGCGCTGGGCGAGCACGGCCCAGAACGCGACCAGGTTGGCGTCGATGCCGGAGTGCGGCTGCACGTAGGCGTGCGGAGCGCCGAACAGCTCGCGGGCGTGCTCGGCGGCCAGCGCCTCGACGGTGTCGACGTTCTGGCAGCCGGCGTAGAAGCGGTGGCCGACCGTGCCCTCGGCGTACTTGTCGCTGAACCAGTTGCCCATGGTGAGCAGCACCGCGGGGCTGGCGTAGTTCTCGCTGGCGATCAGCTTGAGCGAGGAGCGCTGGTCGGCGAGCTCGGCGCCGATGGCGTCGGCCACCCGGGGCTCGACGGCGCCGATGACCTCCAGCGCGCTGCGGTAGGCGGCCGAGGCGGTGGTGGCGTCGAACCCGGTGGCGGTGCGGGGGAAGGCGGTCATGAGGGCTCCAGCTCGTGTCGACGGGTCGGTGCCCAGGCGCACGGCGGTGGTGGTGCGGGCCGCTCCCCGGTGGTGGCCCACCTCGACGCGCCAGTCACAGCCCGGGCCAAGGTTAGCGCGCGGCCGCCACCGAGTCGCGGGGCACCGACCGGACGTCGTCCAGGCCGCACAACGCCATGGTGTGGGCCAGCTCGTCGGTGAGGCCGGTGAGCACCCGGGCCACGCCCTCGGCGCCGCCTGCGGCCAGCCCCCAGATCGTGGGCCGGCCGACGAACACCGCCGTGGCTCCGAGGGCAAGGGCGATGAGCGCGTCCGATCCGGTCCGGATGCCGCCGTCGGCGTAGACCTCGACGTCGTCGGCGACCGCGTCGACGACCTCCGGCAGGGCGTGCGCGCTGGCGACGGCGGGATCGACCTGGCGCCCGCCGTGGGTGGAGACCCACACCGCCGACGCCCCCGCCTGCACGCACCGCGCGGCGTCGTCACCCCGGAGGACGCCCTTGACGACGACCGGCAGGCCCGAGAGCTCCCCGAAGCGGGCGATGTCGTCGAACGTCCAGGTCGCCGTGGCCAGGTCGTCCAGCGTCGGCCGCTCGTCGCCGGTGGCCGGGTGGTTGGCCATGCGCAGGTCGGCCGGGAGGGCGAAGTCGTGCCGCAGGTCGCGGTGCCGCCGGCCCAGGAGGGGCAGGTCGACGGTGAGCACCAGCGCCCGGTAACCGGCGTCGCCGGCACGGCGGGCGAGGTCGTCGGTGTGGCTGGTGGAGTGCAGCCGGTAGAGCTGGAACCACGCGGGGGTGCCGGCCGCCGCGACGGCGACCTCCTCGAGGGTGGAGGTGGCGCTGGTCGAGGCGGTCATGAGGGCGCCCGCGGCGACGGCGCCCCGGGCCGTGGCGAGCTCGCCCCCCGGGTGCGCCATGCCCTGGTAGGCCCACGGCGCCACGCCGATCGGGGTCCGGACGGGGCTGCCCAGGAGCTCGGTGGCCAGCCGGACGGTCGAGACGCCGCGCAGGACACGGGGCCGCAGCCGCCAGGACCGCCAGGCGCCCGGGGCCTCGCGCAGCGTCGTCTCGGTCTCGGCGCCACCGGCGTAGTAGTCGAAGACGTCGGCGGGCAGGTGCTCCCGCGCCCGGGCCTCCAGCCGGTCCAGGTCGAGGAACGGCGGCTCCCTTCCCGGGTCCTCGGGGGTGACCTCGCCGGATGTCCGCCGCCGCTGACCCGGCAGCCGACTGTCGGTCCCGCTGTCGCTCGCCATAGGCTGAGAGCCTATGGACACGCTCACCCCCGCGGAGGTCGCCCAGCTGCTGGGCACCTCGCCGAACCGGGTCCGTCAGCTGCTGCGCGATCGCAAGCTGATGGCCGTCCCGGGCAGCGGCAACAGCAAGATCCCGGCCGACTTCCTGCAGGACGGCGTCGTCCTCAAGCACCTCCCCGGTCTGCTGACCGTCCTCCAGGACGGCGGCTTCACCGACGAGGAGGCCTTCGACTGGCTCTTCCGCGAGGACGAGTCGCTGCCCGGCACGCCGGTGCAGGCGCTGCGCGACAACCGGCACACCGAGGTCACCCGCCGGGCCCAGGCCCTGGCGCTCTAGCCCGGGTGCATCCGCGCGGCGGTCCGGTGCCGAAGGTGGTGCCGTGGAGCAGCTGACCTACCTCGGGCTGCTGGCCGGCTGCCTGGTGGTCACCGCACCGCTGGAGCTCATCCTGCGGGTCCGCGTCTACGCCCGGTGGCGCCGGCTGCTGGTGGCCGTCGTCCCGGAGTTCGCCGTCTTCGTCGGATGGGTGCTCTACGCCATCGCGCAGGGGCACTGGGACTACTCCGCCACCCGCACCCTCGACGTCCGGCTGCCCGGCGGCATCCCGGTCGAGGAGGTGCTGTTCTTCCTCGTCGTCCCGCTGTGCTCGGTCCTGGCGCTGGAGGCGGTGCGCCGTGTCACCGGATGGGACGCCGGCTATCCGGCGCCGGTCGACGACAGCCCCGGGAGCATCGCAGCGAGGAACGAGCGAGGAGCGGACCGGGGCGCGGAGTCGGCCCCATGAGCAGGGAGGCGGACGCGTGACCTACAGCGCCCTGGCGGTCACCGCCGTCCTCGCCGTGCTGGTCGTGGACCTGATGGTCTACCGCACCCGCATGGTCACCCGGCCGGTGTTCTGGGTGGCCTACGCGATCATCGTGACGTTCCAGCTGCTGATGAACGGCGTGCTGACCGGCCTGGACGTCGTCGTCTACGACGAGCGCGCGATCTGGGGGCCGCGGATCGCCTACGCGCCGGCTGAGGACCTGCTCTTCGGCTTCGCCATGGTCACCCTCACCCTGGCCAGCTGGGCGGCGGTCAACCGGCGGGCGAACACCGCCAGGCGCCGCGGCTTCGACACCGACACCCGGCGGTCGAGCACCCGGTAGTCGGCCCGCTCGATCTCGGTCAGGATCCCGCCGTACAGGTCGGTCGCGGCGCGCACGCAGTCCCGCGACTCCGGCGCCAGCAGGGGGGTGCCCGGGGCGGCGTCGTCGTACCGGCGCCGGACGATCGCCACCATCTCGCGCATCAGCTGCCGGAAGCGGTCGTCGAAGCGCTTCTCCGCCAGCTGCTCGCGGGTCACGCCGTGCGCGGCCATGAGGTCGGCGGGCAGGTAGACCCGGCCGCGGTCGACGTCCTCGCCGACGTCGCGCAGGAAGTTCGTCAGCTGGAAGGCCTCGCCCAGCGCGATGGCGTGCGGAGCCGCCTCCTCACGGGCCACACCGGGGGCGGTGCCGAGCACGGGCAGGACCTGCAGCCCGATGACCGACGCCGAGCCCCACATGTAGCGGTCCAGGTCGTCCATCGTCGGATAGCCGGCGATCGTCAGATCGCTGGTCATGGCGGCCAGGAAGTCGACCAGGTGCTCCAGCGGGATGTCGTAGCGCCGGTAGGTGTGCACCAGCGCCAGCCGCACCGGGTCCTCCGACCAGCCGGTCTCCAGTTCGGCCAGCAGCGAGCGCGACCAGTCCGCGAGGTCCCCGGCGGGGTCGGCGTCCGGGTGGTCGACGAAGTCGTCAGCTACCCGGGCGGCGGCGTAGAGCGCGTGCACCGCGGGCCGCCGGTCCGGGGTGAGCAGGCGGGTGGCCAGGTGGTAGCTCTTGCCGTGCTCGGCGGCGATCGCGGCGCAGTGCCGGTAGGCGGCGGCGAGCTGTGCCTGCCGGTCGTCGCCCGCGGTCATCCCGTGATCCTCTCCGCGGCCAGCCGGCCGCTGATCAGCACCATCGGGACGCCGACACCCGGCTGCACCGACGATCCGGCCAGCACCACGTTCTCCGGTCCGCGCCGGGGCAGCGTGCTCGGCCGGAACGGGCCGGTCTGGCCGAAGGTGTGCGCCAGGGCGAACGGGGTGCCGGCGGCCATGCCCTGGGCGGCCCAGGTGCGCGGGGTGTCCAGGTGCTCGACCGCGATCGCGCCGTCGATGCCGGTGAAACCGCGCGCCTCCAGCGTCTCCAGCAGCTCGTCCCGGTAGCGGGGTGCCAGCGAGTCCCAGTCCAGGTCGGGGTTGCCCCCGCTGCGGCGGTCCAGGTTCGGGGTGGGGGCCACGACGCTGAGGACCTGGCCGCCCTCGGGGGCCAGGGACCGGTCGGTCACCGACGGCATGCTGATCAGCAGGCTCGGATCGCTCATGGGGCGTCCGTCGCGCGTCAGCTCCGCGAAGATCTCCTGCCACGCCGCGCCGAAGCTGATCGTGTGGTGCGCCTGGCCGGGCACATCGGCGCGTACGCCGAGGTGCAGCGCGACGCACGAGGGGGAGTAGACCGGCCGGCGCGGACCGCGCAGGCCGGGCACCAGCGTGTGCGGGGCGTCGGTGGTGACCACGACGGCGTCGGCGGGCAGCCGCTCGCCGTCGGTCAGGCGGACGGCGGCCACCCGGCCGCCGCTGGTCTCCAGCTCCGCGACCGATCCGCCGTACCGGAAGGTCACGCCCGCGTCGGCGGCTGCGCCGGCGAGCGCCAGGGGTACCGCGCCGATGCCGCCGACCGGGTGCCAGACACCGGCGCCGATGTCGAGCTGGGCGATCACCGCGTAGGCGGCGATCGCGCGGAACGGCGACACCCCGGCATAGAGGGCCTGGAAGCTGAACAGCCGGCGCAGCCGGTCGTCGGCGAAGTACTTCTCCACGTGTCGCGACAGCCGGCCGAAGCCCCCGCGTCGGGCGAGCGCCCCGAGCTCGGGGCCCAGCAGGTCCAGTGGCGAGTCGAGGTTGCGGTCGATGAACGTCGTGAGCTGCAGCCGGTAGAGCTCGGCGAGGTCGGCGAGGTAGCGCCGCAGCGCCGCCGCCTCCGCCGGACCGCACAGCGCGGCCACCTCGTCGGCGAAGGCCGCCGGGTCGGCGTGCACGTCGAGGTGCGTGCCGTCGGCGTACTGCGCCCGGTAGCTGGTCTCCAGCGGGCGCAGCTCCAGCCGGTCCTCCAGCTCCTCCCCGACGGCGGCGAGCGTGTCGGCCAGCACCTCCGGGGCGGTGAAGACCGACGGGCCGGTGTCGAGGGCGAAGCCGTCCTGCTCGATCCGCCCGGCCCGGCCGCCGGGACCGTCGGCCCGCTCGACCACGGTGACCTCACGGCCGGCGCCGCGCAGCCGGAGGGCGGCGGCGAGACCGGCCAGACCGGCGCCGACGACGACGACGCGGTCGGTCCGGCCCGGGACGGTGCGCACCATCAGGCGGCGCGGGTGGTCGCCGCGACGGCGAGCGCGTCCAGCGCGGCCCGGGCGTCGTCGGCGATCGGGGCGTCGGCGATCGCGGCCCGGGCCTCGGCGGTGCGGAGGGCGATCCGCTCCTCGACGCGGTCGCGCGCGCCGGTGGACACCAGCAGGCCGCGCAGCGCGTCGAAGTCCTCGGTGCGGGCGTCGGAGTTGCCCAGCAGGTCGCCCAGCAGCCGGCGGCCGGCGTCGTCGGTGGCCTCCTCGGCCAGGGCGATGAGCAGGGTCTGCTTGCCCTCGCGCAAGTCGTCGTCGGCCGACTTACCGGTGACCGACGGGTCGCCGAACACCCCGAGGAGGTCGTCGCGCAGCTGGAATGCCTCGCCCAGCGGCAGGCCGATGGCGCTGCACGCCTCCACGACGGCCGGCCCGCCGCCGGCGATGGCGACGCCCAGCTGCAGCGGGCGCTGCACCGTGTAGCCGGCGCTCTTGTAGCGGGCGACGGTGAGCGCGCCGTCGGGCCCGGGCAGCCCGCCGGCCGCCCGCAGCAGGTCGAGGTACTGGCCGGCGGTGACCTCGGTGCGCATCGTGTCCCAGATCGCGCGGGCCCGGCTCAGGGCGGCCTCGGAGATCCCGGAGCAGCGGAGCATCTCGTCGGACCAGACCAACGCCAGATCGCCCACCAGGATGGCCGCGCCGACGCCGAACAGGTCGCGGTCGCCGTCCAGCGCCTCGGCGGTGTGCTTGTCGGCGAAGCCGATGTGGGTCGTCGGCCGGCCGCGCCGGGTGCCGGCCGCATCCATGACGTCGTCGTGCACCAGCGCGCTGGCGTGCACGAACTCCAGGGCCGCGACCGCGCGCAGCACATCCCCGTCGTCCTCCCCGCTGCCCTGGCCCTGGGTGCGGGCACCGCGCCAGCCCCAGTAGGCGAACGACGGCCGGAGCTTCTTGCCGCCCTCGGCGAGGGCGCACACCTCGTCGGCGACCGGCGCCAGCCGGGGATCCATCGCGGCGAGGGTGGCCCGCTGCTGGTCGAGGAAGGCGGTGAGCGCCTCCCCGACGGCGGCCCTGACCCGCGCGAGGTCGGCGGCCGCCAGCGGCGACGCGGGGCGGACGGGCTCGCGCTCCTGCGCCCCGGCGGTCATGCGGCCAGTATCGCCCAGCACGGTGGGGCTCCACCCTGCGAGCGGGACAACTGCCGTGCTCCGGTCCATCGCCGTCTCCTCGTCCTCGGGCGCCCTGCCTGCTCCTCGCCCTACTTCCGCCGGGGACCTCGGCCCGGATGCAGCGGATTCCGGTGCTGCCCGTCGGCCCGGTGCAGCACCTCCGTACCCTCGGGTGCCGTGACCCGGACCGTGCGCGAGCTGCTGGCCACCGAGCGGTCGACCATGTCGTTCGAGTTCTTCCCCGCCAAGACGGCCGAGGGGGACGCCCAGTTGTGGACGGCGCTGCGCGAGCTTGAGCGGCTGCGGCCGTCGTTCGTGTCGGTGACCTACGGCGCCGGCGGATCGACCCGGGAGGGCACGCTCGCGGTGACCGAGCGGATCGCCGCCGAGACGACGATGACCCCGCTGGCGCACCTCACGGCCGTGGACCACACCGTCGCCGAGTTGCGGCACATCGTGAGCCGGCTGGCGGCGGCCGGCGTCCGCAACGTGCTCGCGCTGCGCGGCGATCCGCCCGGCGCCGATCCCCAGGCGGAGTGGGTCGCGCACCCCGAGGGGCTGGAGTACGCCTCGGAGCTGGTCGAGCTGATCCGCTCGATCGGCGACTTCTCCGTCGGCGTCGCGGCGTTCCCCGAGCAGCACCCGCGCTCGCCGGACCCCGACTCCGACATCGAGCAGTTCGTGGCCAAGTGCCGGGCCGGCGCCGACTTCGCGATCACCCAGATGTTCTTCCGCGCCGAGGACTACCTGCGGCTGCGCGACCGGGTGGCCGCACGCGGCTGCGAGGTGCCGATCCTCGCCGGGGTCATGCCGGTCACCAACGTCCGGCAGATCACCCGGATCGTGCAGCTCTCCGGTCAGGCGTTCCCGCCCGAGCTGGCCGACCGGTTCGCGGCGGCCGACGGTGACCGGCCCGAGGACAAGGCCGCCGTCCGCGACCTCGGCGTCGAGGTGGCCACCGACCTGTGCCGGACCCTGCTCGACGAGGGGGTGCCCGGCATCCACTTCATCACCATGAACCGGTCGACGGCGACCCGTGAGGTGTTCTCGAACCTGGTGGGTGCCGCCGGCCCGCTCACGCCCTGACCGGGTTCTCGAGCACGTCGGCCGCGCGGGCCGCAGCGCGCCGGAGCCCCTCCCGCTCGGCGAAGTAGCCGCCGGCCAGGCCGACGACCGGCAGGTTGGAGAGCACGCGAGCGCCGAGCCGGCCCTTGGGCCGGGCGTCGAGGGCGTCGTCGATGCGCGCGAGCAGCCGGGCGGCCCGCCACAGCGTCTTGGCCGCACCCGAGACGCCGGTGCGCTCCTCGCGCGGGCCCAGGGTCCCCTCGACGTAGGCGCCCTTCGCCCGGGCGAGCAGCGGCGTCACCCGCTCGGCCGGCAGGTCCCGGTCCAGCAGCACCGTCGCCAGCAGGGACACCCGCTCGGCCGGGGCCTCCACCCCGTGCTCGCCGGCGACCCCGAGCACGACGAGCGACTGGACCGCCGTCCCCACGGTGTTCTGCAGCGGCAGCAGGTCGGCGAGCTTGCCGGCGAACCGCGGTGCGGCGGACACCCCCGCCGCCACACGCGACACCCGGTCGGCCCACCACTCGTCGCGTTCGCGGCGCGGCAGGGTCGGCGGGCGGCCGAGCCGGGTGGCCAGCGGGGTCAGGAGCCGGTCGACCCGACGCAGGACGTCGACGACCACGGCGTCGGAGAGGGGAGCAGCCATGCGGGGCCAGGTATCCCGTCCCGTCGCGGGTGACACCCGCGGACTCAGTGAGGCGGCGGCGTGGTGGTCGCGACAAGCCCGCCGGGTGTGGTGGCGGTGAGCGTGCCGGTCGCGTCGTCGGTGCCGTCGGCGGTGGTGGTCACCCGGTCGGCCACGTCGGCACCGGTACCCGGGTCGGGCGGGTCGGCACCGGTACCTGGATCGGCCGGGTCGGGCTCCGGGGAGGGATCGGACTCCTGGACGCCTGCGGTCGGCGCTCGTCGCCGTCGGGGCGCTGCTGCCGCGCCGCGTCGAACTGTCGGTCGTCGTGCTTGCGGCGCCGCGGCCTTCCAGGTCTCGGCCGTCGGGGCGGTTGGCTGCTGTCTGCTCATCGTGCCCGGAGAGCGCCGGGCGCCTAGGGTCCGTCCGTGGCCAGTGAGGGAGGCACCACCGCCGTCGTCACCGCGCTGTTCGGCAACCTGGGCATCGCCGTCACCAAGTTCGTCGCCTTTCTGCTGACCGCGTCCTCGTCGATGCTGGCCGAGTCGCTGCACTCCGTGGCCGACACCGGCAACCAGGTGCTGCTCCTGATCGGTGGCAAGCGCGCCAAGCGGGCGGCGACCCGCGAACACCCGTTCGGCTTCGGCCGCGCGCGCTACGTCTACGGCTTCATCGTGGCCGTGGTGCTGTTCACGCTCGGCGGGCTGTTCGCCCTCTACGAGGCCTGGCACAAGTGGGCCGAGCCGGAGCCCATCACCTCGTGGCGATGGGTTCCGATCGCGGTCCTGCTGGTGGCGATCGCGCTGGAGGGCTACTCGCTGCGAACCGCCGTCCGCGAGTCGGACAAGGTCCGCGGGAACCGTTCCTGGCCGGAGTTCGTCCGGACGACGAAGTCCCCGGAGCTGGCCGTCGTCCTCCTGGAGGACTTCGGCGCGCTGCTCGGTCTGCTCTTCGCGTTGGCCGGGGTCTCGCTCACGCTGGTCACCGGGGACGGCCGCTGGGACGCCGCGGGATCGGCGGTCATCGGTCTGCTCCTCGTGGTGATCGCCGTCGTGCTCGCGGTCGAGATGAACTCGCTGCTCGTCGGCGAGAGCGTGAGCCCCAGGAACCGGCGGGCGATCGAGGCGGCGCTGCCCGGCGGCCACATCGAGTCGATCATCCACATGCGGACGCTGCACCTCGGACCCGAGGAGGTCCTCGTGGCGGCGAAGGTCGCGTTCCGTGCCGGCGCGTCCGCCGAAGAGGTGGCCACGGCCATCGACGACGCCGAGCGCCGGATCCGGGAGGCCGTCCCGATCGCCACCGTCATCTACCTCGAGCCGGACCTGCGCCGACCGGCTCCCGAGCCGGCCGGCACGGAGCCCCCCGCGGCGCCGTGATCCCGGCCGGCGCTCAGACGCCCTTCCCGTGCCGTCCCTGAACCGGTGACGGAGCAGCGGCGCACCCAGGAACAGCGGCGCGCGGACACGCGCGGGCGCCTCCTGGCGGCCACGATCGCCTGCCTGGTCGACCACGGCTACGCGAGTACGACGACACAGCGGGTGCAGGACCGCGCCGGCGTGTCACGCGGGGCGCTGCTCCACCACTTCGCCACCAAGGAGGCCCTCCTGGTCGCCGCCGTCTCGCACGTGGCCGACGGTCAGATCCGACGAGTGCGGGAGGAGGCGGTCTCCGGGAGGGCGACCGACGAGGTGGACCTGCTGCACCAGGTGATGTCCGGTCCGCTGTTCCTCGCCGGGCTGGAGCTGTGGTCGGCCGCCCGCACCGAGCCCGTCCTCCGTGACGCGCTCCTGCCGGAGGAGCGCCGGGTGGGCGCCGCGGTGCGCGAGCTGCTGGCCGAGCTGGTGCCCGGCTTCCGGCTCGACCGCGCCGCCGTCGAGGGACTGCTCGCCCTCTACCGGGGTCTGGCCCTGACCAGCGTGCTGCGCGAGGACGTGGGCCTGGACCGGCGGGTGCTCCGGCTCTGGACCGACCTGGTGCTCCGCAGCGCTCCCGCCGGCCCCGGCTGACCTGCCGCCTCGAGACCGGCAGCTCCGGAGGACCCCGGGTCGACGCGGGGGGCGCTGGGTCCGATAGACCTCGGGCATGCAGCTCGAGGTCGTCACCACGTCAGGAACGGTCCGCGGCACCGCCGTCGGCCCCGCCGTCGCCTTCAAGGGCATCCCGTACGCCGCGCCACCCTTCGGCGACCTGCGCTTCGCCGCGCCGGTGCCGGCCCCGCGGTGGGACGGCGTCCGCGACTGCACCGCTTACGGCCCCACCGCGCCGAAACCGCCCTATCCCGCTCCGGTCGACCTGCTGCTGCCCGAGCCGGTGGTGCCGGGCGAGGACGTGCTGAACCTCAACGTCTGGACACCGGACCCCGCTGCCGACGGACTCCCCGTGCTGGTGTGGATCCACGGTGGGGCGTTCGTCAACGGCTCCGGCGCGGTGCCGCAGTACGACGGAACGGCGTTCGCCCGGGACGGCGTGGTGCTCGTGACGATCAACTACCGGCTGGGCGTCGACGGGTTCCTGCACTTCGACGACGACGGCCCGGCCAACCGCGGGCTGCTGGACCAGGTGGCAGCGTTGGAATGGGTGCGCGACAACATCGCGGCGTTCGGTGGCGACCCGGGCACGGTGACCATCGCCGGGGAATCGGCGGGCGCGATGAGCGTGACGTCGCTGCTGTCGATGCCGCGAGCGGCCGGGCTGTTCGGCCGCGCGGTGGCCCAGAGCGGAGCCGGGCACCACGCACTGTCGTCCGGGACGGCGCGACGGGTGGCCGGGTACCTCGCCGAGCGGCTCGGCGTCCCGCTCACCCGGGAGGCGCTGGCCGCGGTGCCCATCCAGCAGCTGGTGACCGCTCAGCGGGCGCTGTCGCAGGAGGCAGCCACGGTGCCGGACCCGGCGCGCTGGGGTGAGATCACGGTGAACGCCATGGTCTGGGAGCCGGTGATCGACGGCGACGTCCTGCCGTCGCTGCCCATCACCGCGGTCGCGGCCGGCGCCGGCTCGGACGTCGACGTCCTGGTCGGCACCAACAGTGACGAGCACACCCTGTTCCTCGTGCCGAACGGGGTGGTCGACTTCGTCAGCGAGGACCTGTTGCGGCTGGCGCTCGCGGGCTACGGCGTGCCCGCGGATGCCACGATCGACGCCTACCGGGCCGATGCGCCCTCGGCCGGCCCCGGCGACCTGCTCGTCAAGGCGGCCACCGACTGGTTCTTCCGCATCCCTGCGGTCCGGCTGGCCGAGGCGCGCAGCGGCGCACCGGGGCGGACCTTCATGTACGAGTTCGCGTGGCCGAGCCCGCAATTCGACGGCCGCCTCGGGGCGTGCCACGCGCTGGAGCTCGCCTTCGTCTTCGACACCCTGACCAGCGAGGGAGTGGAGCCGCTGGCCGGACCGGCCGCGCCGCAGGACCTGGCCGACACCATGCACGCGGCTTGGGTGGCGTTCGTGCGGACCGGCGACCCGGGATGGCCGGCCTACGACCTGGCCACCCGCCCGGTCCAGGTGTACGGGCAGCTCACCGGGGTGGTTACCGACCCGCGAGCCGAGCAGCGGACGCTGTGGGAGGGCGTCCGGTAGACCGGCCGTCCCGCCTGCCGTCGTACCGTGGGCGGCGTGGCGGCAGGCGGACGCGGCGCGGTCGCGCGCTGGGCGGTCGTCGCCGCGCTGGTGGGCGCGCTCGTCGCGCTGCCCTCGCTCATCGGCGCGCTGCCGGCCGCCGACGAGCCGGTGGGCGCAGTGGAGCTCCGGGCCGCCGTCCTTGCCAGCGCGGACGTCGGGTTCTCCGGCTATGCGGAGTCAGCGGGCGGCCTGGCGCTGCCGGTGACCGAGCAGCTCGGGTCGGTGGCCGACCTGTTCAGCGACCGGACGACGATGCGCGTGTGGTGGCGCGGCCCCGCGGACAACCGTGTCGACGTCGTCACCGCCGGCGGTGAGACCGGCATCCGCCGGGACGCGACCGGTACGTGGACCTGGGAGTACGAGCGGGCGACCGCTACCCGGGCGGTCCTCGGCCCCCTCGCGCTGCCCGCGCCGCCGGACCTGCTGCCGAGCGCCCTGGGCCGGCGGCTGCTGTCCGAGGCCACCGAGCGGGAGGTGACCCGCATCGGTGCCCGCCGGGTGGCCGGCCGGAACGCGCTGGGCCTGCGGCTCGTGCCCGGTCAGCCGGCCTCCTCCGTATCCCACGTCGACGTCTGGGTCGACGGCGGAACCGGGCTGCCCCTGCAGGTCCAGTTGTTCGCCGACGCGGCTGATCGCGCCGCCATGGACACCCGCTTCCTCGATCTGGACCTGGGCACCCCGGCGGCGGCCACCACCGCCTTCGCGCCGCCGCCGGGAGCCCGGGTGCGGTCGGCGCAGGAGGCCGAGGTCCTGCTCGAGGCCGGGCGACGGATCCGGACCGTCCCGTTCCCCGCCCAGCTCGCCGGTCTGCCGCGCCGCACGCTCCAGGGTGTGCCGCCGGGCATCGGGCTCTACGGCCGCGGCGTGACCCTGCTGACCGTGGCCCCCCTGCCCCGCCGCCTCGCGAGCGGGCTGCGGACGACGCTGGCGCAGGCCCCGGGCGCCGTCGTGGACGGATCGAGCGTCCGGGTGGCGGCCGGACCGGTGGGGCTGATGGTCGTGGACGTGCCCGGCCAGGGTCCGTACGTGCTCACCGGCACGGTCACCGTGGACGCCCTCGCCACTGCGGCCGCCGAGGTGCCCGACCTGCGGCCGGCGCCGTGAGCGCGGTCATCGCCACCCGCGGCCTGGTCAAGCGCTACGGCCGGCTGCGGGCGGTGGACGGCATCGACCTCGACGTCCGCGCCGGTGACGTGTACGGCTTTCTCGGCGCCAACGGATCGGGCAAGACCACCACCGTCCGGATGCTGCTCGGTCTGGTGCTGGCGACCAGCGGCGACATCGAGCTCCTCGGCGCACGGACGGCGCGGGCCCGGCAACGGGTGCTGCCCCGCGTCGGCGCCCTCATCGAGGGCCCCGCCTCCTACGGACACCTCTCCGGCCGGGAGAACCTCGCGCTGCTCGACGCGTCCGGGCCTGGCGGCTCGTGGCGGACGCGCACCCGTCGCATCGCCGCGGTGCTGGAGCAGGTGGGGCTCGGCGGGGTCGGCCGTCGTCCGGTCAAGGCCTACTCGTTGGGCATGCGCCAGCGTCTCGGGCTGGCCGGCGCGCTGCTCCGCCGTCCCGACCTGCTGGTCCTCGACGAGCCGACCAACGGGCTGGACCCGCAGGGCATCTCGGAGATCCGCGCGCTCCTGATCGACCTGCACCGCGGCGGGACGACGATCTTCCTGTCCAGCCACCTGCTCGCCGAGGTGGAGCAGCTGTGCTCGCGGGTGGGCGTGCTCGACCGCGGGCGCCTCGTGCTGCAGGACGAGCTCGCGACCCTCACCGCGCCGACCGGGGCGACGGTCGTGGTGACGCCTGCGCCCGAGCAGGCGCGGGCGCTGCTCGACGGGCGGCTCACCTCCGTCACCGGGGACCGGTTGGTCGTCCGCGGCAGCGACCCGGCCGAGGTCAACGCGCTCCTCGTGCGGGGCGGCGTGCCGGTCACCGGGCTGGCCATCGAGCGGCCGACCCTGGAGGAGGTCGTGCTGGCCAGGACCGCCGCCAGCCCCGACCGGGTGGAGGCACACCCGTGATCCTGGTCGAGCTGCGCAAGACGTTCCGCCGTCCGCGGACCTGGGCGACCATCGCGGTGCTCAACGCCCTGCCCGTGCTCGTCGCCGTGCTCCTGGTGCTGACCGACCTGGCGCCCCGGCCCGGCGAGGGTCCGCCGTTCCTCTCGGCCGTGCTGAGCAACGGCACGCTGTACCCGCTGGCCGCGCTGGCGATCGTCCTCCCGCTGTTCCTGCCCATCGCGGTCGCGGTCGTGGCTGGGGACGCCATCGCCGGGGAGGCGCAGGCCGGCACGCTGCGCTACCTGCTGGCGCGCCCCGCCGGGCGCACCCGGCTGCTGGTGGCCAAGCTGGTCGCCGTCCTGGCGTTCGTGCTCGTGACGGTGCTGGTCGTGGCCGCCGTGGGCTACGTCATCGGGACGACGCTGTTCGAGGCGCAGCCGGTCGCCGGCGGCACCTCCGTGTCCGGGACCTCCCTGACACCGGAGGAGGTTGCGTGGAGGACCCTGCTGGCGATCGGCTACGTGGCGGTGTCGATGCTGGGCGTGGCGGCGTTCGCGCTCTTCTTCTCCACGCTCACCGACTCACCCCTGGGCGCGACGATGGGGGCGTTGGCCGTACTCGTGGCGTCCTCTCTGCTGTTCACCCTCGACGCCGCCTCGCCGCTGGCGCCCTACCTGCCCACCCGGTACTGGCTGTCGTTCGTCGACCTCTTCCGCGAACCGATCCTCTGGCGCGACGTCACCCGGGGGCTGGCGCTGCAGGGGGTCTACGTGGGCGCGCTCCTGTCGGCCGCGTGGGCGAGCTTCACCACCAAGGACATCACCAGCTAGGCCGGAGCCCCGTCCCGGAGATCGGCGCAGTCGTCGGGGCCCAGTTCCACGACGTCGCCGGCACCCAGCTCGGCGAGCACCATCGCCTGCACCAGCGGATCGGTGGGGAGCCCGTTGTGGCTCACGACGGCGTCCGCGCAGACCGACTGCACGGCCACGTTCAGCGCGCCGGCGAGCCGGGCGGAGTCCGGAGGGGTCACCGTCCGGTCCTGCGTGGTCCAGAAGGAGACCCAGCCGGCGGCGTCCGGGGTCTCGTCATCGGTGTTGAGTTCGGCCAGCAGGTCGCTCGCGGGGTCCATCTGCTGGCAGGCGAGGGGGCACTGCCCGGGCAGGACCGAGCCGGCGAGGCCCGCCAGGTCGGTGCCGTGATGGGGGGAGCCGAGCGTCACCACGCGGCGCACCCGATCGCTACCCGCGCCGGACACCCACAGGCGGGCGATCAGCCCTCCCGCCGAGTATCCGATGATGTCGACGGACTCCGCGCCGGTGCGCGCCAGCGCGGCCGTCACCGCCTCGTCGAGCGCGACGGCCGACTCTGCCAGGTCGCCGGTTCCGCTGCCGGGCACCTGCACCACGGTGGCGTCCCGGCCCTCGAGCGCCAGCCTGTCGGCCAGCGGCCGCAGGACGGCGGTGTTCCCGCCGTAGCCGGGCACGAGCAGCACCGGGCCCGGGCGCTCCTGCGCCGACGCGCCGGGACTCGCGGGCTCGTCCCGGTTGCCGAGCACGACCGCCGTCCCGACGGCGGCCGCCACGAGGACCAGGAGCGCGGCCAGCCCGAGGACGACGCGACGGCGGGCGGGCGAGAGACCGGCGAACACACCCCTACTGTGCCTGCTGGAGCGCCGGAGCGGCGCGAGAGAGGAGGCCCACCGTGCTCGACCGGGAGGAGTACCTCGCCGCGTGGTCGCGCTGGCACGGCGGTGCCGACACCGGCGCGCCGCTGGTCCGGGGTTGGCTGACGCTGGCGCACACGCTCGCCAGGCCGCTCGCCGCCCTTCCGCCGTGGGTGGCCACGGCCGCCGGCGCGCTGGTCGCGGCCGCGGCCGTGCTCCCGGCCACCTCCGGCGGTGCCTGGCTGGTGGTGGCGGGGCTGCTGGTCGGCCTCTCCGGACTCCTGGACAGCCTCGACGGCGCCCTGGCCATCGGAACCGGCCGGGCCTCGCAGCGCGGGTACGTGCTGGACTCCGTCGTCGACCGGCTGACGGAGGCCGCTTATGCCGCCGCCCTCTGGGCGGCCGGTGCGCCGGGCTGGCTCGCCGTCGGCTTCGGCGCGCTCTGCTGGCTGCCCGACTACCTGCGGGCGCGCGCCGGACAGGCGGGCGTACACCGGACCGGCCCCATCTCGCTGTGGGAGCGGCCCACGCGGGTGGTCATGGCGGGCCTCACCCTCAGTGGCGCCGGCGTGGTCTCCGGACTGGAGGTCGCGGGGCTGGAGGCCGGCCGCGTGGTGGTCACGAGCGGTGCCGCTGTCGGTGCCCTGCTGGGTGCCGTCGGCGTCGTCCAACTCGGCGTGTGGCTCCGCGGGGAGCTCGGCGGGCCAGGCGAGGCGGACGTCCCTCCGCCCGACTGAGCGGCCGACCGCGCACCTCGCCGGGGCCCGGGCCGCAGGCGGCTCCTAAGGTGTGCAGTGCCCGACCCCTCCCAGGCCCCCGCAGCCGGCCGCGTGCCGCCGACGCCAGCCACCCTCTCCAGGAGCGCCACCGTGCCCGTCGTCGTCACCGGCTCCATCGCCACCGACCACCTGATGACCTTTCCCGGTCTGTTCACCGAGCAGTTCGTCGAAGGTCAGATGGAGAACGTCTCGCTGTCCTTCCTGGTCGACGACCTGGTGCAGCACCGCGGCGGCGCCGGCGCCAACATGGCCTACGGCCTCGGGCTGCTCGGCCTGACGCCGGTTCTCGTCGGCGCGGTGGGCAGTGACTTCGCCGACTACGAGGCCTGGCTCTCCCGGCACGGGGTCGACACCGGCAGCGTCCACTGGTCGGAGCTCAAGCACACCGCGCGGTTCGTGTGCACCACCGACCAGGCGAACAACCAGATCGCGTCGTTCTACTCGGGCGCGATGGCCGAGGCCTCGCGGATCGAGCTCGCGCCCGTCGTCGGCCGCGTCGGTTCCCCCGACCTCGTCGTCGTCGGCCCGAACGACCCGACCGCGATGGTGCGGCACACCCAGGAGTGCCGGGACCGCGGTTACGCCTTCGCCGCCGACCCCAGCCAGCAGCTGGCCTGGGCCGGCGGAGACATGATCATGGACCTCGTGTCCGGCGCCGAGGTGCTGTTCACCAACGAGTACGAGGCGGCCCTGCTGCTGCAGAAGACCGGCTGGACCGCCGATGAGGTGCTGGACCGGGTCGGCTCCTGGGTGACGACCCGTGCCGCCGACGGCGTGCTGGTGCGCCGGGCCGGTGAGGAGCCGCTCGAGGTCATCGCGGTGCCCGAGACCAAGCCGGTCGAGCCCACCGGCGGCGGCGACGCCCTGCGCGCCGGGTTCATCGCCGGGCGCATGTGGGGGCTGTCCCTGGAGCGGGCCACCCAGCTCGGTTCCGCCGTCGCCACCGCGGCCGTCGAGGTGATCGGTACGCAGGAGTACGACCTGCCGCGGGAGAGCTTCCTCGCCCGCTTCGCCGAGGCGTTCGGTGCCGAGGCGGCCGACGAGATCGGGGCGCACCTGCCCTGACACTGTCGTCCCCCGGACGACACCGCGGCCACGTGCCGTGCCCCTGCTGCGTCGAGCGCGCCCGTGCGTTCCGGTCGGAAGGCCTCCGGCCCCCGCGACCGGTCCGCTGTCACTCTCCTCGGAAACGCTGCCCGATGGAGGGGTCCTCGGCCCACACGCGGTAGGGGATGCGGGGGATCTCCCGCACCTCGCCGATCGTCGCCCACTCGTTGCCGCCCAGGCGGGCCAGCGGCCGCAGGTGCTCGATCCGCGGTCGGCCGTCCCGCACCGCCTCGGTCCACGCACTGACGTGCACCACCCGGCCGAACACGACGGTGCTGTCGCCGAGGCGCAGCGTCGAGTGCAGCGTGCACTCGAGGGTGACCGGCGAGTCGGCGACCCGCATCGCGGCCACCTTCTCCGCCGGCTCCAGTCGCACCCCGGCCTCCTCGGCCTCGCTCCGGTCGGCCGGGAAGTCGGTGCCCGTGGCGTTGATCTGCTCGAACAGCGCCTCGGGGGTCAGGCTGACGGTGAACTCGCCGGTGGCCTCCACGTTGCGCAGCGAGTCCTTCCGGCCCACCGAGGTGAACTGCACGATCGGCGGATCCACGCAGGCGACGGTGTAGAAGGAGTGCGGCGCCAGGTTGTGCACGCCCTCGGCCGAGCGGCTGCACACCCACGCGATCGGTCGCGGCACGACGACGGAGTTCAGCACCCGGTAGAACGCGCCGACCTCCATCTCCGCGGGGTCGAACGAGGTGCGCGGCCGGGACGGGTCGGGAGCGGTCACCGCCCCATCGTCGCCGACGACTGCGCGGCCGGCTCGACCGGCCGCCCCCGCCAGTGCAGGGTCCCGTGCCGCCGCCCACGCACCGAGCGCAGCATCAGCAGGTCCAGCAGCAGCACCGAGACGGGGTGCGCCAGAGCGTCCGGCCAGGCCCGGCTGCCCGACGTCCGTGCGCTGAGCAGCCGACCCGCCACTCCCGCCAGGTAGCCCGCCAGCCCGGCGCGGGACCCGCCGAGCGCGGCCACCGGCGGGACCACGTAGACCGCGGTCAGGGCCGCCGCGGCGGCCACCCCGGCGGCCGGGCGGCTCCCGACGGAGGCCCACAGCGACTTGGCGTAGCCCTCGCGGACCTGCGGCCAGCCCTCGTACATCCGGCAGGCGGCCAGCTGCGAACCGTCGACCGGGCCTCCTCGCCCGCCGGCCCGCTTCACCGCACGCAGCAGCGCGATGTCCTCCAGCACCTCGCCCCGCACGGCCGCGTGACCGCCGGCCCGCTCGTAGGCGTCCCGGCGCACGACCAGGAACTGGCCGTTGGCCGCGGCCAGGGACGGTCGGGGGGAGCGCTCGGCCAGCCGCAGCGGCAGCGTCGTCGTCCAGAGCCAGGGCGCCAGCGGCTGCACCAGGCGCTCGGCGGCACCGGCCGCGAGCGGGCGCGGCCACGGGGAGACGAGGTCCAGGCCGGACGCGGCGAGCAGGGCGACGGCGGACGTGATCGCGTCGGGGAAGAGACGGACGTCGGCGTCGACGAAGACCAGCACCTCGTCCTGCCGGCGGTCGGCAGCGGCGACGCCGACGGCGCAGGCGTGCGGCTTGCCCAGCCACCCCTCGGGCAGGGGAGGAGCGGTCACCAGCCGCACCCGGGAGTCGTGCACCGCGCGGACGATGTCGGCGGTGCCGTCGGTGGAGCCGTCGTCCACGACGACCACCCGGAGCCGGTCCAGGCCCCGCTGGTCGAGGAGCGCGGCGAGGCAGTCGCCCACGGAGTGCGCCTCGTCGCGCACGGGGAGCACGACGGTGACGGGGAAGGGGCTGGCCGGCGGATCGTCGGGCGGCCGGCGCAGCAGGACGGTGTTCACCGCGGCGTGTGCGGCGCCGATCCCGGCGAGCGCGGACAGGACGCGCACGGCGCGGCCGCTCATGCCCGTCGCCGCCGGAGGACCAGCACGACGAGGACCGGCACCGCCAGCACCGCACCCCAGGCGGCCGAGCCGGGCAGGTCCAGCCAACCGGCGTGCGCCAGCGCGCCCCCGAGGGTCATCCAGGCCAGGGCGAGCAGCGGGGCGGCCGGACCGATCCGGGGCGGCTCCCCGGTGCGCGCGACCAGCAGGTCGAGCAGCGTCATCAGCACCGCGCCGGCGAGCAGCCAGCCGGCCAGGTTGGTGAGCGGCACGGTGTCGATGCCGGGCAGGCCCGGGGTGGGGTGCGCCCAGGTCCAGTACCCGGCCTGCACCATCTGCGGGTCCAGGACGACGTCCCACGCCGCGAAGATCCCCGCCGCCCAGCCGATCCGCGCCGCTCGCCGGTCGGCCAGGTACCCGGCGAGCAGCCAGCTGGGCCAGGCCATCATCAGCCAGGCCAGCGGCACGAGGAACGGCACGCCGAGCAGCGTGGGGCCCAGGGCGTCGCTGTAGGTATAGCTGCCGTACGGATAGCCGGTGGCCAGGCCGACCGCCTCGAACGCGACGGCGGTGAGGGCCACGACCCCCAGCACCCCGAGGCCGGTGCGCAGTCCCCGGCTGATCGCGGCGTGCGCCACCGACAGCGTGGCGCCGAGCAGCACGATCGTCCACGAGACGACGTCCCGGGCTGCTCCGTCGGTGAGCGGATAGGCGATGGCGGTGCCCACGAGCGCGACGGCCAGCACCGGCGGGAGCAGCCGCCCAGGGGTGGTCGCCGGCACGACGGTCGCGGTCATCCGCGCAGCGCCCGGAGCCGGCCCAGCACCCGGCCGGCCGCGGCGCGCGGGCCCTTCCGGTCGGCCAGCAGCACGCGGGCCGCCGTCCGCCCGGAGTTGCCCGAGACCCCGCCTCCGGGGTGCGTGGAGGCCCCGGCCAGGTACAGCCCGGGCAGTCCCGGGACCCGGTAGCCCGACAGCGCGGGCGCCGGCCGCAGCATGAACATGCTGGCCAGGCCCATCTCCACGTGCATCACGTTGCCACGGGGCAGGGACAGCTCCCGCTCCAGCTCCAGCGGGGTCTGCACGTAGGTCTCCTGCACCGAGGCGGCGAAGCCGGGGGCGTAGCGGTCCACCGCCTCGATCAGGCGGCGCGCCTCGGCATCGGCGAGCGCGTCCCAGTCGCCGCCGTCGGCCATCGCGTAGGGGTACCACTGGCCCCAGATGGTGACCACGTGCCGTCCGGGCGGGGCCAGGGTGGGATCGCTCGCGGAGAACGACATCGCCAGCGGCACCGGCTCGCGGGGAACCCGGCCGGCACGCCAGTCGCCGTGCGCGGAGGCCAGCTGCCCGCGGTCGGTGCACAGCAGCTGCAGCCCCTGCAGCGCCTGCTCCGGTGCGACGCCGGGATAGGCGGGCAGAGCGTCGGTGAGGGCGCGCACGACGAGGCCGAAGCCGTTGCCGATCGGCGGCGCGGCGTCGGCGAGCACCGGCGGGGCGTCGTCCCCGGCGAGCTGGCGGGTGACGTCGATGTGGCAGGCGGCGACGACGGCGCCGGCCCGGACGGTGCGCCCGGACCGGGTGCGGACGCCGGTGACGCGGCCGTCCTCGACCAGCAGCCGCTCGGCGCCGTCGCCGAGGGTGACCCGGCCGCCGTCGGACTCCAGCCGGCGGCGCAGCGCGCGGGTCAGGCCGCCCGAGCCGCCCACCGGGTGCCCGGGCGGGACATCGTGCAGCAGCGCCACCCAGCCGACCATCGCCGCCGTGCCGGGCTCGGACATGGGCGGTCCCGACTGCGCGCCGAACCAGGCCAGCGCCGCCTTGAGCCGCTCGCTGGTGAACCACCTGTCCAGCAGCGCGTCGCCCGAGCCCAGGAAGTCGACCGCGAGCTCGCCGCCGGGAGTGCGCGGACGGCCCTCGGCGGGCGCGCCGAGCGGCCAGAACGAGCCGATCAGGCCGCGGGCGTTCGGAGCCCGGCCGAAGGAGGCGACGACGGCACGGCTGCGCGGCCCCCACACCTCGACGAACCGGCGGTAGGCGGCGGCGTCGGCGGGACCGCAGGCGGCCTCGATGGAGGCGCAGGTGGCGTCCAGGTCGACGGAGAGGACCAGCGGGCGGCCGTCGGGACCGGCGTCGCCCGGCTTCGGTGCGGGTGCGAAGCCCCACGGGTCGCAGTCGAGGTAGCGCAGCCCGTGCGCGGCCAGGTCCAGCTCCTCGACGATGCCGCTGTGCCGGATGATCACGTGCGCGCTGGAGCCGCGGTCCACCTGCACGCCGGGCCACCGCTCCACGGTCGAGACAGCGCCGCCGAGCACGTCGTCGGACTCGACCACCTCCACCGCGAGGCCGGCGCGGGCCAGGTAGCAGGCGGCCACCAGGCCGTTGTGACCGGAGCCGATGACGACGACGTCGGCGTGTGCAGGAGGAGGAGTGGTCACGCTCGGGAGTTCGCCGGCGACCCGTCGCGCGGATGCAGCGGCAGCTGGATGCCGAGGATGGCGAAGGGGCGGCTGTCGCCGGGGAAGTGGTAGTTCCGGGCCAGGTCGACGAAGCCGTCGGCCCGGTACAAGCGGAAGGCCTTCGTGTCGGCGTCCGGCGTGGAGAGCAGGGCGACCGGGTGCGGCACGTCGACGAGCGCGTGCAGCAACTGCCGGCCCAGCCCCTGGCTCTGGGAGCCCGGGTCGACGTGCAGCTCGCACACCTCGAAGGCGCCGGGCAGCCACTTCTTCGCCGTCCGCCGGTCGAGCGCGGCGCGCACCTGGTCGTGCCACCACTGCCCGGGGGCGATGAGGTAGCCGTAGCCGAAGCCGACCAGCCGCTCGCCCTCGGGTGTCTGCGCGAACGCGCCCACGGCGCGGAAGCCGGGGCGCTCGGTGTGCTGGATGGCGTAGCCGTACCGGCCGGCGACGACGCCGGAGTCGTAGCCCATGGCCAGCCCGTAGATGGCCAGCACCTCGTGCATGTGCTCGCGCATCCACGGCGGGGGGAGCTCGACGATGCGGGTGGCGGGGCGGGTGCCGGTCACGGTGCGCCCACCTCGGCGCCGACCTCGACGGGCGTGCCGTCGGTGAGGCGCAGCAGCTCGTCGTAGCTGGTCGGGAACACCGCGGCGGGGTGACCGGCGGCCGCCCACACCCGGTCGTGGCGGGCGAGCTCGACGTCGACCAGCGTGCCCAGGGGAGCGGGGTGGCCCAGCGGGGCGACGCCGCCGACGGGCTGGCCGGTGTGCCGGCGGACCTCCTCGGCCGGAGCCGGGATCAGCGAGCTGACGCCGAGCAGGGCGGCGACCTGGTCGACGTCGACTCGGTGCGCGCCGCTGGTGAGGACCAGCAGGGGTGAGCCGTCGGCGAGGAACACCAGGCTGTTGACGATCGCGCCGACGGGAACGCCCAGCTCGGCGGCGGCGGCCGCGGCGGTGCGGACCTCGGTCGGGAGGACGCGCACCTGGCCGGTGGCACCGGCCTCGGCGAGCAGCTGGGCGACGGCGGCCACCCGGGGGTGCGGTGGTCGGCTCATGCGGTGATCCTGCCACCGCCCCGGGGACGCCGCCCCCTACAGGTTGCGGTGGTGCCGCTCCGGGTCGTGCCTGACCTGCGGAAACTGTCGTACCCCGCCCATAGCGTGCAGGCATGTGGAGCGAAGGGGTGCCGGGCTCGCCGTTGGATGGCGAGCCGATCCCGTTCGTGCCCTCGGAGGTGACGTCGGAGGAGACGAGTGAACTCGAACTCGTCGCCGACATCTGGTCCGCTGATGCGCACATGGCCCGCGAGTACGCCCGGCAGGCCGCCGTCATCGCGGAGCTGGCGCGCCGCCGCTCGGTGGAGCGCGACGCCGACTTCGGTCCGCGCGGTGGTCCGGGGCGGAGCTCGCGGGCGGGGTGCCCCGCCGCGCTCGCGCACGTGTCCGACGACTTCGTCTCCGAACTGGCCACCATCCGCCTCTGCTCGGAGGCCGAGGCCTCCCGGCTGGCGGTCGAGTCGATCCTGCTCACCACCAAGCTGGCTGCGACGTGGTCGGAGCTCTTCGCCGGGCGGCTGACCATGCGGAAGGCCCGGATCCTGCTCGACCTGCTGGGTGACGCCTCCGATGCCGTTGCCGCCGAGGTGCAGGCGCGGGTGCTGCCCGGTGCCGAGGACTGCCCGCCGTCACGGCTGGGCGATCGGGTGCGCTACCACCTCTACCGGGTCGACGCCGAGGCCAAGGAGCGCCGCCGGAAGGAGGCCGAGCGCCGAGCCGACGTGCATGTCGAGCGCACCGCCGATGATCTCGGCCGGCTGGTCATCGAGGGCCCGCTGCCCGCGGTCCACGCGGCGCGGGACGCGGTCGACCAGTACGCCCGCTGGATGCGGGCCGAGGGCGACGAGCGGCCGATGGGCGTGCTGCGCTCGGCGTGCGCACTCGATCTGATCCTCCGGCCGTGGGACACCAGCCGCCCGCCGGTGACCGCGCACCTGCACATCCACGCGGCGCTGCCCGCCCTGCTTCCGGACGCATCGCCCGGCGCCGCTCCGGCGGAGCTCGACGGGTGGCTGGTCTCCGCCGCGCAGTGCCGGGATCTGCTCGGGTCCCTCGGGATGCTCGGACTGGCGTCCCCGCCGGCCGGTGGATCGATCACCGTGGCGATCGACGACCCGGCCGGCGGCGAGACCGTCGCGGTGGCGACCCGGGCGGAGCTCCGCCGGGCCGCCGTCGGGATCCGCCCGCGCCGAAGAACAGGATAAGAGAGACAACGGTGTACCCGGGTACTCCTA
>NZ_POQU01000017.1 GCF_002938425.1 Blastococcus atacamensis | reverse complement strand
TTGAGCCCGCGGCCACCTGGTTTTTCACGTTCCTCTTCGTCGGCAGGGTCATGTGTGTATAAGAGACAGTCGTCGCGGGGGTGCTCGCGCTGCTGGGGCTCGCCTCGACGGTCGCCCGGCGGCAGATCGGCCTGGTGCACCTGGCCGGCGCCGGACTGCTCGAGGGCCTGCTCGTGGTCCAGGCGGTCGTGGCCGGGGTGGCCATGGCGGGCGGGGACACCCCCACGGACACCCCGACCTTCCTCGGCTACCTGGTCGGCGCGCTGCTCATCCCGGTGGCCGGCGTCCTCTGGGCCCGCACCGAGCGCACGAGATGGGCCGGAACGGTGCTGGCCGTCGCCGCTGCGGCCATCGGCGTCATGATCTGGCGGCTGCTGCAGATCTGGGAGGCCACCGGTGCCTGACCGTTCCGCGCTTGGCCCGGCCGCGGAGAGCTCCGGCGGCCCGACCCGCGTGCTCGTCGTCCTCTACGCGCTCTTCGCGCTCGCCGCCGGCGCGCGCGCCGGGGTGCAGCTGAGCACCCGGTTCTCCGAGGCGCCGGTGGCCTACCTGCTGTCCGCACTGGCCGCCATCGTCTACGTCGTGGCCACCGCGGGCCTGGTCCGCGGCGGCCGGACCGGACGCCGCACGGCCCTGGCGGCCATCACCGTGGAGCTGGTCGGCGTGCTCGTCGTCGGGACGCTGTCGCTGGCCGATCCGGCCGCCTTCCCCGACGAGACCGTGTGGTCGGGCTACGGGCGCGGGTACGGCTACGTGCCGCTGCTGCTCCCGGTGCTCGGCCTGCTGCTGCTCCGCCGGCGGGTCGACGACCGGGCGGGGCGCCCGGGCTGACCGGCCGGCGGGTCAGAAGTCCCCGCCGCCGAAGTCCCCGCCACCGAAGTCGCCGCCGTCACCGCCCCAGCCGTTGTCCGCACCACCGGCGAAGTCGCCTCCCGGGTCGCCGCCGTAGTCACCGCCGTCGGCTCCGGCGCCGTCCTGGTAGCCCTCCGCGTAGGCCTCTTCATCGCCACCGCCGAACAGGCCGCCGTCACCCAGGCCGGTGTCGAACAGCGCGTCGGCGACGGCGGTGCCCACGACGAGGCCGCCGATCGTGCCGAGCATGCTGCCGCCGATCATGCTGCCCATCCCCATGCCGCCGCCGTAGCCGGGGCCGTGGCGGCCGGCACCCGGTCCGAATGCCCGCTCGAGGATGCCCGGCTGCCGCATCTCCGCCCGGGTCGCCGCCCGGGCGAGAGAGCGCGGGTCGTCGCCCAGCGGACGCTCACCGGCCTCGCCCAGCTGGCTGAGGACCTGGTGCCGCTGCTCGGGGGTGAGCTGCTCGAACGCTTCGGCGTGCGCCTCCTCGATCTTCTCCGGCGGGGCGGTGCGCAGCAGGTAGCGGTACCGCTCGAGGGCCTGCTCGTCGGCCGAGCGGGGCTGCCGGGCGGTCGGGGCGCCGTGGTCGTATCCCCCGTCGTAGCCCTGGTCGACGTAGCGCTCCTCCGCTCGGCGCCGACGGCCGAAGATCCGGTCCAGCAGTCCCATCAGATGCCTCCTCGCATCCGGGCACGGCGGGCGTGCCCGCACACTCGGTGCCCCGGAGGGCGCGCGGGGAACCGTCCGGTCACCCCTCGCGCAGATGCAGCAGGCCGTAGGCGCCGCGGTGGAACAGCAGCGGCCGACGCTCGGCCGACGCGCCCAGGTCCAGGACGCGGGCCACCACGATGGTGTGGTCGCCGCCGTCGTACTCGGCCCACAGCTCGCCGTCGATCCAGGCGATGACGCCGTCCAGCACGGGCGAGCCGTGCGGGCTGGGGGTCCAGGGGACGCCGGCGAACTTGTCCGCGCCGGACCGGGCGAAGTTCTGCGAGACGTCGTCCTGCTCCTCGGCGAGGACGTTGACGCAGAACCGGCCGATGTCGCGCAGCCGGGGCCACGTGCGGGAGGTGCGTGCCGGAGCGAAGGCGACCAGCGGCGGGTCCAGCGACAGGGAGCTGAAGGACTGGCAGGTGAAGCCGATCGGCCCGTCGGGGGTCTGGGCGGTCAGGACGGTGACCCCGGAGGCGAAGTGGCCCAGCACGTCCCGCATGAGCCGCGGGTCGACGATCCGCGGCGCCTCCTCGGCGGTCATGCGCGCGTCTCCGTCACCCGGGGCACCGAGCGGCCACCCGCGCGGTACAGCGAGCTCGGCAGCTCGCGGCCCACCTGCTGCTCGGTCACCCGGGCTGCGGCCAGCACGGCGTCGAGGTCGATGCCGGTGCGCACCCCGGACTCCTCGAGCATGTAGACCAGCTCCTCGGTGGCGATGTTGCCGCTGGCGCCGGGCGCGAACGGGCAGCCGCCGAGCCCGCCGACGGAGGCGTCGAGCTGGGTGACCCCGGCCTGGACGGCGGCCAGCGCGTTGGCCTGCCCGGTGCCGCGGGTGTCGTGGAAGTGCACGCCCACGGGCACGCCCGGACAGGCCCGGCGGACCGCGTCCACGAGGGTCACCACGCGTAACGGCGTCGTCGTCCCGATGGTGTCCCCGAGGCAGAGCTGGTCGGCGCCGGCGGTGACCGCGGCCCGGGCGACGTCGACCGTGCGCGAGATCGGGGTGCGGCCGTCGAAGGGGCAGTCCCATGCGGTGGCGATGACGACCTCGAGCGAGCCGCCGGCCCCGTGCGCCAGGGCGGCGACCTCCGCGACGGCGCCGACCGCCTCGGCGGTGCTGCGCCCGGCGTTGGCCCGGCTGTGCCCGTCGGACGCCGAGACGACGTACTCGAGGTCGGCGACGCCGGCGTCCACCGCCCGGACCGCGCCGCGGGCGTTGGCGACCAGCGCCGACCAGTGCACCTCCGGCCAGCGCGCCAGCTCCGCGGCGACCTGGTCGGCGTCGGCGAGCGCGGGCACTGCCCTGGGGGACACGAACGACGTCGCCTCGATGCGGCGGACGCCGGTGGCGACCAGGGCCTCCAGCATCGCCAGCTTGCCGGCCAGGGGCACGGGCGCCTCCAGCTGCAGCCCGTCCCGCATGCCGACCTCGCGGACGTCGACCGTGGTCGGCAGCACCAGGTCGAACTCGTTCATCTGCGTCTCCTCGGTGCGTGGCGGGTACCAGCATCCTGCACCCCCGGTGGTTCGCCCGATCAGGCGTCTCGGAACGGGAGCGGCCGGTCCGGGGAGCAGATCGTCAGGGACGTCGCGCAAGATGGTCACAGCATGGGAGGTGCGCAGTGATCGAGGTGGTGGACGCGCTGCCCCCGGCGGATCGGCGGAGCGCTTTCGCCAACGCGCCGATGGGCATCGCCCTGACGACGCCGGCGGGACTCCTCGTCGACGCCAACCCGGCGCTGTCGTCCATGGTGGGCCTGACCGCGGAAGAGCTGCGCGGTCGCTCCGTCCTGGACCTCGTGCACCCGGACGCCGTCGGAGCGGCCCGCGAGGCCCACGTGACGCTCGCCGCTGAGCGCGACCGCCCCATGCGGCACCAGACGCAGCTGACGCGGCCCGACGGCTCGCACGTGCCGGTGCAGATCACCGCGTCGTGGGTGCCGGAGACCGAGGACGGCCAGGCGGCCCACCTGGTGCTCATCATCGAGGACATCACCGAGCGGAAGGCGCTGGAGGCGCAGCTGGTCCACCGCTCGCTGCACGACCCCCTCACCGGGCTGCCGAACCGGCTGCTGTTCCACGACCGGCTGCGGCACGCCCTCGACCGCGGGCACCGGGAGAACACCCCGACCTGCGTGCTGGTCATCGACCTCGACGGTTTCAAGGCGATCAACGACGAGCTGGGCCATCCCATGGGCGACCTGGTGCTCGTGTCCTTCGCCGACCGGCTCCGGTCGGTGCTGCGGGCCAGCGACACCGCGGCCCGGCTGGGCGGCGACGAGTTCAGCATCGTCTGCGAGAACACCCAGAAGGCCGACGCCGAGGCACTGGCCGACCGGCTGCGGACCACGGTCACCGAGCCGCTGGAGCTCGAGGGCGCCCGCGTGCCGGTCGGCATCAGCATCGGGATCGGCACCGCCCGCGGCGGCGAGGCCCCGGACGAGGTCTACGAGCGCCTCGTCCGCGCGGCCGACGACGACATGTACGCCGACAAGGCGCGCCGGCGCCCGGACGCCCGCCGCTGACCCGGACCCCGGTCCGCGGGTAGCGGAGCCTCGGGGCCGCGCCCGGCGCCGGACGTGCAGAACGGCGGGGCCCTCCTCGGGCCCCGCCGTCCGCGGTTCAGGGATGGTCGGTCAGTCGGAGGTGCAGCCCGCGCCGTTCAGGGTGAACAGCCAGGGCTCGGTGACCGGCGAGCCGTTCGTCTCGCCGATGAAGCCGAGCGTGATCTGCTGCCCCGGCTTGATCGTCCGGTTCCACGAGAGGTTGTCGACCTCGACGTAGGCACCCTGCTGGGTGGCCGAGCCGCTCCACAGGTTCTGGATGGTCTCCTTCTCGTGGAAGGCCCACTCCAGCTCCCAGCCGTTCACGGGCTCGGTGCCGGTGTTCTTGATCCAGATCTGGGTGTTGAACCCCTCCCGCCACGAGCCGTGGACGGTGTAGGAGACGTGGCACGTCGGAGCGGCGATCGGCGGGTTGGCCAGCGCGATCAGCTCACGGGCCTGCTCCGGGAACCACTGGCCCGCGGCCGGGTCCGCCGTCTGGTCGCCCGGGTGCGGTGCCGAGGAGCCGCGGTAGCAGGACCCGTCGGACTCGCCGGGGACCTTGATCCACAGGTAGGCGTCGATCAGCGCGTTGCCGGTGTCGGTGGTCGGCGTGAGGCCGGCGCCGCGTCCCGGCGGGTTGCACCAGTCCAGCGGGTTGAGGAAGCCCGCCGGCGGGGTCCAGCTGCCCTGGCCGTTGCGGCTGGTGTCGATCACGAAGTGCGCCTGCTCGGCCGGGTTCCGCGTCATGCTCGTGTCCGCGTACGCCTTGTCGTAGGCGGCGTCGCTCTGACCCCAGGTCGAGAGGTCGCTGGGGTTCGCCGGGTAGTACTGGCTGGCGCACCAGCTCGGCTCCCACCTGCTGCCCTGCGACAGGTGGATGCAGTCGGAGATCCAGGTGCCGTACTTCTGCAGCCGCTCGGTGGCGACGTAGTTCGACGCGTTGAGGAAGAAGCCGTCGGCGTCCTCGACGCCGGCCTTGATCAGCCGGTCGGTGATCTCGCCGACGCCGAGCCATCCGCTGTGCGTGCCGTCGAGGTAGGTCGCCGTGTTGGGCAGCGCGGCCAGCGCGTCGACGGCGTAGTTGAGCATCTCGAACCGCTCCGCGGCGGCCGTATCGGCGTCCAGCTCCTCGGGCTGGCACCACTCGGTGTTGCCATCGAGCGTGGTGTAGTGCGGGATGATGCCGAGGCCGTCGGGCTCCAGGATGACCGTGGCGTCGCTGGTGCCGATGCCGGCGGCGAAGCCGTCGATCCAGCCCTTGTACTCCTCGACGCTCGTGGCGCCACCGGCCGAGTACTGGGCGCAGTCCCGGAACGGGACGTTGTAGGCCACGAGCACGGGCACCTCGTCGGTGGCGTCGGCCGACGCGACCACCTCCGCGACGGCAGCCTCGACCTCGAGCGGGGTGCCCTTGGTGAACCAGTCGGCCGACGGGAAGCTCCCGAGCAGCTGCGCGTCGGCGCGCGCCTGGCCGGTGAGGCCCTGCGCGGCCTCCAGCGTGGTGCTCTCCGGATTGGCGAAGAGTTCGGTGCTGGGGTCCAGCACGTCGTTGGCGGCGTGGGCGACCTGCCCCGCCATGACGCCGGCGAGCGAGAGGGTGGCTGCCGCCACCGTCGCCGCGACGCGCCTCGTCTTCGAGGCAGCAGTCATCTCTTGTCCTTCCGCGCAGTGGCTGGATGTTCGGTCGTCGCCGCTCCCGAGACCTGCTGTGACGCAGACCACCGTGGGAGCGCTCTCACCATCCGTGCCGATCGGGCGGCTGTCAAGGCCTCCCGCGAATCGGGACAGGAAACGAGTGGGCGACGCGGTGAACGACCGTCGCCCACATCGGGACGCCGCCGGCGAATCCGGCGCCGGAGCCGGGCCTAGAAGGAGTCGGCCCAGCTGGTGACCGTGCGCACCCGGGCGAAGACAGCCGTGACGGCGGGCAGCACGCAGGCGAAGAGGACGAACGCGATCACACCGAACCTGTCATCGCCCTCCATGCCGGTCACGGCGATCCCGAGGGTCAGCGCGAGCACCACGAGGGCGGCCACCGCCGACCAGAAGAGCGTGGCCGCGGATCGGCGCTGCAGCAGCCGCACACCGCCGACGACGAGCCCGACGGCGCACGGGAGGCCGATCGACAGCACCATCGTCGCGGGGTCCTCGTCACCGGTGAGCGTGGCCAGGAGCATGACGAACGATCCGATCGCGGTCAGCCCGCCGGTGACGAACCCCAGCACCGCGGCGGCGGTGGCCGTTCCGGGACGGCCGGTGCCGTGCGGCCAGGCGAGGGCCTGCCACGGGACCTGGGCGTACGGCTGCGGCGGATAGGGCTGCCCGTACGGGGGCTGGCCGTAGGCGGCCTGGCCGTACGGGGCCGGGGCACTCTGCGGCGGCCAGTACTGCGGCTGACCGTATGGAGGCTGGCCGTACTGCGGCTGCGGGGCGTACCCGTGGCCCTGCTGAGCGCCACCGTCCGACAGCGGCGCCGGGCCCCACTCCGAACCGTCGGTCATGCCGCGAGTCTGCCCGGCGCCGGCACCCGGACCCAGGCAGGCACGGCCCGTGTCACCCGTGCGGGCAGATCACCCGCCGAGGGCCGCCGTGACCACCGCACGCGCCTCCTCCTGGACCCGGGCCAGGTGCTCGGGACCGGAGAAGGACTCGGCGTAGATCTTGTAGACGTCCTCGGTCCCCGACGGACGGGCGGCGAACCAGGCGTTCTCCGTGACCACCTTGAGCCCGCCGATGGCCGCGTCGTTTCCGGGGGCGCGGGTCAGCTTGGCGATGATCGGCTCGCCGGCGAGCTCGGTCGCGGCGACCGCCTCCGGCGACAGCTTGCCCAGCGCCGCCTTCTGCTCCCGGGTGGCGGGGGCGTCGATGCGCGCGTAGGTCGACTCGCCGTGCTGCGCGGTGAGGTCCGCGTGCAGCTGCGAGGGGGACCGGCCCGTCACGCCCTGGATCTCCGCCGCCAGCAGGGCCAGCAGGATGCCGTCCTTGTCCGTCGTCCACACGCCGCCGTCCCGGCGCAGGAACGAAGCCCCCGCGGACTCCTCACCGCCGAAGCCGACGGACCCGTCGAGCAGGCCGGGCACGAACCACTTGAAGCCGACCGGCACCTCCACCAGCCGCCGGCCCAGACCGGCGACGACCCGGTCGATCAGCGAGGAGGAGACCAGCGTCTTGCCGACGGCAGTGTCCGCAGCCCATTCCGGCCGGTGGCTGAACAGGTAGGAGATGGCGACGGCGAGGAAGTGGTTGGGGTTCATCAGCCCGCCGTCGGGGGTGACGATGCCGTGCCGGTCGGCGTCGGCGTCGTTGCCCGTGGCGATCGCGTATCCGGCACGCTCCGCGATGAGCGAGGCCATCGCCGACGGCGACGAGCAGTCCATCCGGATCTTGCCGTCCCAGTCCAGCGTCATGAACCGCCACGTGGGGTCGACCAGCGGATTGACGACGGTGAGGTCCAGGCGGTGGCGCTCGGCGATCGCGCCCCAGTAGTCGACGCTGGCACCGCCGAGGGGGTCGGCGCCGATGCGCACCCCGGCGTCGCGGACGGCGTCGAGGTCGAGCACGTTCGGCAGGTCGTCGACGTAGTCGCCGAGGAAGTCGTGCGCCTGCGCCTGACCGCGGGCCCGGGGAAAGGGGATGCGGCGGACCCCGTCGAGGCCCGCACGCAGCAGCTCGTTGGCACGATCGGCGATGACCGTGGTGGCGTCGGTGTCGGCCGGGCCGCCGGACGGCGGGTTGTACTTGAAGCCGCCGTCGCGGGGCGGGTTGTGCGACGGGGTCACGACGATGCCGTCGGCGAGGCCCGTGGCGCGGCCCCGGTTGGCCCGCAGGATGGCGTGGCTGATCGCGGGCGTGGGGGTGTAGCGGTCGGCGACGTCGACCAGGACGGGAACGTCGTTGGCGGCCAGCACCTCCAGGGCGCTGGCCCACGCCGGCTCGCTGAGGGCGTGGGTGTCCCGGCCGAGGAACAGCGGGCCGTCGTAGCCCTGGGCCGCCCGGTACTCGCAGATGGCCTGGGTGGTGGCCAGGATGTGCGCCTCGTTGAACGCCGCGTCGAACGCCGACCCGCGATGCCCGCTGGTCCCGAAGGCGACCTGCTGCGCCGGATCCGCCGGATCGGGCTCGCGCGTGTAATAGGCCGTGACCAGCGAGGCGACGTCGATCAGGTCGCTGGGCTGGGCGGGGCGGCCCGCACGGGGGTCGGTCATGGGCTGATCTTGTCCTGGGGTGGGTGCCGGGCGCGACCTGGCGCGCCCGGCGAGCGTTGCCGTACACAACGATTCGATCCCGATAACCCCCGAATGGTCTACTCCCGCATTGCCAAGATGTCCGGACCTCGGAAGGGTCGACCACGACCACAGCCGCAACCGCGCCGGTATCGCTGTGCAACCGGAGAGGAACGACGACCTGGACTTCGTGGATTTCGCGTGGCAACGGCGTGACGACGTGCTGCAACTGGGCATCGAGCATGCCGCGCTCGTCGCCCTGTCGGTGACGATCTCGGCCGCGCTCGGCGTCCTGCTCGGCGTCCTCAGCTACCGCAGCCCCACGGCGCGCAGCGCGGTGATCGCAGTGACCGGTGCGTTCCTGACCATCCCGTCGTTCGCGCTCTTCGTCCTGCTCCTGGGGATCGTCGGCCTCGGAACGGCGCCCGTGGTCATCGCCTTGACCATGTACGGCCTGCTCCCGGTGGTCCGCAACACCATCACCGGCCTGCTGCAGGTCGATCCCGCGATCGTCGAGTCGGCCCTGGGCATGGGCCTGTCCCGCAGGCAGCGCCTGCTGCGGATCGAACTGCCGCTGGCCTGGCCCGTCGTGCTCACCGGCATCCGGGTGAGCACCGTGGTCCTGGTCGGCATCGCCGCGATCGGCGCGATCGTCAACGGCCCCGGCTACGGGGAGCTCATCTTCACCGGGCTGGCGCGCGTCGGGTCCCCGGTCGCGGTGAACCTCGTCCTCGCCGGAACCCTGGGTGTGGTGGTGGTGGCGGTCGTGTTCGACGCCGCCTTCACGCTGCTGGGCAAGCTGACCACCTCGAAGGGCCTTCGATGACCGAAACAGGGCCGGCCGACCGTCCCATGATCCGGCTGGAAGAACTCACCAAGACGTTCCCCGGGCAGCAGCGCCCGGCCGTGGACGCCCTCACCCTGGACATCCCCGAAGGGGAGATCGTCATCCTCGTCGGCCCCTCGGGCTGCGGGAAGACGACGACGATGAAGATGATCAACCGGATCATCGAGCCGACGTCCGGGCGGATCCTGCTCGACGGGGAGGACGTCACCCATGCCGACCCCGACCAGCTGCGCCGCCGTATCGGCTACGTCATCCAGCAGATCGGGCTCTTCCCGCACATGACGATCGCCGAGAACATCGCGACCGTCCCCAAGCTCCTCGGCTGGGACGCCCAGCGCGTCGCCGCCCGGGTGGACGAGCTGCTGACCACGGTGCGGATGGATCCCGCGGAGTACCGGGGCCGCTATCCGAAGGAGCTGTCCGGTGGCCAGCGGCAGCGCGTGGGCGTGGCCCGGGCGCTGTCGGCCGACCCCGACGTCATGCTGATGGACGAGCCGTTCGGAGCGATCGACCCGATCACCCGCGACCGGCTGCAGAACGAGTTCCTCCGACTGCAGGCCCAGGTCCGCAAGACGATCGTCTTCGTCACGCACGACATCGACGAGGCGATCAAGATGGGCGACCGCATCGCGATCCTCCGGGAGGGTTCGGAGGTCGTGCAGTACGACACCCCGGAGACGATCCTCACCCATCCGGCGAACGACTTCGTCCGCGACTTCATCGGCTCCGGCGCCTCGCTGAAGCGGCTCAACCTCAGCCGGGTCCGCGACATCGAGCTGAGCCACTGGCCGACGGTGCCCGAGGGGACGTCGCCGGAGGAGGCCCTCCGCGTGCTGCGCTCGGCCCCGGGGAGCGCCGTCCTGGTGCTGGACGCGCAGGGTCGGCCCCGCCGCTGGGTGGGCGCCACCGACCTCCAGCGCGCCGACGGTCGCCGGCTGGACCAGATCGGGATGCACCCGGAGGCGATCGTCGAGCCGCACGCCACGCTCAGCGACGCCCTGAACGAGCTCATCACCGCTCGCTACAGCGTGGCCACTGTGGTGGACGGGAACGGCGTCTACCAGGGCGTCGTGGACATCGACCGGATCACCGAGGCGATCCGCACCATGCGCAGCGACGACCAGCGCACCGCGCGCCGGGGTCTCGACGAGGCGTCGGACGCCGCCGGGAGCCGCTGGTCATGACGGCGTCCACCGACTGGGCCACCGTCCGGCCGCCGGGAACCGATCCTGCCCGCGGCGGCCGGTGGTGGCCCTGGATCGGCCGGCTGGCGTTGCCGGTGGTCCTCGCGCTGGTGCTCCTGGCGCTCTGGCTCTACGTCGGCTCGCAGGAGCTGGACAGCATCGAGGCCCGCAGCCTCACCGCCGAGACGATCGGCGAGACCGCCGCGCGGCACGTCGCCCTCACCGCGGTCTCGACCGTGCTGGTCGTGGCGCTGGCGGTGCCGCTGGGGATCCTGCTGACCCGTCCGTTCACCCGGCGGTACCGGGGCCTGCTCCTCACCGTCGCCAACATCGGCCAGGCCGTGCCGACCATCGGGCTGCTCGCACTGCTGGCGGTGGCCTTCTTCTTCCTCGGCTTCTGGGCGGCGGTCGTCGGCCTCGTGGCCTACGCCGTGCTGCCGGTCCTGCGCAACACCATGGTCGGGCTGGAAGGTGTGGACCCGGCCGTCCTCGAGGCGGGCAAGGGCATGGGCCTGTCCGGCCGGCAGGTGCTTCGCAGGCTGGAGCTCCCCCTGGCGGTCCCGGTCATCCTCGCCGGCATCCGGACGGCGCTGGTGATCAACGTCGGCACCGCCACCCTGGCCGCCTACATCAACGGCGGTGGCCTGGGCACGCTGATCGTGGCCGGCTTCTCCACCAACCGATTCCTGGTCTCGCTGACCGGTGCCGTGCTGACGGCGGTCCTCGCACTCCTGGTGGACCACCTCGCGGGCATCGCCGAGGACGTCCTCAAGCCCAAGGGACTCTGATCCTGCCCGGCCGCCATTCCGGCCGTCCACCCACCGAGAGGAACACGATGACGACGAGGACATGGTCCACCGCAGCGATCCTGGGGATGACCGCGATGCTGGCCACGGCCTGTGGCGGCGACACCGACCTGAGCGACGCCGGCGGTTCCGGAGGATCGGGCGACAGCGCCGGCGGCGGGTCGATCGCGGAGGACTACGACTTCTCCGGGACCTCGGTCACCGTCGGGTCCAAGGAGTTCACCGAGTCGGTCATCCTCGGCCAGATCACCATCGCGGCGCTGCAGGCAGCAGGGGCCGACGCCGCCGACCAGACGGGGCTCACCGGCACCGACACGGTGCGGGCGGCCCTCGAGTCCGGCGACATCGACATGTACTGGGAGTACTCGGGCACCGGCTGGGTGAACATCCTCGGCAACACCACCGAGGACCTGCCCGAGGACCTGTTCGCCGCCGTGTCCGAGGCCGACGCCGAGAACGGCGTCGCCTGGCTGGAGCCCGCGCCGTTCGAGGACACCTACCGGATCGCCACCTCCGCGGAGCTCGCCGAGCAGGAGGGCCTGGAGACGACCAGCGACGTCGCCGAGTTCGTCGCCGCCAACCCCGACCAGGGCTCGATCTGCGCGGCGAGTGAGTTCCTGAACCGGGACGACGGCCTGCCCGGCCTGCAGACGGCCTACGGCTTCGAGTTCTCCGAGGTCGTCGAGCTCGACCTGGGCCTCATCTACACGCAGGTCGGCGACAGCTGCGCGTTCGGCGAGGTCTTCTCCACCGACGCCCGGATCGTCTCCAACGACCTGGTCGTCCTGGAGGACGACCGCGACTTCTTCGTGCCCTACAACGGGGCGCTGACCCTGCGGCAGGAGGTGCTCGACGAGAACCCCGAGATCGCCGACCTCATGGCGGAGATCAGCGAGCTGCTCACCGACGAGGTCATCACCGAGCTGAACTCCCAGGTCGACAACGACGGCGAGGAGTACGCCGACGTCGCGCAGCAGTTCCTGCGGGACAACGGCTTCATCGACTGATCCGTCCTCTCGCGCGACAGCGGGGCCCGGGCTCCGGCCCGGGCCCCCCTGTGTGACCGCCCCCGCTGCGCCTTCGCCTCAGGCCACCTCGCCGAGCCGGCCGGCGTTCCACCGGCCGGCGACGGCTGCGACGTGGGCGACCATGTCCGGCGGCGCGACGCTGGCCAGCACGGCCTCCAGCGGCGAGTCCCCGGCGTGCCCCCAGTGCTCTGCCAGCGCCCGGTCGACCAGGTCCCCCACGCCGGTCCCCTCGTCGAACTGCGACTTCGTGCGCCAGACGATCTCCGGCGGCAGCAGATCGGCGACCGCCTCGCGCAGCACCCACTTCTCCGGCCCGCCGTCGGGCAGCTTGAGCTCCACCGGGACCCGCAGGGCCGCGTCGATGAAGTCCAGGTCGAGGAAGGGCACCCGGGCCTCGAGGCTGTGCGCCATCGTCATGCGGTCGACCCGCTGCAGGTTGATGTGGTGCATCTCGCCCAGCGAGCGGCGCAGCTCGTCGTGCAGCAGGTGCTTCGGGACGTCGGCGTGGTAGCGGTAGCCGGCGAACAGCTCGTCGGCTCCCTCGCCGGTGAGCACCACCTTGACGTGCCGGGCGGCGAGCTCCGCGACGAACCAGGTGGGAACGGCGCTGCGCACCAGGTCCGGATCGGTGGACTCCAGCGCCCAGACGATGCCGGGCAGCGCCTCCGCGATCTCGGCGGGCTCGATCACCCGCTCGTGGTGGACCGTGCCGAGGTGGTCGGCCACCTGGCGGGCGGCGGCGAGGTCGGGACTGCCGGCCAGGCCGACCGCGAAGGTGTGCAGACCGGGCAGCCGCCGGGCCACCAGCGCGCAGATGGCACTCGAGTCCAGGCCGCCGGAGAGGAAGGCCCCCACCGGGACGTCTGCCATGAGGTGCCGCTCCACCGACCGTTCCAGCGCCTCCCGCACCGCCTGTACGTGCTCGCCGGTGGGACGGAATTCCGCAGCGGGCGCGGGCAGCGCGTCGAACCGCGTGACACCTGCGCGGGAGGACCAGAGCGTTCCCGGCGGCAGCGGGGTGACGTCCCGGGTGCCCGGCGGAAAGGCCTTCACCTCCGAGGCGAAGACGGTCGCCGGCCCGAGCCGGCCCAGGTACAGCGGCTTGATGCCGACCGGGTCCCGGCCGAGGACGAGCTCTCCGCTGCGCTGGACCGCGAAGGCGTACATGCCGCGCAGGCGGGCGGCCGCTTCCAGGTCGGCCTCCGGGCGGTCGCCGCGATCATCGAGCAGTCGCAGGACGACCTCGCTGTCGGACCCGGTCTGCCAGCGCCGATCGTCGCCGAGCTCCGCCCGCAGCCCGGCTGCGTTGTAGATCTCCCCGTTGACGACGACCACGACCTCGTCCGGGCCGGATCCGTCGACGATCGGCTGGGCGCCCCGCTCCAGGTCGACGATCGACAGGCGCCGGTGGCCGAGAACGAAGTCGCCGGACACGTGCACGCCCGCGTCGTCCGGGCCACGGTGCGCGAGCGCCCGGGTCATGGCCTCGACGTCGTCGATCGTCGCGGCCCCCCATCCACCGGCGATGCCGCACACGTCGATCTCCTCCCGGGCCGGTCCCGTACTGGCTCTGCCTGACGACCGTAGGCGCGCGCCGGGGGAGCGGCCCGCCGGGGCGGGTGAGGCCGATACGTGACCTGCCCGAAACCGTGTCGACCCCCGTCGCGGTCGCGCGCCCGCCATCCTTCCTCGGGCACCGACGTGGGGGTGCCCCGAGAACGCGGGAGCGCTCGTGGACGCAGTGGTCTGGCAGGGCAGCGGGGACGCATGGCCGGGGGTGTCGTGGGGGACTCCGGTCGCCTCCCGCCTCGGTCGGCTGGGATGGAACATCACCGTCGTCCCCTGGGGCGACGACGGGACGGAGCACTACGGCCGCCCGGACGTCCTGCACGTCTTCGGCGGCGGCCTGGAACCGGTCGCGTCCGGATCCTCCGCCATGACCGGGCGGCTGTCCGCGGTGGCGGCCGCCCTGACCACCGCCGAGGCGGACCGCTGTTCGGTCCTGGGCATCTGTTTGGGCGCCCAGATGATCGCCGCCGTGGCGACCGGGCTCCTGCCCCGGCCGGCCCGCGGCGGAGGTGAGGCCGGGCGGACGGTGCTGAGGCCGGAGTCGCCGACGGCGCCGGAGGTCGTGGTGGCCACCGCACACGTGGCCGAGGTGCCCGATCGGTTCCTCGCCTCCGCTGGCGTCCGGCACCTGTGGAGCAACCCGGTGACCACCGTCCAGGGGTTCGCGCTCGGGGCCCGGGTCGTCGGGGTGCAGTTCCATCCGGAGCTGTCCGCCGCCGAGGGCCGTCGCGCCGCCGCGGCGTTCCGGCGGACACACGCCGCGCCTCCGGCCTGGGCGCCGGGGCACGCGGTCGATCCCGACCGGGCGATGACGGTCCTCCTGCGGGAGACGGCGGCGCACCGGCTCGGTATGGCGGAGGACCTGCTCCCCGCGGCCGGTTGACCTGGCCCCGCGCCGTCACCCCGGCCGGCGCGGCTCGCCCGGGTAGGTCCCGAAGGACCAGACGTTGCCCTCGACGTCGCGCGCGGAGAACTCGCGCGAGCCGTCGTCGGTGCCTGCGAGTTCGCGGACGATCTCGGCCCCGGCCGCCACGGCACGGTCGTGCACCGCCTGGGGATCGGCGGTGACGACGTAGCAGGCGGCGGTGCCGGGCACGGCGGGCCACGCGTCGTCGGGGTCCTCCTTCAGGGAGGCGAGCATCACCCCGCCGCCCTCGGGCCAGTCCAGCTGCGCGTGGTCGACCCGGTCGCCCTCGCCGTAGACGGCGGTCTCCTCGAATCCGAAGGCGTCGATGAGGAACCGGATGAGGGCGGGGGCGTCGGTTGCGCGGAAGGCGGGCGAGACCGAGGGCGGAGGAGTCGTCATGACCTGGAGAGTGCCGTGCTCAGGGCGGCGGTGTCTTGGACGAATCCGAACTCCGCGGCCAGTCACCGGGTGGGGGAGAGACCCGAGAAGGCGCGCCACTCGCGGGTCAGGTGCGCCTGGTCGGTGAAGCCGCCGTCCGCGGCGAGCCCGGCGAGGTCGATCCGACGGCCGGTGGTCGCCCGCGCGGCCAGGTTCCGACGGGCGCGGTCGAACCGGACGACCCGCGCCGCCTCCTTGGGACGCAGCCCCGTCTCGCTCCGGAAGCGCTGTTCCAGGTGACGCACCGACCAGCCCACCCGTGCCGCCACCTCGGCGACGGGCAGCCGCCCGCCGGCCGACGTCGTCAGCCGCCAGGCCTCGGCCACTTCGGGGACCGGCTCGTCGTCGTGGAGCTCGAGCAGCAGCACGGCCTCCAGCGCGGCGAACCGGGCCGGCCAATCCGGAGCGGCCCGCATCCGCTCGACCATCTCGCGTCCGCGCCGGCCGAGGAGGTCCTCGAGCGGGCAGTCGAGCGACGCCAGCGTGCCGGCGGGAACGCCGAGGAGCGCCCGCGCGCCGGCCGGGGTGAGGGAGAGCTGGACGCCGGCCTGCCGGCCGGGGTGGACGATCCGCGCAGGGCGCGTGTGCAGGCCGCCCAGGGCGTCGAAGCTGCCGGGTGCCTGGCGGGGGTCGGCATGCGCGGCCATGACGAGGGGCTCGTCCAGCGTGAGGACCAGCGTCAGCCAGGGAGAGGGCAGGCCCAGGTGCTCGCCGGGCGGGAACCCCTCGTGCCGGTAGCCCACAGCCGCGGCGACGTACGGGCGCAGCGCGGGATGCGGGCTGTGCACCACCGATTCCTGCCGCATGCCCGCAGGATGGCGGGTTAGCCGTCCGCTGTCACGAGGTCAGGTCGGGCCCACCCCGCAGTCGTCAATCAGCCTGCCGATCCTGCCGCCGAATCAGTAGCCGGTGGCCGACGCGAGGCCGAAGAGAATGCCGAAGCCCAGGAAGCCGATGCCGATCCAGCCCAGGACGATGCCGGCCGTCGCCATGCCGCTCCCCGAGTCGCCGCGCTCCGCGATCTGCCGCTTCGCGACGTAGCCGAAGACGAGCGCCAGGATGCTGCCGATCCAGTACAGCCAGAGGATGCCCAGCACCATGGAGGCGACGGCCATGCCGTTCGTGCGCTGGGGCGGGTACGGGTAGCCGCCGTACGGCTGGCCGTACGGCTGGCCGTAGGCGGGCGGATAGCCGCCTGCGGGCGGGATCGGCGGACCCTGGTATCCACCCGCCGGCGGGTAGCCGCCGCCGTAGGCCGGCTGGTCTTTCTCCCACCCGGGCTGGCCGGGGGTGCCGTACGCGTCGCCGGGACCGGGCTTGTGCGGACCGGGGTGTGTCATCTACTCACTCCTGCTGGCTGCGCGTCCGCCGGGACCGTCGACTCCCGGAAGTTTCCACATCCTGACGGCAGGCAGCCGTGATGTGGACGAGGCGCGCTGCCTCGCCCACCCCGACGGGGCAGACCGCACGAGAAGTCCTGCTAGGCCGGAGCCGCCCCGCCGGCCCTCTCGAGAGCCGCGGCCACGGCTTCGAACTCGGCGAGGCCGCGGTCAGGTCGTCGACGACCTCGCGAGCGATGACCTCGGGCGCCGGCAAGTCATCGAGATCCTCCAGCGAGGATCCTTCAGCCAGGTGATGCCGAGGTTGGCTTTGTCCCGAGCGACGATCTCCTCGTAGGAGAAGCAGCGGAAGCGCTCGCTCTCGACCCGTTCCGTCCGCGGACGGCCGGGCCGGAAGGACTCGACGAACTCGTCGAGGTGGCTGCGCCGCAGTGGGTTCTGCTCGAGCGTGACGTCGGTTGATCACCCCGCTGACCTGCGATTTCTGTCGTACCCCCTGCCTACTGTGGGGGCATCGGCGAAGTCCGGTCAGAGGGGGTGCGGTTCGTGTCCGAGTTGCGTTCAGCCCTCGACGAGCTGACCGGCATCGCGTTCGGCGACCTGTCGGAGGATGCGCTGCTCGACCTCGTCGGCGACCTGTCGGTCACCGCCAACCGGGTCGCGGCGGCCCTGACCTCCGCCGTCCGTGCCGCTGACCGTCGCGAGGCCTACCGGCGTGACGGCGCCGTATCGATGAAGGCTTGGCTCCGCGGGAGCTGCCGCATGGCTCCCGAGCAGGCGACGGCGACGGTGTCGACCGGCCGTCGCCTCGAGCAGCTCCCGGAGACCGCGGCGGCCTTCGCCAGCGGCGAGATCAGCGCAGCCCACGCACGCGTGATCACGAGGGCCATGACGCCAGGGCGGCTGGCCAAGGCGGCCGACGCCGGGATCGACCTCGGCCTGACCGACGGCATCCTGGCTGACCTGGCTCGGGCGACGGCCCCGAACGAGACGGCCCGCGGTGTCGCGCAGTGGGTGGCCGGCGTGGACCCCGACGGCACGCTGGACGACGCCGCCGACACCCGACGCCGGTTCACCATGGCATCGGGGCTGGACGGCCGGGTGCACGTGCGCGGCGAATTCGACGCGGTGGGCGGCGAGTACCTGCACACCGCGCTGGTCGCACTCATGAACGGCGACCGCCCGGCCGGGGACGCCCGCTCCCACGCCGAGCGCCAGGGCGATGCGCTGGTCGCGCTGGCCCGCGGTGCGCTGGACGCCGGTGGACTGCCGACAGTTCGTGGTGAGCGCCCGCACGTCCGGGTCACCATCGATCTGATGGCCCTCTGCGCCGAGCGTGGTGCGCCGGGCTTCTCGGGTGGCTCGCTGGGATGGGCCGGGCCGATCAACCCGGAGACGGCGCGCCGGCTGGCCTGCGACGCCGGGGTCGCCCGGATCCTCACCGGCCCCAGCGGGTTGCCGCTCGACGTGGGTCGGGAGCAGCGCACGTCCACGGCAGGAATCCGTCGGGCCACCGAGATCCGAGACGATCACTGCGTCTTCGCCGGATGCGATGCCCCGCCCGAGTGGTGCGATTTCCACCATGTCGTGCACTGGGCGCACGGCGGCCCGACGAGCTGCGACAACGGCGCGCTTCTCTGCGAGCGCCACCACACGGGCTGTCACGAAGGTGGCTTCACGATCCGCCGGAATCCCGGCACCGGCCGCTGGCGCACCTACCGCCCGGACGGAACGGAAGTCCTCAGCCGCGCCGGCCCCTGAGCCGGCGCGGCTCCGCCGCCGCGTCGTCAAAGGCACTCGAAGAAGTCCTCGTCCAGCTGGTGCAGCGTCACGCGCCGATTGCCATTCGACGCCGGACAGCGTCGTCCCCTCGGGCTTCGCCTCGATGACCCCGACGGCGCGCTTGTCGACGTACAGCAGGTAGTCCGCACGCCCGTGGCCCGGCGCCATCACCGCTTCGCGGACCGCGACGCCGGAAAAGCTCAGGTTGGCCCTGGCCCGGTCCTGGACCTCCCAGCCAGCGGCGCGCAGCTGTCGATCGGTCAGCACGCGCGCCCGCTGCTCGGCCGCCAGCTCGGGCGTTCCCCCCGTATTCGTCATGGTTCCGCGAACGACAGGAGCTGATGCGTTTCGCAACCAGTGCGGCACCCCGGACGGGCGGGTCCGGTGTGTCCGTTCCCAGGCGGGATGGAGCTCAGGCCCCCCGCGGGGCGTACATGATCAGCGCGACGCCGACCAGGCACACGAGCGCACCCGTGACGTCCCACCGGTCGGGGCGGAAGCCGTCGACGACCATGCCCCACGCCAGGGAGCCCGCGACGAAGACCCCGCCGTACGCGGCCAGGATCCGGCCGAAGTTGGCGTCCGGCTGCAGCGTCGCGACGAACCCGTAGAGCCCGAGCGCAATCACGCCGCCGCCGATCCAGGCCCAGCCGCGGTGCTCGCGCACGCCCTGCCAGACCAGCCAGGCGCCGCCGATCTCGGCCAGCGCCGCCAGCGCGAAGAGCGCCAGCGACCGGAGGACCGTCACTGCTCGACCTGGACCAGGAAGCGACGCAGCGTCTCCAGGAAGATCTCCGGCTGCTCCGAGTGCACCCAGTGCCCGGCGTTCTTCACCCGCACCAGCCGGGTCATCGGGAAGAGCTCGTCCATCCGCTCGCGGTCCCCGGGCAGCACGTAGTGGCTGTTCGCGCCGGCGATCCAGAGCACCGGACCGTCGTACGTGGCGCCGGGCGGCGGATCGGGGAACCGGCGCAGCTCCCCGAGGTCGCGGGCCAGCAGCTCCAGGTTCAGCCGCCAGCCCCAGGTCTGCTCCCCGCCGACGTCCTCGCGGACCAGGCTCTGCAGCAGGAAACTGCGCACCATCCGGCTCGGGACGGCGGCCCGCAGCGCCGCGTCGGCCTCGTCCCGGGTCTTCAGCGAGTCCAGGTCCACCGCCCGCATGGCGGCGATGAACTCCTCGAAGGGGGAGGCCTCCTCGTCGGCGTCGTCGGTCCGCCCGCCCTGCAACGGGTACTCCACCGGGGCGATGTCGACCACGACCAGTCCGCGGAGCAGCTCCGGCCGGCGCAGGGCCAGCTGCATGGCGACCTTGCCACCCATCGAGTGCCCGACGAGGGTGACCGGCTCGTCGAACGACGCGAGCTCCGCGGCCACGAGTTCGGCCATGTCGAGGTAGTCGACGCGCTCGGTCCAGGGGGAGTGGCCGTGGTTGGGCAGGTCGAGCAGCGTCACCCTGTGCCCCTCGGACAGACCCTTGGCGATCGTCGTCCAGTTCTTGCCCTGGCCGAACAGCCCGTGCACGAAGACGACGCGCGGCCCCGCCTCGCCCAGGGTGCGCGCCGCGAGGCGTTCGTCGTTGCCACCGTCGGTCACCCGGCGATTCCATCAGACGGGTTGTCGGTCCCGCGGCCTACCGTGCCGGGGACGAGGGGGAGAACCGACGCATGCCAGGACGACGGCGCAGCACGAGCAGCCGCAGCACGACCGCCACCCGCACCCGCAAGGCCGCACCCCGCAGGGCATCGGCGAAGAAGCCGGCGCCAGAACTCCCCGAGGCCGGGCCCGGGGAGCGGGTATGGGTGCTGGCCGTGCCGTTCCGGGCTCCGGCGCCGGGTGCGGTCTGGCACCCGGGCCTGCAGGCGACCGTCTGGGTCGGCCGGTCCCTGCCGCCCGAGCTGGCCCCGTACGACCCGCCCGCCTACAGCCTGGAGCGGTTCCTCGAGGACGAGCTGAACGAGACGCCGCGCCCGCTGCCGGTTCCCCCCGCGCTGGTGCCGCGCGAGCCGCAGGAGACCGGCGCGGCGGTCGTGGCCGCGCACGCGGCTGCCGGGGGCCGGGTGTTCCTGCTCGGTGATGACCCCGGAGTGGGCAAGACCGGCACCGCCATCCTGGCGGTCCACGAGATCGCCGCCCAGCGGCCGGTGCGCACGGTGCTGGTCATCGCCGACCGGCCCGCGGCGATCACCATCCCGCACTGGTCTCGCTCGATCGCGGGCTTCGGCGACGGCGGGCTGCGCTGGTGCGTGACGACCTGGGACCGGCTCGGCAAGGTCGCCAAGCTCCGCTTCGACGTCGTCGTGGCCGACGAGGCGCACATGGTGCGGCACACGACCACGCAGCGGTGGAAGCACTGGAAGGCCGTCTCCGGGGCCGCCCGGGTCAAGGACACCCCGTACGTGCTGGCGGCGACCGCGACCCCCGCGCACACCCCGCTGGAGCTGCCGTACCTGGCACCGGAGTTCGCCGCCCGCCAGGGCGAGTCGATCAAGGAGTGGGCCGACCTCCCCAAGGCGCTGGAGCGGCATCGGTTCCACGTGGAACGTGGCCGCTACGGATGGCAGTGGAGCGAGGATCCCGACGAGCGACGGTCGGACCTGGCACGGCTGCAGTCCTGGTTGGCCGACGCCGATCCGCCGGCGACGCTGCACCGCCCCGCGCCGTGGGGGCCGGTGTCGGTGACCGGGACGCCGGTCCTGCTCACTCCCGCGGAGCGGGCGGCCTACGAGGCGGAGTGGTCGCAGTTCCGCGCCGAGATGCAGCTGGCGCGCCGGGCCCGGCAGAGCGCGAAGGGCCGCGCGGCGCTGCTGCGGTTCCGCCAGAAGGCCGGGCTGATCCGGGTGCAGGCCACCGTCGACTGGATCAAGGCGCAGGTCGAGGCGGAGCGCCAGGTGGCCGTCTCGGTCGAGTTCGTCGAGACGGCGGCGGACCCGATCCGCGAGGCGCTGCTGGACGCGAAGATCCCGGTCGCCGCCATCTTCGGCCGCGACCGGTTCGACGTCGAGGCCGAGCGGCTGCGCTTCCAGCGGGGCGAGGCGATGGTGTGCGTGTTCACGGTGACGGCGTCGATCAGCCTGCACGCGGGCGAGCTGCTGCCCGACGGGTCGACCGCCTCGGAGATGCCGCGGGTCGGGTTGTTCCACCAACCGCGGTTCTCCGGCATCCAGGCGCGGCAGGTCACCGGGCGCACGCACCGCGACGGGAAGAGCTCGCCCTGGCGGATCGCCTATGCGGCGGACACGGTGGAGGAGCAGGTGGCGAAGGTGATGGTGGAGCGGCTGGCCGTGAGCGGCTCCACCGCCGGCGCGGACACCGCCTCGCTCCGGGAGATCGCCGAGCTGCTCGACGCCGACTGGCTCCCCGCAGCGGCGCTCACGGAGGGCTGACCGGGGCGGGCGCCGGCGTCAGCGCAGCGCCCGTCCCACGGCGACCGCCCGGGTGTCGGGCGCGGCGACCCGCACCGCGTCGGCCTCCCGGTCGTCGGATGCCGCCTGCGAGGCCCGCTCGGCCTCCACGCGTGCGATGTAGCTGGCCACTTCGTTGGCGACGCGCTCGGCGTCCCAGCCCAGCACCCCGGCCACCGCCCGCGCCACTGCGTCGGCGGACTCCACCCCGCGGTGCGGGGTCTCGATGGAGATGCGGGTGCGCCGGGCGAGCAGGTCGTCCAGGTGCAGCGCTCCCTCGTGCCCGGCGCCCCAGACCATCTCCACCATGAGGTACTGCTCGGCGCCGGGTACCGGTAGCAGCAGGTCGCGGTCCTCGTCGGCGAGGGCCAGCACCTCCGGCGCCAGCGAGCCGTACCGGTTGAGCAGGTGCTCGGCGCGGAAGCGGGGGATCGCCCACCGCTCGGCCAGGACGTCGAGCCGGTTCACCATCGCGGCGTAGCCCTCCGCGCCGACCAGCGGCACGTTCTCGGTGACGCTGGGCGGCACCCGCCGGGTGACGTCCTGCACGACGGCGTCCACGGCGTCGGCGGCCATCGGCCGGTACGTCGTGTACTTGCCACCCGCGACGGCGATGACGCCCGGCATGGGGCGGGCGACGGCGTGCTCGCGGGAGAGCTGACTGGTCGACTCGCTCTCGCCGGAGAGCAACGGTCGCAGCCCCGCGTAGACCCCGGTGATGTCGTCGTGCGAGAGCGGCACGGTGAGCACCTCGTTGACGCGTCCGAGGATGTAGTCGATGTCCGCGCGGCTGGCCGCCGGGTGGGCCTTGTCCAGGTTCCAGTCGGTGTCCGTCGTCCCGACGATCCAGTGGCTTCCCCACGGGATGACGAACAGCACCGACGTCTCGGTGCGCAGGATGAGGCCGACCTCGCCGTTGATCCGGTCACGGGGCACGACCACGTGCACGCCCTTGCTGGCGCGCACGTGGAAGCGGCCACGCCCGCCCACCAACGTCTGGACGTCGTCGGTCCACACCCCGGTGGCGTTGACGACGACCTCGCTGCGGACCTCCACCTCCTGGCCGGTCTCGACGTCGCGGACCCGGGCGCCGACGACCCGCCCGCCGGCGTGCACGAACGAGACCACCTCGGCCGAGTTCAGGACCGTGGCGCCGTAGCGGGCCGCGGTCAGGACCACCCCGAGGGTGTGCCGGGCGTCGTCGGCCTGGGCGTCGTAGTACCGCACCGCGCCGACGAGGGCCTCCGGTCGGAGCGCGGGGAACAGCTTGCGCGCCCCGGTGCGCGTGAGGTGCCGCTGCGGCGGCATCGGCGTGGACAGGGCGCCGACGCGGGCCAGCCCGTCGTAGAGGGCCAGGCCGGCCGTGACGTAGGGCCGCTCCCACACCCGGTGGGTCAGGGGATAGAGGAACGGCACCGGCTTGACCAGGTGCGGCGCCAGGCGGGTGACGTTCAGGTCTCGCTCGTGCAGGGCCTCGCGGACGAGGCCGAAGTCGAACTGCTCCAGGTACCGCAGGCCGCCGTGGAAGAGCTTGGACGAGCGGGACGACGTGCCGCTGGCGAAGTCCCGGGCCTCGACCAGCGCGGTGCGCAGGCCACGGGTCGCGGCGTCCAGGGCCACCCCGGCGCCGGTGACCCCGCCCCCGACGACGAGGACCTCGTACCGGCCCTCGGCCAACTCCGCCCACGCCTGGGCTCGCTGCTGCGGACCGAGCACGGGAACTGAGGACATCGAACACCTCCGGCGATCGCCGCCCACGGTAGGCGGCGACGGGCTCCCGCGACAGGCCGTGGCGTCGGCTGCGGGCACCGCCACCGATCCCGTTGCAGCGGGTCACAGGTCGTGCTTACGGTCACACGGGCCTGGCCGACCTCGATCCCCCGAGGGCCCGCCCGGGAGCCGCACCACCGACGGGGAGGAGGCGCCGCGTGGAGTCCGTCGGCCTGTGGACCGTCTTCGGCAGCGAGGTCGTCGGCACCTTCTTCCTCATCCTGCTGGGCGTGGGCGTGGTCGCCAACGTGACCCTGTCCAAGACCTATGGCAACGGTGGCGGCATCATCACGATCGCCTTCGGCTGGGGTCTGGCCGTCTTCGCCGCCGTGTACGCCGCGGCCAGCTCGGGGGCGCACATCAACCCGGCGATCACCGCCGGCCTGTGGGCCAGCGGTGCGGACGAGTACGCCCCGGGCGTGCCCGTCACCTGGGCCTCGACCGCCGTCTACGTGCTCGCCCAGCTGCTCGGCGCCTTCGCCGGCGCCGTCGGCGCCTGGGCCGCGTATCGCCGGCACTACGACGACCCGGACAACGAGCCCGGCGCCGCGCTGGGCACCTTCTCCACCAACGCCGCGATCCGCAGCATCCCCGACAACGTGGTCACCGAGGTGCTGGGCACGTTCGTCCTGGTCTACGTCGTGCTGCGCTTCGGGGACACGCCCACCGAGGTGGGCCCGCTGGCGGTGGCGCTGCTGGTCGTGGGCATCGGTGTCTCGCTGGGTGGCCCGACGGGCTACGCCATCAACCCCGCGCGCGACCTGGGTCCGCGCCTCGCGCATGCCGTGCTCCCCATCCGCGGCAAGGGCAGCAGCAACTGGGACTACTCCTGGGTCCCCGTCGTCGGCCCGCTGGTGGGCGCCGTCCTCGCCGGCCTGTTCTCGCACGTCCCCATCTGACGTCCCGTTCCCGAGGAGAAGACCCATGGCAGACCAGTACGTCGCCGCGATCGACCAGGGCACGACCAGCACCCGCTGCATGCTCTTCGACCACGACGGCAACGTCGTCTCCGTCGGCCAGAAGGAGCACCAGCAGATCTTCCCGCGCGCCGGCTGGGTCGAGCACGACGCGATGGAGATCTGGCGCAACACCCGCGAGGTGGTCGCGCAGGCCATCGCCCGCAGCGATGCCGGCGTCTCCGACATCGTCGCCGTCGGGATCACCAACCAGCGCGAGACCACGGTGGTCTGGGACCGGCGGACCGGCGAACCGGTCCACAACGCGATCGTCTGGCAGGACACCCGCACCACGAAGATCATCGAGGAGCTCGGCGCCCTGGGCGGCGGCGCGGACCGCTACAAGGACAAGGTCGGCCTCCCGCTGGCGACCTACTTCGCCGGCCCCAAGGTCCGCTGGATCCTCGACAACGTCGAGGGCGCCCGGAAGCGCGCCGAGAATGGCGAGCTACTGATGGGGACCATCGACTCCTGGCTCATGTGGAACATGACCGGCGGTCGCGACGGCGGCCAGCACCTCACCGACGTCTCCAACGCCTCGCGCACGATGCTCATGGACTACCGGACGCTCGCCTGGGACGAGGCCATTGCCGACGAGATGGGCATCCCGGTCTCCATGCTGCCGGAGATCCGCTCGAACTCCGAGGAGTACGGGACCGGCCGCACGTCCGGGTTCCTCGCCGGCGTGCCGATCTCCGGCTCCCTCGGCGACCAGCAGGCGGCCACCTTCGGCCAGGTCTGCTTCGAGCGCGGCATGGCCAAGAACACCTACGGCACCGGCAACTTCATGCTGCTCAACACCGGCGAGGAGGCGGTGCCGTCGGAGAACGGCCTGCTCACCACCCTCTGCTACCAGCTGGGCGACGCCAAGCCGGTCTACGCGCTGGAGGGCTCGATCGCGGTCACCGGCTCGCTGGTCCAGTGGGTGCGGGACAACCTGAAGATGATCTCCAGCGCCCCCGAGATCGAGGACCTGGCCCGCGAGGTCGACGACAACGGCGGCGCCTACTTCGTCCCGGCGTTCTCCGGCCTCTTCGCCCCGCACTGGCGCTCCGACGCCCGTGGCGCCGTCGTCGGCCTCACCCGGTTCGTCAACCGCGGCCACCTGGCCCGCGCGGTGCTGGAGGCAACCGCCTTCCAGACCCGCGAGGTCCTCGACGCGATGAACGCCGACTCCGGGGTCGACCTCACCGAGCTGCGGGTCGACGGCGGCATGGTGGGGAACGAGCTGCTCATGCAGTTCCAGGCCGACCTGCTCGACGTCCCGGTCATCCGGCCGAGGATCGCCGAGACCACGGCGCTGGGCGCCGCCTACGCCGCGGGCCTGGCGGTCGGCTTCTGGAGCGGCCTGGACGAGCTGACCGCCAAGTGGGCGGAGGACAAGCGCTGGGAGCCGGCGATGGCCGACGAGGAGCGCGAGCGCACCTACCGGAACTGGCAGAAGGCGGTCACCAAGAGCCTGGACTGGGTGGACGACGACGTCAGCTGAGCCCGCCGGCTCCTCATCCCCTGCGCCCGAGCGCCCGCTCCAGCACCCCGACGAACTCGTCGGCCTCCGTTCCGAAGCCGCGCCGCAGCCGGTGCAGAACCCATGCCACGACGACGCCCAGCACGAGGGAGAAGCCGCCGGCGACCACACCCCCCGGCTCGCCGGACGACACCCCGGCGAGGATCAGGACCAGCCCGACCACCCCGACCAGGACCTCTCCGCCGATGACGAGGAGGCCGGCGCCGTCCTCGCGGACCGTGCCCGTGAGCTGCACGCCACCCCTGGGCGCCGGTTCCAGGCCGCCGCGCAGCGTCGGGTAGGACAGCGAGCTGCCGGAGAGCCGCCCGATCCGGACCCGGCCGTCGGGGCGCACCCGGATGCGCAGGTCGCCGGGCCTGCGTGGGCGGCGGGCGCGCTCGCGGTCCGCGACCGTCGTCAGCCGGGCCACCGCCTCGCCGACGTTCCGCCCGGGGACGCGGACGGTCACCGGTGACTGCTGACGGCGCACGAGTCCTCCTACGTCGGTCCGCCGGGCCGGCGGGGGGCACGGACCGGAGGCCGGTTCCGGAGCCTGCCGATCGCATGGGAACGTCGCGTCCCGGGACCGGAGCGGTGCCGGGCTGCAGCTCGCGGAGCACGGGGATCCTCCCCGGGATCGGTGGCGGCACGGACAATGGCGGGGTGAGGCGCTGGTCGTGAGGGGAATCCCGAGCATCCTGCACCTCGATCTCGATGCGTTCTTCGCGGCTGTGGAACAACGCGACAAACCGTCGCTCCGGGGGCGGCCGGTGGTCGTCGGCGGGGTCGGAGGACGCGGCGTCGTCGCCACGGCGTCCTACGAGGCGCGCGCGTACGGCGCCCGCTCGGCCATGTCGACGGCGGAGGCCCGGCGGCGGTGCCCGTCCGGAACGGCGTTCCTGGGCGGCCGGTTCGCCGCCTACCGGCGCACCTCCGACGTCGTCATGGGGCTGCTGCGCGAGGTGTCCCCGTTGGTGGAGCCGGTGTCGATCGACGAGGCCTACGTCGACCTCGCGGCGGCCGACGGCCTCGACCTGTCGCTGGACGGCGTCTCCGCACTGGCCCGGGACCTCAAGGAGCGGATCGCGGAGGCGACCGGCGGCGTCACCGGTTCGGTGGGCATCGGCAGCTCCAAACTCATGGCCAAGATCGGCTCGGACCTGCAGAAGCCCGACGGCCTGGTCGTGGTCGCGCCGGGCCGGGAGCTGGAGGTCCTGCACCCGCTGCCGGTCACCCGGCTGGGCGGCGTCGGCCCGGCCACCGCCGAACGGCTGCACCAGGTGGGGGTCAAGACGGTGGGCGACCTGGCCGCCCGCTCGCTGACCGACCTCGTCGCGCTCGTCGGCCGAGCGCACGGCGCCGGGCTGCACGCGCTCGCCCGCGCCGACGACGACCGCGCCGTCGTCCCCGACCGGGACGTCAAGTCCGTCTCGCACGAGGAGACCTTCGAGCGCGACCTCACCGACGTCGCCGTCCTGAACCGGGAGATCGACTCGATGGCCACCCGCGTGGGGGAGCGGCTCCGGAAGGGCGCCATCTCCGGCCGGACGGTGACGTTGAAGCTGCGCCGCTACGACTTCACGACCCTGACCCGCTCGCAGACGCTCCCGCAGCCGACCGACGACTCCCGCCTGATCGCTTCCACCGCCCGCCGGCTGCTCGCCGAGGCCGGCACCGGGGGTGGGCTCCGACTCCTCGGCGTCGGCGTATCGGGGCTGTCGGTCTACGCCCAGGGCGACCTCTTCGCCGAGGGGCACGTCGAGGTCGACGACGGGACCGGGCCGGAACCGGAGCCCGAGGCGGCGGTCCCCGAGGAGGCTCCGGCGCTGCCGGTGGAGAAGCGCTGGTGGCCGGGGCAGGACGTGCGGCACGAGGAGCTCGGACCCGGCTGGGTGTGGGGACGCGGCCTGGGCCGGGTGACGGTGCGGTTCGAGGGCCCCCGGACGCCGCCGGGCCCGGTGCGCACGCTGTCCGCTGACGACCCGGCGCTGCAGCCGGCCGACCCGCCCGACTGGAGGCCCGAGGGATGACCGGAACAGCGGAACGCTCCTGGTGGGGCTGAGGGACGACGGACCCACCCGCTAGGTCGTCCCCGTGTCGTCGAGAATGGCCGCATGACCGAACCCAGCGCGTGGACGCGGCTGACCCAGGAGGACCCCGACCACTCGCGGGCCTACGTCCAGCGGTTCCGGGATCTCGCCGCGCAGGGGGTGGACCTGGTGGGCGAGGCCCGGCTGGTCGACGCGATGCTGGCCCGCGGCTCCCGCGTCCTCGACGCCGGCTGCGGACCCGGCCGGGTCGGCGGCTGGCTGGCCTCCGTCGGGCACGAGGTCGTCGGGGTCGACGTCGATCCGGTACTGATCGCCGCAGCGGAGGAGGACCATCCGGGCCCGCGCTGGCTGGTCGGTGACCTGGCGGAGCTGGATCTGGACGGTGAGCCGTTCGACGCGATCGTCAGCGCAGGCAACGTGATGGCGTTCCTGGCGCCCTCGACCCGGCGCACCGTGCTGGCGCGCCTGCGGGCGCACGTCTCGGAGGAGGGGCGTGCCGCGATCGGGTTCGGCGCCGGGCGCGGCTACGACTTCGACGAGTTCCTCGACGACGCCCGGTCCGCCGGGTGGGCACCGGACCTGCTGCTGTCCACGTGGGACCTGCGGCCGTTCACCCCCGAGTCGGACTTCCTCGTCGCCGTGCTCCGCCCTGTCTGACGCCTCAGATCCGGGAGTTGGCGCGCAGCAGCGCGAGCGCCTCCACCGTGCTGTGTCCCCGCCACTCCAGCGTGGCCGCCGCCGAGTAACTGACGAAATCCACGCTCCACCCTCCGTCGTCCTGCTGCCCCGCCTCGAGCCGGTCGAGCTCGCGGTCGACCACCTCGGGCGGGAACAGGGTCCGGGCCGGTCCGCCCGGCAGAGGGCTGAAGTCCAGGGGCCGCATGTACTCGTCGGGCGCCCCACCGGCCACGTGCAGCAGTCCGTCGGCCGGCACGTGCGCTCGAAGGCGGTCCACGAGCGCCGGAACCACCCGCGGCCAGGCCGGCGCGGCGGCGTCCAGGAACCGGACCGCGAACGCCAGCTCCATCGCGTGGACGTCGGCCGGCAGCTCGGCGATCGCGTCCAGGCAGTGGGCCGTGGCCTGCCGCAGCCACCGGTGGTCCGCCACCGCGGGCACGGCCGCCGCCACGAGGTGCGCCGTCGCGGCCACCACGGCGGTGATCTGGAGGGAGGACCGCGTGGGGTCCGCATCCGCCCAGAACGGCGCGCAGGCCGCCGGGTCGGGCACCGGCAGCGCGAACGGCAGGCCGCCGTCGAGCAGCGTCACCGTCGCCAGCCAGTCGCAGACCGCCAGCGCCCGGTCCGCCCCGGCGGCACCGGTGCCGACGAGCGCCTCGAGCGCGTGCAGCGCGCCCGCGGGCTGGCTGGTGACCGAGCGCAGATCGGGCTCCAGGCCCCAGCCGTAGCCGCCGTCGGTGTTCCGGTAGCCGTCCAACGCGGCCAGCACCGGCGCCGGCTCACCCCCGCCGAACAGCAACTCGAAGCGGCGGCGGTCCAGCACGCGAGCGGAGCTCGCCAGGAACTCGGCGGCCGCAGCGACGTCGACGGTCATGCCGACACCCTGCCCGGGCCCGCTGACGCCGTTCCTGCGCCATCGGCCCCGGTGACCGGCGGGCGGTCAGGCACCCCGAGGGCGATGGTCAGTTCCAGGACCGCGGCCGCGTCCTCCAGCCGGTCCCCGTAGAGCTGCCGGAGCTGCGTCATCCGGTAGCGCACGGTCTGCGGGTGCACGAACAGCTCGGCCGCCACCTGGTCGCGCCGGCCGTGGTGCAGCAGCCAGGAGCGCAGGGTCTCGGTGAGCTTCTCCCGCGCGGTGTCGGCGAGCTCGTCGAGCGGGGCCAGGACGCGGGCCCGCAGATCGGCCAGCGCCTCGGCGTCGGCCCGCACCACCAGCTCGGCCAGGCAGGCGTCGGTGTCCAGCGGCGCCCGGTCGGCGGGCCGCATCCCGAGCCTGAGCGCGCGCAGCACCCGCGCGTAGGAGGTCTCGGCCTCCGACCACGGGCGGGCGGGCCCCACCACGGCCTCGCGGCCCTCCAGCGAGCGCAGCAGCGCCGGCCGCGCCGCCCCGTCGGCGTCCGGGACCAGCAGGACGGTCAGCTCGTCGGCGGCGCCGACCTCCGGCATCTCCTCGGTGGACCGCAGCGTGCGCGGGTCCAGGGAGACGAGCGCGCCCTGCGTCCGCGCCGCCGGGAGGACGACGACGGTCAGGGTGCGCGGCGGCGTCCAGTCCGCGCGCTGGGCGGCCTCGACGAGCTCGGCGTGCGGGCCGCCCAGTAGGAGCCCGCGGGCCAGCCGTTCGAGCTGACGCTCCCTCGCCCGGCCGCTGGAGGCGAGCTCGTCGGCGTGGCCGGCGACGCTGGCCGCCGACAGCCGGTCGATGTAGGCGAAGACCAGTTCGGCGAACCGGGCCGTGGACTCCGGGCCGAGACCCGCTGCCACCGCTGTCGCGCTCATGTCGCGCCAGGCGACGCGCGCCCCCACCCGGTAGGCCGCGAGCAGCGCGTCCATCGAGCGCCCGCTGCGCGCCTCTCCGCGCCCCAGCGCGTACGCCGCCTCGACGACCGGTCCACCGGGGGTGCCCGCGTCGGCAGTGCCCCCCGCGGCGGCGAGCTGCAGGAAGCCGCGCAGCGTCAGCTCGACGGCGTTGGAGATCTTGCGGCCCATCGGGCCCTGGAAGGCGTCGGCATAGCCGGGCACCGCGACGATGATCGCCTCGACTGCCCGCTCCGCGACCCGCGGCAGCTCCTCGCGCATGGCATCGGCCACCGCGTCGGGAAACCCCTGTGCCCGCATTCCCCCGCTCCTTTGTTCGCCGGGAACAGAACCTACCCCTCGATTCACGTCGAAGGCACAGGTATTTGGCTGCGGGACTGGGAAAGCTATATGCATGACAGCGACGACTCCGCGCCCCGCCGCGCCCCGCATGCCGGCGCGGACTGCGCTGCGCGACCGGGTGCTGAAGATCGCCGAGCTGGTCACCACCCCGCTGCTCCCCGTCGACTACCTCGACCTGTTCGACCCACTGCGGTCCGGCGCCGCCCTGCGCGGTCGGATCGAGGCCGTTCACCGCGAGACCCGGGACGCTGCGTCGATCGTGATCCGCCCCGGCCGCGACTGGCTGCCGCACGTCCCCGGGCAGTACGTCCGCATCGGCATCGACATCGACGGCGTCCGCCAGTGGCGCGCCTACTCGATCACCTCGGTGCTCGACCGCGCGGACGGCTGCTTCACCATCACGGTGAAGGCCATCCCTGACGGAAAGGTGAGCAACCACCTGGTGCACCGGGTGCAGCCGGGCACGATCATTCAGCTGGACCAGGCCACCGGTGAGTTCTGCCTGCCGGAAGAGACCCCCGCCAAGTCGCTCTTCGTGACCGCCGGCTCCGGCATCACGCCGGTCATGGGCATCCTGCGCAACCACGCCCACCAGCTCACCGACACGGTGCTCGTGCACTCGGCCCCCACGGCCGACGACGTCGTCTTCGGTTCCGAGCTGCGGCAGATGGCCGCCGAGGGCCACATCACCCTGATCGAGCAGCACACCGACACCGCCGGGCTGCTCGACGCCCGCTCGATCGCCGAGCTGGTGCCCGACCTGCACGAGCGCGCCACCTGGGCCTGCGGCCCGGTCGGCATGCTCGAGGCCCTGGAGGAGCACTGGGCGTCCGTCGGCATCGCCGACCAGCTCTACACCGAGCGCTTCCGTCCCCGCGTGCTCGCCGGCGCCGGCGAGGGCGGCACGGTGACCTTCGAGAAGAACGGCACGACCGTCGAGGTCGAGGGCACCACGCCGATCCTCGACGCCGCCGAGGAGGCGGGCGTGCTCATGCCGAGCGGCTGCCGCATGGGCATCTGCTACGGCTGCGTGCTCCCCCTGCGCGAGGGCGCGGTCCGCGACCTCCGCAACGGCGAGATCACCTCCGCCGACGACGTCGGCGACGGCGTCCTCGTCCAGACCTGCATCAGCGCCCCGGCCGGCGCCTGCTCCATCGACCACTGACCCCCTCGAGCCCCAGGAGCCCTGACATGACCGTCATCCAGAAGAAGCCCGAGAACCCCATCGCCCACCTCACCGCCGAGGACATCGAGCTCATCGGCAAGGAGCTGGACACCATCCGCCAGGAGGTGCGCGACAACCTCGGCGAGAACGACGCCAAGTACATCCGCACCGTCATCGACGTGCAGCGCAAGCTCGAGCTGGGCAGCCGCGCCGTCCTGCTGTTCTCCAAGTTCCCGCCGGCCTTCGTGCTGGGCACCGTGGGGCTCTCGGTCGCCAAGATCCTCGAGAACATGGAGATCGGGCACAACATCCTCCACGGCCAGTGGGACTGGATGCGCGACCCGAAGATCCACTCCACGACGTGGGAGTGGGACATGGCCAGCCCGGCCGAGCAGTGGAAGCACTCGCACAACGAGCTGCACCACACGTACACGAACGTGATCGGCAAGGACAACGACCTCGGCTACGGCATCATGCGCGTCGACGAGGACCAGAAGTGGCACCCGATGTACCTGGCGCAGCCGCTCTGGAACTTCATCAACGCCTGCTTCTTCGAGTACGGCATCGCCGCCTACGACCTGGAGCTCGGCAAGAACCTGGCCTCCAAGAAGCGCCGCAACGACCCGAAGTTCCGGGCCGGCGTCAAGCAGGTGCTGAAGAAGATCCGCAACCAGGCCGCCAAGGACTACGTCGTCCACCCGCTGCTGTCGGGCCCGTCGTTCATGCCCACGCTGGTCGCCAACTTCACCGCCAACGTGGTGCGCAACCTGTGGTCGCACTCGGTCATCATGTGCGGCCACTTCCCCGAGGGCGTCGAGACCTTCGAGAAGACCTCGATCGACGGCGAGACCCGTGGTGAGTGGTACGTCCGCCAGATGCTCGGCTCGGCCAACATCTCCGGCAGCAAGGCCATGCACATCATGACCGGCAACCTGTCGCACCAGGTGGAGCACCACCTGTTCCCCGACATCCCGAGCAACCGGTACGCCGAGATCGCCCCGCGGGTGAAGGAGATCTTCGACCGCTACGAGCTCACCTACCACTCCGCCCCGCTGGTCAAGCAGGTCGCGAGCGCGTGGCACAAGGTCATCCGGCTCTCCCTGCCCAACGGCTGGCTCGCGGAGACGACGCCGAAGAACGCCCCGGCGCAGCTGGCCAAGCTCTACAAGATGACCACGGGCGGACCCAAGGTCCGCCGAGCGCTGCAGTCGAAGGCCGCCGCCTGATCTCGGACTGAACGCAGAGGGGCCCGGAACCGCACAGGTTCCGGGCCCCTCGTCGTTCAGCGGCGCTGTGCCGCTACGGGAGCAGCGCGGGCTCCTCGAAGTTCAGCTGGAGCAGCATCGACCCGTCGCGAATCGGCACCTCCCAGACCGCGCCGTCGCCGTCCAGGGGTCGAGCACCTGGTTGCGGCCCGGGAAGGCAGCAACCTGCGCCTGCCCCCGCCGGCCGGTCAGTTGGCCCCGGTCGGGGATGGTCAGCCTGTCGGAGGGGAAGGCAGAGATCGGGTCGGCCTTGGCGGGCTTCGCCAGGGCTGGTGTCGCGGTGGCCGAGACGGCGAACGTCACGGCCAGGGTGCCGACGACCGACGCGGTCGTCCGGCGCCATGAGCGAGAGGGCACGGGGGTTCCGATGACTGAGGGAGTGTTGTTCCTAGCTGAAAGTGATGTGGCGCCCAACCAATTGGCTGAAAAAGCCAACCGGTCGCCGTTTCCCGTGAAACGCGGGCGAGCAGAAACCGTCGCGTCACCAGGTGACGCTGTCCGCCTCGACGACCAGGGTCCGGAAGCCGTAGGTGGACTGGGCATAGTCGACGATCACCCCGTCGACCTGCACGACGCCGGTACCGGGTGTGATCGGCAGTTCCGGGTCGCCGAGGGTCACCTGCGTGAAGGTGAACTGCTCGGGTGCCGCTCGACAATCCATCGTCATGATGATCGAGTCGCTGGTGTACGTGGGTGCCGTCGGCCAGGCGACGACGCAGGCCGACACGAAGCGGTCGCCGATGCTGAAGTCCGAGGTGCCGTCGTCGATGGGCGTCGCGGACGTCCTCGGCGCCGCTGAGGGTGTCGGAACGGTGGTGGTCGGTGGCGCGGTGGTCGGCGGCGCGGTGGTAGGTGACGCGGCGACGGAGCCCAGGTGGGCCTCCACCTCGCCCGCGACCTGCTCCGCGGTGATCTGGTGGCCGATGTCGTTCGGGTGGAACGAGTGCATGAGGCGCTCGGTCACCGTGATGCCGTTCAGGTACTCGATCGAGCCGGAGCAGAGTTCGTGGCCGGCGAACAGGTCGCCGCGGTCGACGAACCGCACGCGGTCATCCCCCAGTGCGGCGTTGGCGTCCGCCACGGCCGTGCGCAGGGCCTCGTCCAGGCGGTCGCCCGCGGCGTTGAGCAGGTCGGCATCGCCGCGGTCGATCAGATGGCAGGAGCGCCCTCGCCAGTCACCCCAGTCCCCGGTGTCGGCGAACAGCTGCGGGTAGCCGACGACGACCAGGACGCCGTCGGCTGACACGTTCTCCCGGACGACCTGCTCGTAGAAACCGGCCAGCGTCAGGTGCGTGCCCTCGCCGTAGGTCACGCCGGGATGCACCGTCGACCTCCCCGCGACGAGGCCGTCGATGCGTGCCTCGAGGTCGGCCGAGTCGACGTCGCAGGACCGACCGCGCGCGACCATGCCGGTCCAGCTCAAGCCCTTCCCCCAGCTGGCCATGCAGCCGGTGAGCAGATCGGCGAACCCGACGTCGTTGCCACCGAAGGACAGCGTCACCACGTCGAACCGCCCGCCGCGTGGCGCGGCAGCCAGAGCCTGCTGCCACTGTGCCTCGTGCTGGCCGGCGCCGGGGTTGTAGAACTCGTCCAGGGTGGCCCCGCTGCACGCCGGGAAGGACAGCGGCCCGATGACCCATCCCCGCTGGCTCGTCAGGATGCCGGCGGCCTTGGGGCCGTAGGCGAGGTCCGACCGTGCGCAGGTACGCGGATCGCCGTCCATGCCCGTCCCGCGGATACCCTCCCCAGACGAGTACGAGTCGCCGGCGGCCAGCCAGGACACCGGACCGTCGGGCACCTCAGCGCTCGCGGCATGTGCGCCGGCAACCAGTCCGGCCGCGATGGTCACCAGCGCCAGGACCGGGGCGCCGAGCTCGTGCAGCAGCGCGCCGACCCGCCGTCCGCCGCCGGTGCCAGACGGTCTCACCGGGCACCCGCGCGGACGAGCAACCGGCTGAGCACCGTGGACGTGAACTTCGCCTGTTCGGCGTGCCGCGCCATCGGTTGCGTCGTCCCGCAGTCCTCGAGGTAGCCCGCGACGGCGTCGAGGTGGTTGACGGTCGCGTCCCTGACCGCAAGATCGGGCACCGCCCCAGCGGCGGCCAGGAGCGCGTCCGGCGGGCCGATCGCGTCGAGGTCCTGGGCGATCCGGCCGCAGACCTCAGCGGTCGTCTCGGCCGGCAGGGCGCTGCTCTGGTCGAGCAGCGCCAGCAGCGGCGCCCCCGGACCGGCGAAGTACTCGCGAACGGCCGGAGGCTCGGCGGCCTGCGGCGGGAGTTCGACCGTAGCGGGGTCGGCGAGCGCATCGCGGGACAGGTGCCAGTAGGCGCCGGCCCCGACGCCGACGACGACCAGCGCCGCCAGGATCCAGCGCCACCGGGCACCCTGCGCTCGACCGGCCACGGTCCCCCCGATCCGTTCGGCGTCGGGACAGGACTACCAGTCCCGCCCCGCGCCGCGCCAGGGGTCGCGTTTCCGACTGGTCAGTTCGCCATGTCCACGAAGCGGCTGTAGTGGCCCTGGAAGGCGACCGTGACGTTGGCAGTGGGGCCGTTGCGGTGCTTGACCAGCATGATGTCGGCCTCGCCCGCTCGCGGGGACTCCTTCTCGTACATGTCCTCGCGGTGGATCATCATGACCATGTCGGCGTCCTGCTCGATCGAGCCCGACTCGCGAAGATCCGACAGCATCGGCTTCTTGTCCTGACGCTGCTCCGAACCTCGGTTCAGCTGCGACATGGCGATGACCGGAACCTCGAGCTCCTTTGCCAGCAGCTTGAGCGCACGGGAGAACTCCGAGACCTCCTGCTGGCGGCTCTCGACCTTCTTGCCCGAGGTCATCAGCTGGAGGTAGTCGATGACGATGAGCTTGAGGTCGTTGCGCTGCTTGAGCCGCCGAGCCTTGGCCCGGATCTCCATCATCGTCATGTTGGGCGAGTCGTCGATGTAGAGCGGCGCGTCGGCCACCTCCCCCATGCGGCGGGCCAGCTTCGCCCAGTCCTCGTCGGACAGGGTGCCGGCGCGCATGTGGTGCAGCGGTACCTTCGCCTCGGCCGACAGCAGACGCATCGTGATCTCGTGCTTGCTCATCTCGAGCGAGAAGATGCAGGCCGGCATGCCGTGCTTCACCGTCGCCGACCTCGCGATGTCCAGTCCGAGGGTCGACTTGCCCACACCGGGTCGCGCCGCGATGACGACCATCTGGCCGGCCTGCAGGCCGTTGGTGAGCTCGTCGAGGTCGCGGATGCCGGTGGGCACGCCCCGGGCGGTGCCACCCCGGGAGGCGATCGCGTCCAGCTCGTCCATCGTGGGCTGCAGGACGTCCTCGAGGCGGGAGTAGTCCTCGCTCATGCGCTTCTCGGTGACGTCGTAGATCTCCTGCTGGGCGCGGTCGACGATGTCGTCGACGTCGCCCTTGCCGCCGGCCGCGCCGTAGCCGAGCTGGACCACGCGGGTGCCGGCCTCCACCAGCCGGCGCAGCACCGCCTGCTCGGCGACGATCGCGGCGTAGTACCCGGCGTTGGCGGCGGTCGGCGTGGAGGCGATCAGGGTGTGCAGGTAGACGGCGCCACCCATCTTCGACAGCTGGTCGGTGCGGTTGAGCTCAGCGGCGACGGTGATCGCGTCGGCGGGCTCGCCACGGCCGTAGAGGTCGATGATGCAGTCGAAGATCACCTGGTGTGCCGGCCGGTAGAAGTCGTTGCCGTGCAGGACCTCGACCACGTCGGCGATCGCGTCCTTGCTCAGCAGCATGCCGCCCAGCACCGACTGCTCGGCCGCGACGTCCTGCGGCGGCTGCCGGTCGTACGCCGGCGCCGTCACCGACGGACGGCTGAACTCGTCGGCCACCGCCACGGGGGTACCTCCATCTCCTTGCGGGCGCGCCCACGACACCACTGCGCGCAGGGGAAGTACGCGAGCTCGGTGGACTGCACCGGACCGAACACCTGTTCGGTCTCTGCCTACCGCAGGGGACTGACAGTCCCGTGTCCGGGTGGCGTGCAGAGGACGTTAGGGAAGGCGGGCGGCCCGGTCCACCACCGCTGTGCACGCCGATCTGCACAACTTGTGGACAAGTCGGTGGACGGACGCGTGTCGACATGTGGAGAAGTCGGGGGACACAGGGCGGCGACCGAGCCGGACCGCGGCCCTGAGCTGCGAGGACGCCGTCCCGGGGGTGTGGACGGGAAATCGGACCCCAGTTTTTTTCGTGCGGCGCACCACGAGTCACACGGGCGCGCCAGCCGTCTCCGGCCGCCCAGGCGCGCCCGGCGGCGGGCCGCCGACCTGCGACGTGAGGCCCCCGCACGACCCCCCACGGGCCCGTGGCGGTCGGGAACGCCGCGAGGGGCGCCGGACGGTGGTCCGACGCCCCTCGCGGGCGGTGCAGAGCCGCTCAGCGGCTCGCCGGCATCAGCCGGCGACGACCTCGACGGTCAGCTGAGAGGTGACCTCGGGGTGCACCCGCACGGTGACGGTGTGCTGGCCCGTGGTCTTGATGCTGCTGGGCAGCTCGATCCGGCGACGGTCGAGCTCCGGGCCTCCGGCCGCGGTGACCGCGGCGGCGACGTCGGCGGTGGTGACCCGGCCGAACAGGCGGCCGCCGTCACCGGCGCGAGCCGGCACGCGGACGGTCAGCCCGGTGAGACGGCCGGCCACGGCCTGCGCCTCCTCGAGAGACCGCACGTCGCGGGTCGCCCGCGCCCGGCGGAGGGACTCGACCTGCTTCTCGGCACCCCGGGTGGCCACGATGGCCAGCCCGCGGGGCAGGAGGTAGTTGCGGCCGTAGCCGCCCTTGACCTCGACGGAGTCGCCGGAGGACCCGAGACCGGTGACCTCCTGCGTGAGGATCAGCTTCATGGTGCTCATGATCAGCGCGCCGTGGAGGTGTAGGGCAGCAGCGCCATCTCACGGCTGTTCTTCACGGCCGTGGCGACGTCACGCTGGTGCTGGCTGCAGTTGCCGCTGACGCGGCGGGCACGGATCTTGCCGCGGTCGGAGATGAACTTCCGCAGCAGGGTCGTGTCCTTGTAGTCGACGTAGGTCGCCTTGTCCTTGCAGAACTGGCAGACCTTCTTCTTGGGCTTGCGAACAGGAGGCTTGGGCACCTGGTTCTCCAGAGAGAGTCAGAAAGTAAGGGGATGGAACGGCCCCCTCGCAGGGGCCAACACCGAGCGGAGCGAGGCGTGGGGAGCGAGGGGGTCCTTCGTCAGAAAGGAGGCTCGTCGGACGGGCCGGCCGGCGTCGACCAGGGGTCGCTCGCACCGCCGCCGCCGCCACCGCCGCCACCGAAGCCGCCGCCACCGCCACCGAAGCCGCCGCCGCCACCCTCACCGCGGGAGGCCTTGGTGACCTTCGCGGTGGCGTAGCGGAGCGAGGGGCCGATCTCGTCGACCTCGAGCTCGATGACGGTGCGCTTCTCGCCCTCCTTCGTGTCGAAGGAGCGCTGCTTGAGGCGACCGCTGACGATCACGCGGGAGCCGCGGGTGAGCGACTCGGCCACGTTCTCCGCGGCCTGACGCCACACGTTGCAGCGGAGGAACAGCGCCTCGCCGTCCTTCCACTCCTGCGACTGACGGTCGAAGGTGCGGGGCGTCGAGGCCACCGTGAAGTTGGCGACGGCAGCACCCGACGGCGTGAAGCGCAGCTCCGGATCGGCGGTGAGGTTGCCGATCACGGTGATGACGGTTTCGCCGGCCATGGTCAGTGGACCTCGGGCCGCATCAGCTTCGTGCGGAGCACCGACTCGTTCAGGTTCAGCTGGCGGTCCAGCTCCTGGACGGCGGCGGGCTCGGCCTGGATGTCGATGATGGCGTAGATGCCCTCGACCTGCTTCTTGATCTCGTAGGCCATCCGACGGCGGCCCCAGATCTCGGTCTTGACGGTGCCACCGGAGTTGGTGACCACGGTCAGGAACCGGTCGAGCGAGGGAGCGATGGTGCGCTCCTCGAGATCGGGGTCGAGGATGACCATCAGTTCGTAATTGCGCACGGAGAACCCCACCTCCTCTGGTCTCAGCGGCTGCAGGAGATCTGCAGCAGGAGGGTCGTACATGCGTCGCGCGCCCCGAGGCTCCCACGAGAGACGGAACGCGCAGGTCCAGGCTACCAGCGACCGCGCTCCGGCCCTCCCCCGCCGTCCACAGGGGCCGGGAACGACCGCGGCCGCCGCCCCCGGAGGGGACGACGGCCACGGTCAGCCCCGTTTCCGGGGCCCTGCGCGTGCGGGGAGTGGGGACCGTCCTCAGCGCGTCTCGCGGGACGCCTGGTGGGTGCGGACCAGCGCCGCGGTGACGGCGGCCAGTGCGACCACCGCCGCCAGTGCCGCCGCGGGGAGGGCCACCGGCTGGTCCGTCGACGCACTGGCGGTCTCGGCGTTCCCCTCGTCCAGGGCGTCGCCGTCCAGGCCGGCCAGCTGGCCGAAGACCGGGACCGAGGCGCCGTCGTAGGAACCGGCCATGCCGCCGGAGCCGGCGACCGAGCCGGCGCCGGAGCGGTCACCCGCGCCCGAGCCGGTGCCGGCGACGAAGAACCGCTCGGGATCGAACGCCGCGACCGCGTTCCGGGTGCCGGCCGACATCGGCACGGAGCCGGCCATCGGGTACTGGTACTGCTCACCCGTGGACTTCTTCGCACCCGGCGTCACGTCGGGGGCTGGGTCATCCGTGGGCCGGGTCTCCGGGTCCTGGCCCGGGTCCACGGGGACCTCGACCTGCGGCAGCTCGGGCAGCTGGACGGCCGGCAACTGCGGGAGGTTCACGCCGGGCAGGTTCGGCAGCGGCAGGATCGTGTTGACCACCAGCGGCTGCGGCCGGGGGAGCGGGGGCAGCAGCCTGGCGGTGGCGTCAAGCAGCGGCTGGGTGAGGGCCGCGCGGCTCTCGTAGCGGTAGGTGAAGGTCAGCCAGCAGCCGGCGACGCAGCTGCGGTCGAACCTCTCGGCGACGCTCGCGCCCGGCGCCAGGGGCTTCTGGCCGGACGGCAGCGTGAGCGTGACGTCGGTCTTGGCGGTGACGTCGACCAGCGAGGGGAGCAGACCGCCGCCGCCGACCTTCACCGTCTTGTCCTGGATCTCGTTGACGAAGGTGACCGTGCCGCCCTCGTCGACCGACACGACCAGTTGCGTCAGGTCCCGGATCGGCACGGTGGCGGTGGGGGCCGCCTGCGCGACCGGCGCCGAGGTCACGGACGCGGTGACGACGCCGATCCAGGCGAGGACCGCCACAGCGATGCCTCTCCGGGCTGTGCGACGGATGCGACCCGTTGCCATGTTCTGCTACCTCCACGTCGACGTCACACCACTACCGGTGAGTAACCCCCGTCACGCACTCAACGATGATGTGACGCAAGCGATACGGGTAAACCTCGAAGTGGTCGAGTAAATCAGGAGCACGCATGGGTTGGCACCCGATCGGCGTACACGTGGGCGCCGGTCTCACCGACGACGGTGAGCTCGACACCGGTGGGCCGCTGGCCCGCGCGGCGGAGATGGACTCCGACGGCGTCCAGGTCTTCCTCGCCGATCCGCAGGGATGGACGGCGCCGAAGCCTCGCCCGGACGCCGAGGACCTGCGGGCCTCGGGGCTGGTGGTGGTCGTGCACGCCCCCTACGTGCTCAACGTGGCCACGACGAACAACCGCATCCGGATCCCCAGCCGCAAGCTGCTCGGCACGCACGCCGAGGCCGCCGCCGCCGTGGGAGCGCGCGGGCTGGTGGTGCACGGCGGCCACGTCCTCGCCGCGGACGATCCGGCGACCGGCGTGGACAACTGGCGCAAGACCTTCTCCCGGCAGGCGGACGAGGGCGGCTTCCCGGTCCCCGTGCTGATCGAGAACACCGCGGGCGGCGGGAACGCCATGGCCCGCGACCTGGACGCGCTGGCCCGGCTCTGGGACGGCGTCGGCGAGTTCGGCGCGGGGTTCGTCCTCGACACCTGTCACGCGTGGGCCGCGGGCTGGGACCTGTCCACCGTCGTGGCCGACGTCCGGGCGATCACCGGGCGGATCGACCTGGTGCACCTGAACAACAGCCGGGACCCGGCCGGTTCCAGCCGCGACCGGCACGCCCCGATCACCGACGGCGAGATCCCGGCCGAGCTGCTCGTGGAGGTCGCGCGGGCCGCCGACTGCCCCGTGGTCCTGGAGACACCGGGCGACGCCGCGAGCCACGCCGCCGAGATCGCCCTGCTACGGGACGCGCTGGGCTGAACTGCGCAGCACGTAGGTGTCGGGGGCGTGCTGCAGCGGCCCGCCGGCCGGGTCGTCGACGCCCGGCCAGCTGGTGCGCACGGCGTCCCGGTCGGGATCGAGCGCGTCGCGCACGACCAGCGCCATGAGCACGACGACGGCGAGGTCGCGCAGCACCACCGCGAGGTGGAACCACTCGACGTCCACCCCGCGGCTGTCCGGGCCCAGGTACCAGAGCAGCCGGGGCACCCACAGCAGCGCCTCGGTCGCCTGCCACAGCAGCAGCGACCGCCAGCCCGGACGCGCCAGCACGGCCAGCGGAAGCAGCCACAGCGAGTACTGCGGGCTCCAGACCTTGTTGGTGAGCAGGAAGACGGCCACCAGGAGGAACGCGATCTGGGCGACCCGGGGGCGGACCGGCGCCGAGAGGGTCAGCCACCCCACCGCGGCCACGCCGGCGAGCAGTGCCACGGCGACCAGCGCGTTGAGCGCCACCGGGGTCTGTCCCTCGGCCAGCGGGCCGTCGAGGATCCGGTCGTCGGTGAGGTGCAGCGCCAGGTACCAGAGCGAGTCAGGATCGGCCGGGCGGACGCTGTTGAGCCGGAAGAAGCGGCCCCAGTTCTCCGGCGCCAGCCAGGCGACGGGGGCGTTCACCGCCACCCAGACGCCGACCGCGGCCACCGTGGTGCGCAGCCAGACGCGCAGCAGTCCCGACCGGAGGCAGAGAAGGAAGAGCGCGCCCAGCAGGAAGGCCGGATAGAGCTTGGCCGCCACGCCGAGGCCGAGCAGGACGCCGGCCAGCACGGGGCGGTCGCGCGCCCAGGCCCACATCCCCAGGGTCGCCAGGGCCACCGCGAACAGGTCCCAGTTGGTGAACGCGTGCACCACCAGCAGCGGGGACAGCCCGATCATCGCCGCGTCCCAGGGCCGCCGGCCGGCCAACGCCAGCACCGCCCGGACGACGGCGAGGGCGCAGACGGTGAGCAGGAGGCAGGTGACGACGTAGTAGCTCTGCACCACCGGCACCGAGGGGAGCAGCGACGAGGCGCCGGCCGCCCGGTCGTAGAGGCCGGCGAGCGCCGCGGCCGTGGCCATGAAGCCGCCGGTGAGCACCGGGTACTCGACGTCGCTGTCCAGGTAGGGGAGGGCGCCGTCGTCGAGGCCGTGCAGCCCGAACAGCGGGATGGTGTCGGAGTAGCAGAAGTGCGTGTACTGGACGCTCCCCGTCCAGTCGCCGTCGGCGCACGGCGCCTGCTTGACCCAGGCGACGGCGAGCGCCAACGTGGCGAACAGCAGGCAGACGCGCAGCGGCGTCCAGAACAGTGCCCGGCCGGTCACCGCGAACCGGCCCCACGGCCCGCCCACTGCTTCGCTGGCCTGCCGGGCGACAGGGTCGGTCCAGGTCGGCACCACCCGGTCCGGCCCGTCGGGGAGTCTCGTTCCACGTGGAACGGCCACGGGCCCGTCCGCGGTGGCGGACGGGCCCGTGGGTGCGGTGCTCATGCGTGCAGTGTGCGGGATGGCCCCGCGGTGATCAGTTGGGGCGCGGCGGGAAGACCGGCTGACCGGGTGCCGGCTGACCGGGTGCCGGCTGACCGCCGTCCGCGCCGCCGCCGCCGGGCGCGTCACCGTCACCGCCGGTTCCGTCACCGCCCGTGCCGTCGCCGCCGGTGCCATCGCCGCCTGTCCCGGTGCCGTCATCGCCGGTCCCAGGACCACCTCCACCGGTCCCGGTGCCGGACCCCGCGGGCGGGCTGGGCGTCGGGGTCGGCGTGGGTGCCGTGGTCGGCGCGGGTGCCCGGGTGGTGGCCACCGGCGCGTCCTGGGTGACCCGGGCCGGGGCCTCGGTCGTCGGCGCGGCCACGCCCTTGCCCGAGTCGCCGGTGATCAGCGCCTTGTCCGGCAGCTTCTCCTTGGGCGTTCCGGCCAGCGCGGCGTTCATGAAACGCTGCCAGATGGCACCGGGCAGGCCCGCGCCGTAGATGATCCGTCCGGAGGCGTCCTTGATGGGCTCGCGGTAGTCGGTACCCACCCACACCGCAGCGGAGAGGGACGGCGTGTAGCCGACCATCCAGGCGTCGGAGTTGTCCGTCCGGTTGAGGCCCTGGGTACCGGTCTTGCTGGCCACCTCGCGGCCGCCCTCGAGCGCCCGCTTCGAGTAGGACGCGACGCCTTTCGTGGCCACCGTGACGTCGTTCGCCACGTCGGCGGGCAGCGCCTGCTCACCGGGCTCACCGGCGTTCTCCAGGAGGACCGTGCCACTGCTGTCGGTCACCTTGGTGACGAAGTGCGCCGGACGGTAGACGCCACCGGCGGCCAGGGTGGCGAAGCCCTGCGCCTGGTCGATCGGGCGCATCTCGTACTCGCCGATGCCGATGGAGGAGCCGGTGGCACCGGACTCGCTGGCCAAGGTGCGACCCTCCGCGAGGGCACCGCCCTGCCACTGCTCGGGCAGCCCGGTCGCGGCGAGGATGGTCTCCCGCACGTTCTCCGGGCCCACCTCGTAGGCGAGGCCGTAGTACGTGGTGTTCAGCGACCGGGTGATCGCCTCGGTCAGGGTGCAGGCCGCGCAGCTGGCGCCGCCGGAGTTGACCACCGGCTTGCCCGGCCGGTCGGGGAACTCCTGGTCGTCGCTGCCGTCGCGCCGGGACTGGATGCCGATGCCCTGCCCCAGTGCGGTCGCCAGCACGTAGGGCTTCACCGAGGAGCCCGGCTGCCGCTGGGCCTGTGCGTAGTCGGTGCCCACACCGTCCCGGCCACCGTGGTACGCAACGACGCCGCCGGTGCGCGGGTCGATGGCGACCAGCGCCTGCCGCAGGTTCTGCGGCTGCTCCGGGGTCATGACCGCATCCACCGCCGCGACCGCCGCGTCCTGCGCCGGCTTGCTGATCGTGGTGGTGACCCGCAGGCCACCGGCGTTGATCTGCTGCTCGTCATACCCACGCGCCTCGAGCTCGGCCCGGACCTCCTTGACGATGTGGCCCTCCGGCCCCTCGGGCATGCCCAGCGTGGAACCGCCCTTGGGGGCGACCGGCGGGTAGACCGAGGCCTCGCGCTCGCCGTCGGTCAGCCAGCCCTCCTCGACCATCGCGTCGAGCACCAGGCCCCAGCGGTCCTGCGCACCCTCGGGGTTGGCCTCCGGGTCGTAGGCCGAGGGGCTGCGCACCAGGACGGCGAGCACGGCGCCCTGCTGCGCGGTCAGCTGCGCGGCGGGCACACCGAAGTAGGTGTTCGCCGCCGCCTCGATGCCGTAGGCGCCCCGGCCGTAGTAGATGGTGTTGAGATAGTTCTCGAGGATCTGCTCCTTCGAGAAGTTGTTGTCCAGCTTGATCGCCAGGAAGAGCTCCTGGAACTTCCGGCTGAACGTCTGGTCCGAGGTCAGGAAGGCGTTCTTCACGTACTGCTGGGTGATCGTCGAGCCACCCTGGGTGGAGCCACCACTGACGTTGTTCCAGGCGGCGCGCACGATGCCGGTGAAGGAGATGCCCGGGTCGGAGTAGAAGCTGCGGTTCTCCGCCGCGAGCACGGCGCGCTGCGCCGACTCCGAGATCTGGTCCAGCGGCACGTTCGTGCGGTTCTCGTCCCCGAGCCGCGCCATCTCCGTCGTGCCGTCGGAGTAGTACATGATCGTCGTCTGCTTGGTGGAGACCGAGTCGGGACTCGGCACCTCGGTGGTGGCGTAGACGACGCCGACGAACACGCAGAGCAGCGCGAGCATGCCGCCCATGACGCCGGCGGCGACCTTCAGCCGGCGCTTGCGGCGTTGCTTCTTGGTGCGAGTGGCCTTGCCCTTGGTCGCCGGACGGGCCGGCGGACGGCCGGGGGCACCGGCGCGGGCCGCGGTCGTGCCACCACGGGAGGCCGTCGTGCCCCCGCGCGACGCCGTCGTCCCCCCGCGCGGGGGGACCGGCGGACGGCCACGACCGCCGGCCGGGGGACGCGGGCGGCCGGCGGCGCCGCCCCCGCCTCCGGTGCTGCGGGTACGCGTGGCCGGCGGCCGGCGGACGGAGCCGGACCGCGGTGCGACGGGCGAGGTCTCGTCGTGGCTGGGCACGAGCACACCCCTTCCTGGCTGTCATGGGCGCCGGGCACCTGCCCGGACGCTGTGGAGCGTCTTCAGCTGTGGGAGCGGGTCGGACCCGCCAGGCCGCCGGTCCCTGCCCGCGCTCGCGGGCCGTGGACCGACCGACCGGTTACTTCTCCGTGGCCGCCCGGCGGCGGCCCCGCCGGGGCTGGCGCCCAGGCTCCGGCTCGGCACCGAGGACGTACGAGCAGTTCAGGTGGTTCCATCCGCAGCTGCGGCACACCTCGACCTGGTACACGGAGAACTCGTCCTGCGCCGTGTCCATACGGGCGAGCTCGACCTCCGTCTTGGCCTGGCCGGCCACGGGGCCGAGGTGGTCGCCGTACACGTAGTTGACCAGGGTCAGACGGTCCCGGCGGCACACCGGGCAGGCTTCGTCGGTCTGCTGTCCGTGGTACTTCGCCGCCCGCGAGAGGTACGGGCTGGCGTCGCAGACCTCGAACAGACCGGTGCGCCCGGCGTGCACGTCGGCGAGGACGGCTCGCCGCTGCAGCGAGTAGTCCACGACGGATCGACGTCCGGGCACGGCCGCCAATGTACGCACGGCACGCCGTGGATGGTGTCTCTCCCGCGGCGACATGCGTCGCGCCGAGCACACCCGTCCCCACCGTACCGCCGCGCAGCAGGCGCTCCCCGCGATGTATCGTGGCGATACATCGACAGGAGAGGGACGGAGGGGCGACATGCTCGAGTTCGCCATCCTCGGTCTGCTGCACCAGTCGCCGATGCACGGTTACGAACTGCGCAAGCAGCTCGCCGCCGTCCTCGGCGGGCTGCGCAGCATCTCCTACGGCTCGCTCTACCCCGCCCTGCGGCGGATGCAGGCGGCCGGGCTGATCACCACCGACGAGCCCACGCCGCGTGCCCTCCTGCCGGCCGACGCCCCGCCGCTCACCGGCCGCCGCGGAAAGGTCGTCTACACGATCACCGCGGAGGGCAAGGAGCGCTTCCACGAGCTCGTCTGCGAGACCGGCCCGGAGGCCTACGACGACGGCGGGTCCTTCGGCGTCCGCCTGGCGTTCTTCCGGCACACGGCCCGCGACGTCCGGCTGCGGATCCTCGAGGGCCGTCGTCGCACCGTCGAGCGGCAGCGGGAGGGCCTGCGTGCCTCGCTGAGCCGCACCCGCGAACGACTCGACCGCTACACGCTCGAACTCCAGCGGCACGGCCTGGACTCGGTGGATCGCGAGGTCCGCTGGCTCTCGGAGCTGATCGACAGCGAGCGCCGTGAGGCGACGGAGCCCTCGACAGAGCGGCGTGAGGCGACGGAGCCCCCGACTGCGCGCGGGGAGGTCGACGGAGGTTCGCAGGAACCGGCGTCGGAGCCGCCCGGCACCACCTGAACCAGGCGGCAGGGCCCCCCGGCCCGGCCGTTCGCCATCACCGGACCGCTCGCGGTTCACGTACACCGGACCAACGGTCCAGGGAGAGAAGGAGAGTCATGGGGTCAGTCAAGGTCGCCATCGTCGGTGTCGGTAACTGCGCCGCCTCGCTCGTTCAGGGCGTCCACTACTACCGGGACGCCGATGAGACGGCGTCCGTTCCCGGCCTGATGCACGTCCGGTTCGGCGAGTACCACGTCTCCGACATCGAGTTCGTCGCCGCGTTCGACGTGGACGCCAAGAAGGTCGGTCGTGATCTCTCCGAGGCCATCGTGGCCAGCGAGAACAACACCATCACGATCTGCGACGTCCCGCCGCTGGGTGTGAACGTGCAGCGCGGCACGACGCTCGACGGTCTGGGCAAGTACTACCGCGAGACGATCGAGGAGTCCGACGATTCTCCGGTCGACGTCGTCACCGCGCTGCGCGAGTCCGGCGCCGACGTCCTGGTCTGCTACCTGCCGGTCGGCTCCCAGCAGGCTGCCGAGTTCTACGCCCAGGCCGCTCTGGACGCCGGTGTCGCGTTCGTCAACGCCCTGCCCGTCTTCATCGCCGGCACCAAGGAGTGGGCGGACAAGTTCACCGCCGCGGGTGTGCCGATCGTCGGTGACGACATCAAGAGCCAGGTCGGAGCCACCATCACCCACCGGGTGCTCGCCAAGCTCTTCGAGGACCGCGGCGTGCAACTGGACCGCACGATGCAGCTCAACGTCGGCGGCAACATGGACTTCAAGAACATGCTCGAGCGCGAGCGCCTGGAGTCCAAGAAGATCTCCAAGACCCAGGCGGTCACCAGCCAGGTCGACCGGGACATGGGCAAGGACAACGTGCACATCGGCCCGTCGGACCACGTGCCGTGGCTCTCGGACCGCAAGTGGGCCTACGTCCGCCTCGAGGGCCGCGCCTTCGGTGACGTCCCGCTGAGCCTCGAGTACAAGCTCGAGGTCTGGGACTCCCCGAACTCGGCCGGCATCATCATCGACGCCGTGCGTGCCGCAAAGATCGCCAAGGACCGCGGGATCGGCGGCCCGATCCTCTCGGCGTCGTCGTACTTCATGAAGAGCCCGCCGGTCCAGTACAGCGACAGCGAGGCCCGCGACGCCGTCGAGGCGTTCATCCGCGGCGACATCGCGTAAGGACCCCGTCCGGAGGCAGCGCGTCACCTGGGCCCGCATCTCCTCGCGAGATGCGGGCCCTGCGCGTTCCTCCCGGGGATGAGGGCCCGCGCTCCCTACGCTTCCGCCATGCCCGTCCGCCGCCCGCTCGCCCCTCGCGCGTGCGCGGCCGCGCTCGCAGCCCTCGCCCTGGCCGGCTGCTCCACCGACGAGCGCTCGCCCGGTGAGCCGGTCACCGAGGACGAGGCACGGATCCTGGCCGAGCTGCTGCACCGCAACCACGAGGAGGGCGGCGCGGACTTCGTCGTGACGGTGCCCGTCGGCGACGACGCGCTGCTCGAGCTCACCGGCGAGGTCGACTTCCGCCGCGGGATCGGCCGGGCGCAGGCGGTGACCGTCGTCGACGACGAGGAGCACGACGCCCGCACCCTCTTCTTCGACCGCGACGAGCTGTGGTCCGGCGACGTCCCCGGTCTGCCCGAGGCGCTGGCCGCCGACGGCGCGCCGGACGCGGCCTACCTGCGGCGGGCGCTGCCGGCCGATCCCGAGGACCCGGAGCTGCTCGACGTCCTGGTCGAGATGCTGCTCAACCTGGCCCAACCGGAGGCGGACGACCCGGCGCTGTTCCTCGACGGGCCGTACCGGTGGCACGCCGAGGAGCCGATCGACGGGCGTCCGACCGTCGTCTACCGGCTGCGCGAGGGGCGGACCGTCGCGGTCGACGCGGGGGACCGGACGCTGGTGCAGTACCGCGCCACGCTTCCGGACAGCGGCCTGGACGTCACGCTCACGCTGGCCGACCACGGAACCCGGCGGGTGGCACTGCCCGCTGAGGAGGAGACGGCGGCCACGGCGGACCACCCGCGGGTGGCGGCGGCCTTCGGCCTCTGAACAGGGATCCCGCTGTCCGTTCGCGCGCTCGCCGCCGAACCCGGCTGAGGGCAGAAAAGTGGGAAGGGCGGTCTCTTCCCCAGACCGCCCTTCCCGACATCTTTTCTACCAGACCGTGCGCCGACGCGCAGCTCTTCGCGCGGCGCGCCGACCGCTCAGTTGGCGGCGGGATCCGCCGGCGCCGTGGAGAGCACCGCGAGCCGGCCGGTCTGACGGCCCAGGACCTCGCGCCACAGCTGCGGCCCGGACAGGTCGCCGAGCACGTCACCCGGGCGGCTCGGGACGCAGGCCCACGCACCCTCGGCGATCTCCCCTGCGAGCTGACCCGGGGACCAGCCCGCGTAGCCGGCGAAGACCCGCAGACCGGTGAGCCGGCCGGCCAGCGCGGCGGGGTCCCCGTCCAGGTCGACCAGGTGCACGTCACCGGCCACCGGCCGCAGCCCCGCCTCGGGGTCCGGCGCACCGGCGGTGGCCAGGCACAGCGCGGTGTCGGTCTCGCACGGTCCGCCCACGTGGAAGACCCCCGGCGCCACAGCCAGGTCGCACCAGCCGGGTAGCACGTCGCGGATCTCCACCTGGCTGGGACGCCCGAGGACCACGCCCAGCGTCCCGGTGTCGGAGTGGTCCAGGACGTAGACGACCGTGCCGGCGAACGTGGGGTCCTGCAGCGACGGCATCGCCACCAGGAGGCTGCCCGCGCTCACGTCGTCGAGGCACCCGATGGACAGGGCCGGGACCGCCGGCGCGCGGCGACGGCCGGTCACGGGCCGGCTGGGCGGACCGGACTCGGGATCGGGCGACGCGGGCACCGGGGACATCTTCCCCAGTGTGCCCCACCGGACCGCTCCGGGTGCGGGCCGCGCTCGCGGCACGACGGCGGGAGGACCGGCCCTCCTTAGTCTGGCCGCGTGGCCACGACGGGGACGACGCTGCGCGGCCTGCTCACCCGCCCCGACTTCCGCCGACTCCTGGGCACCCGGCTGCTCGCGCAGTTCGGCGACGGCGTCTTCCAGGCCGCTCTCGCGGGCACCATCCTCTTCAACCCGCAGCGGGCCACCGACCCGGTCGGGGTGGCCGCCGGTTTCGCCGTGCTGCTCCTGCCCTACTCCGTCGTCGGGCCGTTCGCGGGGGTCTGGCTGGACCGCTGGAGCCGCCGGCAGGTCCTGGTCCGGGCGAACCTCCTCCGTGCGGGCCTGGTGGCCGCCGTGGCCGCGCTGATCCTGACCGGCGTCCAGGGCCCGGCGTTCTACGCGGCGGGACTGGCGGTCTTCTCGGTCAACCGGTTCGTCCTCGCGGCGCTGTCGGCGGGCCTGCCGCACACGACCGACGTCCCCTCGCTCGTCAGGGCCAATGCGCTGTCGACGACGGCGGGGTCCGTCGCCACCGTGGCCGGTGGCGGCGTGGCCCTGGTGCTGCTCCCGGTCACGGGTTCGGCGGATGCGGGCTACGCCGTCCTGGCGCTGGTCGCCGCCCTGCCCTACCTCGCCTCGGCCGCGGTGGTGTCCGGCTTCGACCGCGCCTCCCTGGGCCCGGACTCCACGGCCCGGACGGCTCTGCTGACGGCCGGCCAGGTGCTCGCCGGGATGGCGTCGGGCGCCCGGCACGCGTGGCGGGACCGGCCTGCCCGCGCGGCCCTCACGGCCATCGGGCTGCACCGCTGCCTGTTCGGCGTCCTGACGCTGATGGCCCTGCTGCTGCACCGCTCCACGTTCTCGGCCGGCACGGGGCTCTTCCCCGGCGGCCTGACCGGCCTGGGCCAGGTGGTCACGGCCGGCGCCGCCGGCACCCTCCTCGCGGCCGGCGTGACCCCGGCGGGAGTCGCCCGGATCGGCACCCGGCGCTGGACCGCACTGCTGCTCGTGGCCGGTGGCCTGGCCCAGCTGGGCCTGGGTCTGCTGCTGCAGCCCGGAGCGGCGGTGGCTGCCGGGTTCCTGCTCGGGTTCATGAGCCAGGGCGTGAAGATCTGCGTCGACGCGACGCTGCAGGAGCGCATCGACGACGACCACCGGGGCCGGGTGTTCTCCGTGTACGACACGGTGGTCAACGTCGGTTACGTCGCGGCCCTGGTCGCGGCCGCCTTCGTCCTGCCGGGTTCCGGCGTCTCGCCGCCGCTGCTGGCGGTGGTGGGCGCGGGCTACGTGCTCACGGCGGTGCTGCACACCCGCATGGCCCGGCGCTGAGCGGCCCCGGCCTCACGGACGTCGGAGGGCTCAGAGCTCGGGCACGCAGGGCCCGGCGCCCAGGGTGGCCAGGCCGGTGAGGTCGCCCGGGGCGAAGTCCGTGACGGACCGCCGGGCCTCCGGGTACATCAGCTCGCCGTCGTCGTCGACGTGCGCCAGGCCCACCAGGTGGCCGAGCTCGTGCAGCACGATGCCCCGGACGACGGCCGGACCGTCGCGCTCCCCGAGGATCTCCGGCAACTGCACCGAGTCCAGGCTGACCGTGCCGCTGACGAACACCCGCGGCCCGTCGCCGAGCGAGACCGCGACGCTGCCGGCCTCGCCCACGACGTCACCGGCCAGGGCGGGGTTCTCTCCCTCGGTCTGCCAGCCGATCAGCACCGGCGCCCACTGGTCGCCGTAGCGATCGGGCTGGTAGACCGCCCGCTCGGGAGTGAGGGGCTCGTCGGTGTAGCCGTCGAAGGTGAAGACCAGGCCGGTGACCTCCGAGACGCGCAGCAGCGCGTCGTGCACCAGCTGCTCCCCGCCAGGAGGCGCGGCGTCGGGGCGGAGGACGTAGTGGACGGTGCGGCACGGGTCGTAGGCCACGGGGGTCACGCCGTCGTCCTGGAACGTCGTGAAACCGTGCGTACCCCGGACCGGGGGCGGGAGCGGAGGAGGACCCAGGGGGACCGACAGCCCGCTCGGGCTCGGCCGGTCGGTGGGCCGGGCCGGCGACGACGTCGCCGGGGGCCCGGGGGAGGCCTGGGGCAGCCGCTGCCCCCACGGCAGCTCCGACGGGTCGACCAGCGTGACGGCACCGGCCACGGCGGCGGTGACCAGCAGTCCGCTCCACACGCCCCACCGGCGCCGGCGCGGAGGCGGCGGGGTGGCGCCGCGCCACGGCTCGGGGGCCGGGCCCCCGCCGGCGGCCTCCTGCACCACCCACTGGGGCACGCGCCCGGACGGGGACGCGGGCAGGGAGGGGCCGCGGTCGTCGGGGGCCTGCGGGTGCACGACAGGTATCTCGGCATCGGCACCCGGCTTCTGGAGCCGGCCGTCGCCGGATCCCTCGGTCAGGCCGAGCGCTCCGCCCACCAGGCGCGCAGCGCGGCCTCGGCGTCCTCCGGGTCCAGCGGCCCGCGCTCCAGGCGCAGGTCCTTGAGGAAGCGCCACGCGGCGCCGACCTCGGGACCCGGCCCCACCCCGAGGATCTCCATGATCGCGTTGCCATCGAGGTCGGGGCGGACACGGGCGAGGTCTTCCTGGTCGGCCAGCACCGCGATCCGCTCCTCGAGCGAGTCGTAGGTGGCCGCCAGTGCCGCCGCCCGACGCTTGTTGCGGGTCGTGGAGTCCGAGCGCACCAGCTTGTGCAGGCGGGGGAGCAGGTCCCCGGCGTCGGTGACGTAGCGGCGGACGGCGGAGTCGGTCCACTCGCCCTTGCCGTAGCCGTGGAACCGCAGGTGGAGGAAGGTCAGCCGGGCCACGGCCTCGACGACCTCCTTGGAGTACTTGAGCGCCTGCAGCCGCTTGCGCACCAGCTTGGCCCCGACGACCTCGTGGTGGTGGAAGGACACCCGGCCACGGGGCTCGTGCCGGCGGGTGGCCGGCTTGCCGATGTCGTGCAGCAGCGCGGCCAGGCGCAGCACGAGGTCGGGGGAGCCGCTGTCGGGGTCGGCCTTCTCGAGCTCGATGGCCTGGTCGAGGACGGTCAGCGAGTGCGTGTAGACGTCCTTGTGCTGGTGGTGCTCGTCGATCTCCATGCGGAGGGCGGAGAGCTCGGGGAGGACGACGTCGGCCAGGCCGGTGGAGACGAACAGCTCCAGCGCGGCGCGCGGCGAGTCCTGCAGCAGGGTCTTCGAGAGCTCGGTCTGCACCCGCTCCGGGGTGATGCGGGCCAGCTGCCCGGCCAGCGAGGTCATCGCCGTGACGACCTCCTCGGCCGGCGTGAGGCCGAGCTGCGCCACGAACCGGACGGCACGCAGCATGCGCAGCGGGTCGTCGGCGAAGGACTCCTCGGCCGTGCCGGGGGTTCGCAGCCGCCGTGCGAGCAGGTCCCCGAGCCCGCCGAAGGGATCGGTCACCGTCCGGTCGGGCCCGAGGCTGACGGCCATCGCGTTGACCGTGAAGTCCCGGCGTACCAGGTCGTCGAGGAGCGAGTCGCCCCACGCCACCTCGGGGTTGCGGGACTCGCGGTCGTACCGGTCCGCGCGGAACGTGGTGATCTCGACGCGCTCACCGCCGATGTCCGCGCCGACGGTGCCGAAGGCGATGCCGGTGTTCCACGTGGAACGAGCCCACCCCCGGAGCAGGGTGAGGACCTGCTCGGGGCGGGCGTCGGTGGTGACGTCGAGGTCGCCGGGGACGCGGATCGCGCCGGCACCGGCGGACAGCAGGGCGTCACGCACGGACCCGCCGACCAGGTGCACCTCGAAGCCGGCAGCGGCGAAGCGCTCGCCCAGCTCGGTCAGGACCGGGGAGAGCTCCACGAGCCGGCGGACGGTCTCCTGGACGGCCGCGGGCACGGGCTCGGGCTCAGGACGACTCGACGACTGCGCGGACACGACGAGCCAGACTAGTGCGCGCGGAACCGGCGAAAGACCCCGCCGCCCCCTGTCCCCCGC
>NZ_POQU01000163.1 GCF_002938425.1 Blastococcus atacamensis | reverse complement strand
GGCCGGCCCCGCCCTCGCCGTCGACGACCCCTCCCGCCCCGACGCCCGGCTGGCAGCTCGGCCCGTGGGTCACCCGGGCGGCGGGGCGGGAGGGGTCGTCGACGGCGAGGGCGGGGCCGGCCAGGGAGACGGCGGCGCCCAGAGCCACGGCGAGGAGACCGGTCGCGATGCCGGTGGAGCGGGCGAGGCGCATCGACCGGGCCGACGTCGTCGATCCGGTGGTCCGCCCAGATGTGGTGCTCAGCCCGTCCCCCGTTCCGGTGCACTGGAGTTTCAGATGATGCCGGAAGTGACGCTTCGTTGCTACGCCGTTACGCGCGTGTCGTGCGTGTCGCACGGCGTGTCGGGACTTCCTTCCCTGCCGGGGCGCCGACCAACCCCCGGGAATCCACCTGCCGGCCACCCGGCGGCCGAGAAGAGAGCGGGGTCACTACGGTGACCGCGTGAGCGAAGCGGGCGCGGGGCGGCGGCGACAGAACGAGGTCTACCGGGCCGGGGTGTTCGGCCACTCGCCCACGGTGCCGGTCGGCATCCGGCGGCTGCAGCAGAAGGCGAAGCGGGTGCTGGACGCCCGCGCGTACGCCTACGTGGCCGGCGGCGCCGGTGACGAGGTAACCCAGCGCGCCAACCGTGCCGCCTTCGACAAGTGGGCCGTGGTCCCCCGGGTGCTGCGCGACGCCAGCGCCCGCGACACCTCCGTGGAGATCTTCGGCCGCCGGCTCCCGGCGCCGGTGCTGCTCGGCCCGGTGGGCGCCCTGGAGCTGGTGCACCCCGAGGCCGACCTCGCCGTCGCGCGGGCCGCGGCCGCCACCGGGGTGCCGATGGTCTTCTCCAACCAGGGCTCGCGGTCGATGGAGGAGTGCGCGGCCGCCATGGGCGACTCCCCGCGCTGGTTCCAGATGTACTGGTCGACCTCCGACGAGCTGGTCGAGAGCCTCGTCGGCCGCGCCGAGGCCGCCGGCTGCGAAGCGCTGGTGGTCACCCTGGACACCACGATGCTCGGCTGGCGCCCTCGCGACCTCGACCTGGGACACCTGCCGTTCGCGCTGGGCAAGGGCATCGCGCAGTACACCTCCGACCCGGTGTTCCGCCGGCTCGTCGAGGAGCGCGCGGCCGCTACGACCTCCCCGCCCACCCCCGCTTCGCCGCAGCCCCGGCCCACCCCCGCCGCGGTCAAGGCGCTCGTCACCATGGCCAGGGCGTGGCC
>NZ_POQU01000162.1 GCF_002938425.1 Blastococcus atacamensis | reverse complement strand
TGGTTGTAGCTGAGTCATCATCTTATTATGTCTTTAGTCTGTTCTGCAACGACTAAGCATGAGTATAAGTGTCATCCTACTCCGCGACTTACGAGTCGCCCCGCTCCCGTACCCCCGTCCGCGCCCGCCGCCGAGCCGGCTCCGGCCAGGCCGCAGGCCCCGGCAGCTGCCGCCGGTCGCAAGGAGTACGTGCGCCCGTCGCAGCGCAGCGAGGCCCCCGCGCAGCGCGCGCAGCCCCCGGCGCCGTCCGCGCCGGCGCCGGCCGCCGACTGGCCCGAGACCGCGCGCCCGGGGGAGAAGCCGCGCCCCGCCGCCGCTCCGGCCGCCGACTGGCCGGAGACCGCGAAGCCCGGCAGCCGCCCGGCACCCGCGCAGCCCACGCCGTCCCGGGAGCGGGCTCCGGCCGCCCAGGCGCCGGTGCGGCAGCCGCGGGTCGCTCCCGGCGAGCCGGACATCCCCCTCCCTCCGGAGCCCACCGACGACGAGGACTGGCCGCACTCCGCGCAGCCGGCCGCGGTGCGGGCCGCCGCCGAGCGGGTCGAGCAGCCCCGCCCGGCCGCCGCCCCGCCCCGGGCGGCCGCGGAGTCGTCCCCGGCGCCCCGCGGGGGTGAGCCGACGCCGATGGTGTCCGCCAACCCGCCCGACGCCGCCGGCGCCGACGACGGCGAGCTCAGCACCGCCGACGTCCGCCGGGTGTGGCCCGAGCTCCTCGCCGTCGTCAAGAAGCACAAGCGCACGACCGAGGCGCTGCTGAAGAACGCCCAGGTGCACCAGCTGGCCAACGGCGTCCTGACCCTCTCCACCTCCTCGCCGGCGCTCGCGCGACGCCTGGGCGACGACCTGAACAAGGACGTTCTCCGGGAGGCGCTCAACGAGCTGCTCGGGGTGCGGTGGCGCGTGGACGCCGTCGTGGAAGGCGCCGGCGGGGGCGGTGCCGCAGCCGGGCCCACGGTCACTCCCGAGGTGGCGCGCGAGGCGGCGCGGCAGGCCGAGGCCGCCGAGGCCAGCGAGCTCATGGCCGAGCGGGCCGCCGAGGTCTCCTCGGGTGGGGACCGTGAGCCCGCGCCCGCGGTCGACCCGGAGCAGGCGGCGCTGCAGCTCCTGCGGGCCCAGCTGGGTGCGCGCCCCGTGGACAGCTGAGGAAGGACCCCCTGCCCCCCACCCCTGTCTATTCTACAAATCTGACGCTTCCGACCCAGCAAATCTTGTAGATTTTGTTAGGCTTCGTTCTGATTACACAACTCAATATCACAAAA
>NZ_POQU01000161.1 GCF_002938425.1 Blastococcus atacamensis | reverse complement strand
GGCCGGGGCCGGGGCCGGGCTGTCGACCTCGACCACCGGCGCCGGCGCGGGCGCAGGGACGGGGACGGGTGCCGACGGCGCGGGCGCGGGCTCCGGCGCAGGGGAGGCGACGGCATAGGTCAGGGTGACCACCATTCCCGGCGCCAGTGCGCCGACCGGTCCGACCGCGAGCACCTGGCCGGCCGGCACCTCGGACGTCTCCCGGGCCTCCCGCCGGACCCCGAGGCCGCGTCCGGCGAGCTCGTCCTCCACCTCGTCCACCGGGCGTCCGACGACGTCATCGGCGCGGACCTCGACCGACGCCGGGGTGCTCGCCTCGGCCACTGGTCCCGCCGGTGCATCGCCCCACACCTGCAGCGCCGCGACGCCCAGCCCGACACCGGCCACGAGCGCGGCCACCGGCGCCAGCAACCGCCTGCGCAGCGGCCCCGACCCGGCCCCGGCGGGAGTGAACGGGCGGGTGCGCGGGGCCAGGGCAACCGGTGCCAGCGGACGGCCGGCGCGCACGTCCTCGACGGCGTCCCGGAACGCGGCACCGTCGCGGAACCGGTCGGCCGGGTCCTTGAGCAGCGCCCGCTCGACCAGCACGCGGGCCTGCTCCGGCACGTCCTCGGGCAGCGGCGCCGGCACCTCGCGCAGCTGCCGCAGGGCGATCTGCACGGAGTTCTCGCCGTCGAAGGCACGCTGCCCGGCCAGGCACTCGTAGCCGATCATGCCCAGCGCGTAGACGTCGCTCGCCGGACCGGCCTTCTCGCCGGCCGCCTGCTCCGGCGAGAGGTAGTGCGCGGTGCCGACGACCTGGCCGGTCTGGGTCAGCGGCGCACTGCCCGCGGACCAGGCGATGCCGAAGTCGGTGACCTTCACCGTGCCGTCCGCGGCGACCAGCAGGTTCCCCGGCTTCACGTCGCGGTGGACCAGCCCGGCGGCGTGGGCAGCGGCCAGCCCGGCGGCCGCCTGCCCGAGCACGTCAAAGGTGCGGTCGGGGTCCAGCCGCCTTTCGCGGGCCAGCACCTGGGCCAGTGACTCGCCGTCCACCAGCTCCATCACCAGGTAGGCCAGGTGCTCGCCGTCGTCGGCCGGCGTCTCGCCGTAGTCGAACAGCGCGGCGATGTTGCGGTGGGCCAGTGCCGCGGTGTGCTGCGCCTCAGCACGGAAGCGGGCCAGGAACGTGGCGTCGCCGGTGTACTCGCTACGCAGCACCTTCACCGCGACCGGGCGGCGCAGGAGGATGTCCCGCGCCCGCCAGACCTGGCCCATCCCGCCGGTGGCCAGCAGCGAGAGGAGCTCGTAGCGACCGCCGAGCAGCGCGGAGCCGACCGCCTCGGGCCGCCGGGTCACTGCGCCGGCCGGTCGCGGTGAAGGTGCTGCGTAACGAGCACCGT
>NZ_POQU01000160.1 GCF_002938425.1 Blastococcus atacamensis | reverse complement strand
GGGGGCGCGCGGTCGGCGCCGGGGCAGCTGCGAGCAGCTGGGGGTCAGCTGGTGGACGTGCCGACGTCGGTGATGCGGCCGATGGGGACCGGAATCCCGCCGACGGTGGCCACGGCCTCTGCCTTGTCCGTGCCGAGGCGGACCGAGGAGACGACACCGGTCTTCGTGGCCCCGTTGTCGTCGGTGTAGGTGACGCTCCGGCCGACCATCGCCCCGGCACTGCTGGAGCGCTGCAGGGCCAGCATGGAGGCGTTCTGCGTGGCGATCTCCGACAGCTTCTCCACCTGCGTGAAGGTCGCCGTCTGCGACATCATCTGGTTGGTGTCGGCCGGGTTGCTGGGGTCCTGGTACTTCATCTGGGCAACCAGCAGCTTGAGGAAGGTGTCCTTCCCCATCTGGTCGCCCCGGTCGACGTTGAGCGTGGCGGTGTTGGTCGCCCCGGTCGGGACTGCGCCGATCACTGCGTCCGGCATCGGTCGTCGGCCTCCTTCTCAGACACGTACGTCCACGCCGGACGACGTGGATCCACGGGACGGCTGTGCTCGCCCTTCTCCGCTATCGGCAGCCCGACCCCATGACCGTGACCGTTCGCCGGGCTGGTTCTGCTGGGACCCCCGGTCGGTGAAGCCCTGCTGTGCCTCCCGTTGCGCCTGCTGCTCGGCCGCGTGCCTGGCCAGCCAGGAGCCGCCCCAGTCGGCGTCGACCTCCACGCGGGACGGGCTGAGCCCGGCCGCCTCGAGGTCGCGGCGCAGCTCGGGCAGGGCGTCGAGCAGGGCCATGCGGCCCTGCTCGTGGGCGCCGCGCAGCTGCAGGTCGAGGCTGCCCTGGACGACGGTCACTTGGACCTCGACCGGCCCGAGGGTCTCCGGGTTGAGGACCAGGGTCATGGTGTGCGACCCGTCGCCGGCGGCGCTCAGCACGGCGACGTGACGGGCGACCTGGCCGGCGACGGGGGGCGTCGCCGCGGGCCCGGCGACCGCACCGGTGGCCGTGACCGGGGTGGCCGGCGCCGTGCCGCCGGAGGCTCCGACCGGCGGCAGCACCACGGTGTCGGCACCGGCGGCGGGCTCGACGTCGGGGCGCGCGCCGTTGATCACGTCGCTGCGACCGGCGCCCGCTCCGGCGCCGTCCCGGCCGGCACCCCCGGAACCTGCTCCGGCGCCGGCCCCTCCCGTGGCAGCCGGGAGCGCGGGGGTGGTCGCGGTCGGGAGCGGACCGGTGGAGCCCTCGCCCTCGGTCGTCATGGCGGTGCCGCCGGTCGCCGTCGCGGCGGAGCCCGATGCGGCCGCCGGCACGGTGGACGGGACGACGGTGAGCTCGGCCGCGGGATCGGTGGCCGGCACGGTGCCGGCAGTCGGGGTGGCGCCCGCGATTGCGGCTGTCTCTTATTAAACACTTACGTTGCCGACGAAGCGTAA
>NZ_POQU01000016.1 GCF_002938425.1 Blastococcus atacamensis | reverse complement strand
CTGGCGGTGCGCGCCCTGCCCTGGCCGGTGGCGGCCGGGCTCGTCGTCGGCAGCGTGCTGCTGGCCATCGGGATGCTGCGGGAGCGCCGGCCCGTCGACGGGTTCGGCACGCGGCTGGCCGACCTGCGCTGAGCGGTCAGGGGCCGAGAAGGACCTCGGCGCCCACCGGCCGGTAGCCCGCGGCGAGGAAGGAGCGCAGCGACGCGGTGTTCGCCGGGGCGACCTGCGCCCACAGCGGCTCGACCGTCAGGGCACGGGCGGCCAGCGCCAGCGCGGCCCCGAGGCCGCGGCCGCGCTCGGCGGCCTCGACCTCCAGGCTCACCTCCAGCCGGCCGGCGATGCCACGACCGACGGTCAGCAGACCGGCGGCGTCGGCGGCAGTCCACATGCGGACGTTCCGTCGGTGCGCCCGGGCCCGGCGGACCCGGGGTGCGATGTCCCCGAGGCGGACATCTCGGTGAGCGACATGTCCCGCGCAGGGACATCGCTGCGGGGCGACGCGACGAGGACGACGTCCAGCGACCCGGGCTCGGCGCCGACTTCATCGGCCAGCGCGGCGAGGAAACGCGCCCCGAGCGGTGCGCCGATCGGATCGGGGGCGACCTGATGCGCCACCCACTCCGGGTCCACGTCGGCCGCGACGACGTGCCAGGCGGTGCCACCGACGACGACTGCCCGCGCCCCGAGGGGCGCGGGCAGCACGGTCACGCTCGCGTCGGCCTCCGGGGCGTACCCGGCGGCCAGTCGGTCGAAGAGCTCGTTCAGACGCGGAAGCCCAGGGCGCGGAGCTGCTCCCGGCCGTCGTCGGTGATCTTGTCCGGGCCCCACGGCGGCATCCAGACCCAGTTGATCCGGATGTCGTCGACCAGGCCGGGGCCGGGGCCGCCGGTCAGGGCCTGACGGGCCTGGTCCTCGATGACGTCGGTCAGCGGGCAGGCCGCCGAGGTCAGGGTCATGTCGATGATGGCGACGTTGGACTCGTCGACGTCCAGGCCGTAGACGAGGCCCAGGTCCACGACGTTGACGCCGAGCTCGGGGTCGACGACGTCGCGCATGGCCTCCTCGAGGTCCTCGAGGAGCGCCGACTTGTAGGCCGGCGGCCCGCCCGGGGTCCCGGTGGCCGCGACGTTCTCTGTGGTCTCGCTCATGACTGGCCTCCAGCCGTCGACACTGCGCGGGCGGACGCGTCCTTCAACGCCATCCAGCTGAGCAGCGCGCACTTGATGCGCGCGGGGTACTTGGACACACCGGCGAACGCGACGGCGTCCTCCAGCTCGTCCTCGAGCTTCTCGGCGACCGCGGGGTCGCCCTTGGCCTGCATCAGGGTCATGAAGTGCTCGCCGGTCCCCAGCGCCTCGGACACCGGCTTGCCGACCACCAGGTCGTACATGGCCGAGATCGAGGCCTGGCTGATCGAGCAGCCCATGCCCTCGTAGGAGACGTCGGCGATCGTGTCGCCGTCGATCTTCACCCGCAGCGTCACCTCGTCCCCGCACGTCGGGTTGACGTGGTGGACCTCGGCGTCGAACGGGTCGCGCAGGCCGCGCCCGTGCGGGTTCTTGTAGTGGTCCAGGATGATCTCCTGGTACATCGACTCGAGCTGCATCAGACGCGCCTCACACCGTTCCGAAGAACTTCTGGGCCGCGCGAATTCCGTCCGCCAGCGCGTCGATGTCGTCGTAGCCGGTGTGCACGTAGAACGTGGCCCGGGTGGTGGCGGGGACGCCGTAGCGCCGCACGACCGGCCAGGCGCAGTGGTGCCCGACGCGCACGGCGATGCCGAGGTCGTCGAGGACCTGGCCGACGTCGTGCGGGTGGATGTCCTCGACGGTGAAGGAGATCGCTCCCCCGCGGGCCACCGTGTCGGGCGGGCCGATGACGGTGACGCCCGGGATCTCGGCGAGCTTCTCCAGCGCGTACGCGGTGAGCGCCTTCTCGTGCTCCTCGACCTTGTCCATGCCGAGCGCCTGCAGGTAGTCGACGGCCGCGCCGAGCCCGATCACCTGCGCGGTCATCGGGACGCCGGCCTCGAAGCGCTGCGGCGGCGGCATGAAGGTGGAGCCCTCCATGCGCACGACCTCGATCATCGAGCCGCCGGTCAGGAACGGCGGCAGCTTGTCGAGCACCTCGTAGCGGCCCCAGAGCACGCCGACGCCGGTGGGCCCGAGCATCTTGTGCCCGGAGAACACCAGGAAGTCAGCACCCAGGGACTGCACGTCGACCGGCTGGTGCGGCACCGACTGGGCGCCGTCGACCAGCACCAGGGCGCCGACCTCGTGCGCGCGGGCCACGATGTCGCCGAGCGGGTTGATCGTGCCGAGGATGTTCGACTGCTGGGTGACCGCGACGAGCTTGGTGCGCTCGTTGACCACGGTGGACAGGTCCGAGAGGTCCAGCCGGCCCTCGTCGGTCAGCCCGAGCCAGCGCAGGGTCGCCCCCGTGCGCTCGCACAGCTGCTGCCACGGGATCAGGTCGGCGTGGTGCTCCATCTCGGTGACCACGATCTCGTCGCCCTGGCCGACCGCGTAGGTGCGGAACTCGGGCTCCTTGGCCGTCCGCGCGTTGGACAGCGCGTAGGCCACCAGGTTGATCGCCTCGGTGGTGTTCCGGGTGAAGACGATCTCGCTCTCCGGAGCCCCGATGAAGGCGCCGATCTTTGCCCGGGCCTCCTCGTAGGCACCGGTCGCCTCCTCGGCGAGCTGGTGGGCTCCCCGGTGCGGCGCGGCGTTGACGTTCTCGTAGAACCAGCGTTCGGCGTCGAGCACCTGGCGCGGCTTCTGCGAGGTGGCGCCGGAGTCGAGGTAGACCAGCCGCTTCCCGTCGCGCACGGTGCGCGTCAGGATCGGGAAGTCCGCCCGGATCGCCTCGATGTCCAGGGGCAGGGGCGCTCGCTGTGCCCCGGCACCGGGACGCGAGACGGTCTGGGTCATGCGGATGCGACCTCCGAGGCCTTGACGTAGGACGCGTAGCCCTCGTTCTCCAGCTTCTCCGCCAGCTCCGGGCCACCTTCCTCGACGACCTTGCCGTTGACGAAGACGTGCACGAAGTCGGGCTTGATGTAGCGCAGGATCCGCGTGTAGTGCGTGATCAGCAGGACGCCGATCTCGCCCTCGGCGCGGGAGCGGTTCACGCCCTCGGAGACGATCCGCAGCGCGTCGACGTCGAGGCCGGAGTCGGTCTCGTCGAGGATCGCGATGCCCGGCTTGAGCAGGCGCATCTGCAGGATCTCGTGGCGCTTCTTCTCACCACCGGAGAAGCCCTCGTTGACGTTGCGCTCGGCGAACACCGGGTCCATCTCCAGGCCGGCCATCTCGGTCTTGACGTCCTTGACCCAGGTGCGCAGCTTGGGGGCCTCGCCCTTGATCGCGGTGGCGGCGGTGCGCAAGAAGTTCGACACCGAGACGCCGGGGACCTCGACCGGGTACTGCATGGCCAGGAACAGGCCGGCGCGGGCCCGCTCGTCGACGCTCATCGCGAGGACGTCCTCGCCGTCGAGCGTGACGGTGCCGCCGGTGATCGTGTACTTGGGGTGGCCGGCGATCGAGTAGGCCAGGGTCGACTTGCCCGACCCGTTGGGGCCCATGATCGCGTGCGTCTCGCCGGAGCGGACGGTCAGGTCCACGCCGCGGAGGATCTCCTTGGCGTCATCACCCTCGCCCACGCTGACGTGCAGGTCGCGGATCTCCAGAACGGACACTTCTTCTCCTTCAGCTGCCCGACGCGAGCGGGAGGCGGCCGTCGGACTCGGTGTCGACGAGCACGTCCTCCCCTTCCACGCGCACGGGGTAGACGTCGACCGGCTCGGTGGCCGGCAGGTTGGTGGGCTCGCCGGTGCGCAGGTCGAAGCACGACCCGTGCAGCCAGCACTCGATGGTGGGAGCGCCGTCGAACGTCTCGACGTCGCCCTCGGACAGCGGGACCTCGGCGTGCGAGCACAGGTCCTGGATCGCGTAGACCTCGCCCTCGAAGCGGACGACGGCGACGTCGACGTCCGCGAGCTCCACCCGCAGGGCCCCGTTCTCGGGGACCTGGGAGAGCGCGCAGACCCGTTCGAACGCCATCTCAGGCGACCTCGACCGGCTGCTCGTCCAGTGCCGGCAGCGCGCCGAGGCGGGCGTCGATGCTGGCCATCAGGCGGTCCTGCAGCTCGTTCAGGCCGATCCGCTGGACGACGTCGGCGAAGAAGCCGCGCACGACCAGACGGCGGGCGGTCTCGGCGTCGATGCCGCGCGAGCAGAGGTAGAACAGCTGCTCGTCGTCGAACCGGCCGGTGGCACTGGCGTGCCCGGCGCCGACGATCTCGCCGGTCTCGATCTCGAGGTTCGGCACCGAGTCGGCGCGGGCGCCGTCGGTGAGCACCAGGTTCCGGTTGAGCTCGTAGGTCTCGGTGCCGGTGGCCGCCGGGCGGATGCGGACGTCGCCGATCCAGACCGTGCGCGCGCCCTCGCCCTGCAGCGCGCCCTTGTAGAGCACGTTGCTGGTGCAGTTGGGCACCGCGTGGTCGACCCAGAGGCGGTGCTCCTGGTGCTGGGTCTCGTCGGAGAAGTAGACGCCGAAGAGCTCCGCGCTGGCGCCGGGGCCGGCGTACTGCACGTTGCTGACCAGGCGGACCAGGTCGCCGCCGAGGGTGACCACGACCTGGGTGAAGGTCGCGTCGCGGCCGACGACGGCGTCGTACTGGCCGCCGTGCACGGCGCCGGGCGCCCAGTCCTGCACCGACACGAGGCTGACCTGCGCGCTGTCGCCGACGAGCACCGTCACGCCGCCGGCGTAGCGGGCCAGCCCGGTGTGGTCCAGGACGACGGTCGCCTTCGCGAAGGCCCCCACCTCGACGACGAGCTGACCCCAGACGACGTCGGCGGAGCCCGACCCGGCGAGGCCCAGGGTGACCGGGCGGTCCAGCTGCGCCTCGGTGGCGATCCGGACGACGTCGGCGCCGGCGCTGTTCTGCCGCGTGAGCGCGGCGAGCCGGTCGACCGGCTCGGGCAGTCCCTTGAGCAGCGGGTCGCCGGCGTCGACGCGGAGCAGCTCCACGCCCTCGGGCAGGTCGGTCGACCAGTCGAGCTTCGCGTCCGAGGCCGCACCGTCGAGCAGCGGCTTGATCCGCTTCATGGGGGTGAAGCGCCAGGCCTCCTCGCGACCGGTGGGCACGCCGAAGGCATCCGGGTCGGTCGAGGTGAACCGCTCCGCCGGCGAACCGGTCGGTGCGGGACCGCCGTGGCTGTGCGCACCGGGTGCCGCCTCACCGGCGGTGCCGGTGCCCGACGCCGGTGTGGTCGGCGGGCCGGCCTGCGCGCCGACGCCCGGGGCGAACAGCTCCGAGGCCAGCTGCGCCGTCTCGGCCGCGGCCAGCTCCTCGGAGCCGAGCTCCTCGGCGGGGGTGTCCAGGTTGTTGTCGGTCGACATCAGCCGACGGCACCTTCCATCTGCAGCTCGATGAGCCGGTTGAGCTCGAGGGCGTACTCCATGGGCAGCTCACGGGCGATGGGCTCGACGAAGCCACGCACCACCATCGCCATGGCCTCGTCCTCGGTCAGACCGCGGCTCATCAGGTAGAAGAGCTGGTCGTCGCTGACGCGGGAGACGGTGGCCTCGTGACCCATGGCGACGTCGTCCTCGCGGACGTCGACGTAGGGGTAGGTGTCCGAGCGGCTGATCGTGTCGACCAGGAGCGCGTCGCACTTCACGGTCGACTTGGAGCCGTAGGCACCCTCGTCGACCTGGACCAGACCGCGGTAGGAGGTGCGGCCACCGCCACGGGCCACCGACTTCGACACGATGGTCGAGGAGGTGTGCGGGGCGGCGTGCACCATCTTGGCGCCGGCGTCCTGGTGCTGCCCCTCGCCCGCGAAGGCGATGGAGAGGACCTCACCCTTGGCGTGCTCGCCGGTCATCCAGACCGCCGGGTACTTCATCGTCACCTTCGAGCCGAGGTTGCCGTCGACCCACTCCATGGTCGCGCCCTCGTGGGCCACGGCCCGCTTGGTGACCAGGTTGTAGACGTTGTTCGACCAGTTCTGGATGGTCGTGTACCGGCAGCGCGCGTTCTTCTTGACGATGATCTCGACGACCGCGGAGTGCAGCGAGTCCGACTTGTAGATCGGCGCGGTGCAGCCCTCGACGTAGTGCACGTAGGCGCCCTCGTCGACGATGATCAGCGTCCGCTCGAACTGGCCCATGTTCTCGGTGTTGATCCGGAAGTAGGCCTGCAGCGGGATGTCGACGTGCACGCCCGGCGGCACGTAGATGAACGAGCCACCCGACCAGGTCGCGGTGTTCAGCGCGGCGAACTTGTTGTCGCCGGAGGGGATGACCGAGCCGAAGTACTCCCGGAAGATCTCCGGGTGCTCCTTCAGGGCGGAGTCGGTGTCCAGGAAGAGAACGCCCTGGTCCTCGAGCTCCTTCTGGATCTGGTGGTAGACGACCTCGGACTCGTACTGGGCCGCGACACCCGAGACGAGGCGCTGCTTCTCCGCCTCCGGGATGCCGAGCTTGTCGTAGGTGTTCTTGATGTCGTCGGGCAGGTCCTCCCACGAGGCCGCCTGGGCCTCGGTGGAGCGCACGAAGTACTTGATGTTCTGGAAGTCGATCCCCGAGAGGTCCGAGCCCCAGTCCGGCATCGGCTTGCGCTCGAAGAGCTTCAGGGCCTTGAGACGGCGCTCGAGCATCCACTCGGGCTCGTTCTTGCGGCGCGAGATGTCGCGCACGACGTCCTCGTCGATGCCGCGGCGCGCCGACGCTCCGGCGACGTCGGCGTCCGCCCAGCCGTACTCGTAGCGGCCGAGCTGCTCGATCTGCTGGTCCTGCGTCAGCTGCGTGGCCATCGCCGGCTGCTGGGTGCTGGTCATGCGGGCGTCCTCTCCCGGTCGTTCGTGGGGGTGCTGCTTGTGGGCGCGCTCGCGGGCGCTGCTCGCTCACCTCGTACAGGGCGTGCGAGGGCCGATCTGTTCCCCGTCCGCAGGGGGCCGGGGATGTGTGTGGTGCAGATCCCGTCGCCGTGGGAGATCGTGGCCAGCCGCTGCACATGGGTGCCCACGAGCCGGCCGATCACCGCCGTCTCGGCCTCGCACAGCTGCGGGAACTCCGCGGCCACGTGCGCCACCGGGCAGTGGTGCTGGCAGAGCTGCCCTCCGCCGGACAGCGCCGAAGCGGTGGCAGCGTAGCCCTCCGCGGTAAGCGCGGCGGCGAGTGCCTGAGCCCGGTCGACCGAGGCGCCGGCGCTGCCGCTGGTCGCCGCCTCCACCGCGCTGGACGCACGCGCCTCCAGCCCGGCGAGCTGCTGCTCGGCCACGGCGCGAACGGCATCAGGGCCGCCGACGCTGGCCACGTAGCGCAGTGCGGTCAGCGCCAGGTCGTCGTAGGCGTGCGGGAAGGCGGAGCGACCGGAGTCGGTGAGGTGGAACCGCCGGGCCGGGCGGCCGCGACCGCGCTGGGCGTCGCGCACCTGCCGCTCCTCCACCCGGCCGGTGGCGACCAGGGCGTCGAGGTGCCGGCGGACGGCGGCCGGGGAGATGCCGAGCCGGGCCGCCAGCTCGGTCGCGGTCTGCGGGCCGTGCTCGAGCAGGAGGCTGCTCACGCGGTCGCGGGTGCGCCCGTCGTCGACTGTCGCCGACGGCCGGTGCTGCGCCACGAGGGATTCCACAACACGAGTGTGTCCTAAATGGAACTCGGCGCAAGCAAGGTCCACCTAAGAAGGACCCGTCCGCTGACCGTTCGTGATCAGGCTCACCGCGGGCCCGTCCCGGCGCACGACGACCCGGGACCGGAGCGCAGAGCGAATACGATCGGGGACGTGCCGCTGCTGCCCGCCTCGTTCTCCGCGACGACCATCTCGCGCCTGGCCCTCGCCAACGCCGTCGCCAACGGGCTGATCGTCGTGACGGGCGGCGCCGTGCGGCTGACCGGCTCCGGGCTGGGCTGCCCCACCTGGCCGCGGTGCACGTCGGCGAGCTTCGTGGCGACGCCGGAGCTCGCCGGTCACGGCGCCATCGAGTTCGGCAACCGGCTGCTCACCTTCGTGCTCGCCGCGGTCGCGATCGCCACGGTCGTCGCCGTCTGGCGCTCGACGCGTCGGGACCTCCGACCGCTCGCCGTCCTCACCTTCCTCGGCATCCCGGCCCAGGCGCTGCTCGGCGGGGTCACCGTGCTCACGGGCCTGAACCCCTGGACCGTGGCGGCCCACTTCCTCGTCTCCGCGGTGCTCGTCGCGCTGGCGACGACGCTGTGGCTGCGCTCGCGGGAGCCCGGCGTCGGGCAGCCGCTGGTGCGCCGCCCGTTCGTCCTGCTCACCCGGGGCATCGCCGCCGCGACCGCCGCCGTCCTGGCCTTGGGCACCGTGGTCACCGGCAGCGGCCCGCACAGCGGCGACGTCGACGACGACGACGTCCCGACCGGCGACCGCATGGGCTTCGACCCCGAGCTCATCAGCCAGCTGCACGCCGACGTCGTGTTCCTCCTGATCGGCCTGACCGTCGCGATGCTGGTCGCGCTCTACGCGACCGACTCCCCCGACCGCGTCCGCCGGGCCGCGCGGGACCTGCTGATCGTGGAGCTGGCCCAGGGCGTCGTCGGCTACGTGCAGTACTTCACCGACCTGCCGATCGCCCTGGTGCTGCTGCACATGGCCGGCGCGGTGCTCACCACCGCCTTCGCCGCGCGGCTGGTGTGGTCGGTCCGCGGTCCGGCGTCGGAAGTCATGACATCGCCCTCCTCCGGAGGACACCGCCACCAGGTGCCGTCCCCCATCTGAGCTGAGCCGCTACGTCACACCTGTGCGGACCCCTCCGGGCCCACTCGGTGCGGCAGGGCAGCAGCTCCCTCGGGCGCTGATGGCGTCAGTCGTGCAGGACGAGGACGACGAGCGGCGACCCGTCGGCCGACTCCCAGCGGCCGGCCGACACCCGCTCCGGGCCGCTGCGCACGTCGGCCCAGGCCGGCCAGGCGTCGTTCTCGTCGTGCCAGAGCAGCCGGCCGCCGGGCAGGTAGGTGACCACCGGCCACCCCGACTCGATGAGCGCCTCGACCCCGGCCCGGTCCAGCGTTCCACCGGTCATGGAATAGGTGCGCCGGTCGGCGCCGACCAGTTGCCCCATCCGGGCGTTCGCGAGGTCCGTGCGCACCCCCCCGACGGTAGCGACCGGCTGGGCTGACGTACGGGAACGGCCGCCCTTCAGGGGCCCGCGCCGAGCGTGGTGACGTGCTGAACGGCCGCCCTTCAGGGGCCCGCGCCGAGCGTGGTGACGTGCTGGAACGGCCGCCCTTCAGGGGCCCGCGCCGAGCGTGGTGACGTGCTGGAACGGCCGCCCTTCAGGGGCCCGCGCCGAGCGTGCGAGGCGTGGGGGGAAGGGCGGTCCTTACACGATGGCGTCGACGATGATCGCGACCGAGAGCAGCGACAGGTACGAGATCGAGACGTGGAAGAGCTGCATCGGCTTGAAGTCGCCACCGCGCTTGATGCGCGACAGCAGCCGGTGCGTCTCCACGACGAACCAGGCACCGAGCAGCGCCGCGGGGATCGCGTAGCCCAGCCCGATGCCGTACTCCGCCCCGACGGGCCACAGCAGCAGGGAGACGGCGACCGTCGCCCACGCCCAGGCCACCGACTGCCGGCCGACCGACCGCGCCGTGGTCACCACGGGCAGCATCGGGACGTCGGCCCGCGCGTAATCGTCCTTGAACCGCAGGGCGAGGGCCCAGAAGTGCGGCATCTGCCAGCAGAAGACGACACCGAAGACGACGACGGCCGGCCAGTCCAGCGACCCGGTCACCGCGGCCCAGCCGATGAGCACCGGTGCCGCGCCGGGCACCCCGCCCCACTCGGTGCTGCGGCGGGTGTGCCGCTTGAACACCATCGTGTAGAGGACGGCGTAGTAGAAGATCGCCGCCGCCGAGAGCGCCGCGGCCAGCGGGGTCGTCGTCACCAGCAGCAGGACGATCGAGCTGACCGTGAGGACGAAGCCGAAGATCAGCGCCGCTCGCGGCGAGACCTCGCCGGTGACCAGCGGGCGCTTCTGGGTGCGCTGCATCAACCGGTCGATGTCGCGGTCGAAGTAGCAGTTGAAGACGTTGGCCGCGCCGGCCGCGAACGTGCCGCCGAGCAGCGTCCAGAACAGCAGTGACAGCGACGGCCAGCCCCGGTCGGCCAGCATCATCGCCGGCACCGTCGTGACGAGCAGCAGCTCGATGATGCGCGGCTTGGTGAGGCCGACGTAGGCGCCGACCCGCGCGCGGAGGCGGGTGGCGAGACGGGGAGCGGGATCGGCGCTGCGCTCGGACAGCGCCGTCACCGGGTGCCCTCGTGCGCGGTCGCGCGCGGGCAGCAGGGCACCACGGGATCCCTTCGAACCGGGGGGAGGAACGCCGCCCATGGTAGCCCCGGGCCCTTCCGAGCCAGGCGCGCGCCATGACCCCGGATGACTAGGCTTGATCACGTTGATGCCGCGGGCGCAGCGGGTAGGGGCCACGCCGACGAAACCGGTCGCGTCCCCCGCCTGCTCACGGCTCGGGGCGACGCCGGACGGCGGGCTACGTCCGCCGGCGGCCGACCGCCCGTCCCGGGCGCATCGCCAGGCCTACCTCGAGGGAGACAGCGACCAGATGGACACGCGCAGCACGGAGGCGGAAGCCCCGGCCGAGGCCGCGACCGACACGCCCACCGGCAACCCGTCGCAGCCGCGGCCCACCCTGCCCGAGGGCTTCGGCGATCTCGACCGCCGCGCGATCGACACCGCCCGCATCCTGGCGATGGACGCCGTCCAGAAGGTGGGCAACGGCCACCCCGGCACCGCGATGAGCATGGCGCCGACGGCCTACCTGCTCTTCCACAAGTGGTTGAAGCACGACCCGACCGACCCGCAGTGGACAGCGCGCGACCGCTTCATCCTGTCGATGGGCCACTCCAGCCTGACCCTCTACGTGCAGCTCTTCCTGGCCGGCTACGGCCTGGAGCTGGAGGACCTGCAGGCCCTGCGGACCTGGGGCTCGAAGACCCCCGGGCACCCCGAGGTCAACCACACCCCCGGTGTGGAGACGACGACCGGCCCGCTCGGGCAGGGCGTCGGCAACGCGGTCGGCATGGCCATGGCGGCCCGCCGTGAGCGCGGCATGCTCGACCCCGACGCCCCTGAGGGCGAGAGCCTCTTCGACCACACCATCTGGTGCTTCGCCTCCGACGGCGACCTGGAGGAGGGCATCAGCGGCGAGGCGTCGTCACTGGCCGGCACGCAGAAGCTCGGCAACCTCGTCCTCGTCTACGACGACAACCGCATCTCGATCGAGGACGACACGACCGTCGCCTTCACCGAGGACGTCGGCAAGCGCTACGAGGCCTACGGCTGGCACGTGCAGCACGTCGCCGACGGCGAGGACCTGGCCTCCGTCGACGCCGCCTTCGCCGCCGCCAAGGCCGAGACCGGGCGCCCCTCGATCATCGTGCTGCGGACGATCATCGCCTGGCCCGCACCGAACAAGCAGAACACCGGCGCCTCCCACGGCTCGGCCCTCGGCGACGACGAGGTCCGCGCCACCAAGGAGATCCTGGGCTTCGACCCGGAGCGCACCTTCCAGGTCGACGACGACGTCCTGGCCCACGCCCGCTCGGTGGTCGACCGCGGCCGCGAGCTGCGCGCGCAATGGGACGAGCAGTTCGCCGCCTGGCAGCAGGGCAACCCTGACGGCGCCGCGCTGCTGCAGCGCATGAGCACCCGCACGCTCCCCGAGGGCTGGCAGGAGTCGCTGCCCAGCTGGGACGCCGACCCCAAGGGCGTCGCGACCCGCAAGGCCTCCGGCCAGGTGCTGGCCGCCGTCTACCCGGCGCTCCCCGAGCTGTGGGGCGGCTCGGCCGACCTCGCGGAGAGCAACAACACCGCGGTCAAGGGTGAACCGTCGTTCCTGCCGGCCGACCGCCAGACCAAGATGTGGTCCGGTGGCCCCTACGGCCGCACCCTGCACTTCGGCGTCCGCGAGCACGCCATGGGCGCGATCATGAACGGCATCGCCCTGCACGGCGGCACCCGCGTCTACGGCGGCACGTTCCTCACCTTCTCCGACTACATGCGCGGAGCGGTGCGCCTGGCCGCGCTCATGCAGCTGCCGGTCATCTACGTGTGGACGCACGACTCGATCGGCCTCGGCGAGGACGGCCCGACCCACCAGCCCATCGAGCACTTCGCCGCGCTGCGCGCGATCCCCGGTCTGGACGTCGTCCGCCCCGCGGACGCCAACGAGGTCGCCGTGGCCTGGCGGACCATCCTGGAGAACAACGACCGCCCGGCCGGCCTGCTGCTCTCGCGGCAGAACCTGCCGGTGTTCGACCGCTCCTCGACCGGCTCGGCGGAGGGCACCGCCCGTGGCGCCTACGTGCTGGCCGAGGCCTCGAACGGCACCCCCGAGGTGATCCTGCTGGGCACCGGATCCGAGGTGCAGATCGCCGTCGCCGCCCGCGAGCGGCTGGAGGCCGACGGCGTCCCGACCCGGGTCGTGTCGGTCCCCTGCGTCGAGTGGTTCGCCGACCAGGACCAGGGCTACAAGGACGAGGTGCTCCCCCCGACCGTGCGGGCCCGCGTCAGCGTCGAGGCCGGCATCCCCATGGGCTGGCGGGAGTTCGTCGGCGACGCCGGGCGCATCGTCGGCCTCACCCACTACGGGGCCAGCGCCGCCTACGGCGTCCTCTACGAGGAGTTCGGCCTCACCGACGAGGCGGTCGTCACCGCTGCCCGCGAGAGCATCGAGGCCGCTCGCTCCGGTGCCGCCGTCCCCGCCGGCCCGGTCGCCGCCACCGGCGGCCTTCCCCATCCCACCGGCGACCGCTGAGAAAGGCACCTGCCATGGCACAGAACGAGAACCTCGCCGAACTGTCGAAGGCCGGCGTCGCCGTGTGGCTCGACGACCTGTCCCGCGACCGCATCCGCAGCGGCAACCTCCAGCAGATGGTCGACGAGTACAGCGTCGTCGGGGTCACCACCAACCCGACCATCTTCGCCGCGGCGATCAGCGGCTCGGACGCCTACGACGACCAGGTGCACGCCCTGGCCGTCCGGAAGGTGAGCGTCGAGGAGTCGCTGCGCACCATCACCGCCGCCGACGTGCGCGACGCGTGCGACCTGCTCGCCCCGGTCGCCCAGCGGCAGCCCGGCGACGGGCGGGTCTCCCTGGAGGTCCAGCCCGGCATCGCCCACGACACCGACGCCACGGCGGCGGAGGCGGCGCACCTGTGGTGGCTGGTGGACCGGCCCAACCTCTACATCAAGATCCCCGCCACCGAGGCCAGCCTGCCGGCGATCACGACGTCGATCGCCCGCGGGATCAGCGTCAACGTCACCCTGATCTTCAGCCTGGAGCGGTACCGCGCCGTCATGGACGCCTACCTCTCCGGCCTGGAGCAGCGGGTCGCCGAGGACCCCGACGCCGACCTCTCCCAGCTGGAGTCGGTCGCCTCCTTCTTCGTCTCCCGGGTGGACTCCGAGATCGACAAGCGCCTGGACGCGGCGGGCGCCGACGCCTCGCTCAAGGGCAAGGCCGGGGTCGCCAACGCGCAGCTGGCCTACCAGGCCTATGAGGAGGTGTTCTCCTCCGAGCGCTGGCAGGCGCTGGAGGCCAAGGGCGCCCGGCGCCAGCGCCCGCTCTGGGCATCGACCGGGGTCAAGAACCCCGACTACTCCGACACCCTCTACCTCAGCGAGCTGATCGCTCCGGGCACCGTGAACACGATGCCCGAGAAGACGCTGATGGCCTACGCCGACCACGGCGCGCCCGGCACGCCGGTGCAGAAGTCCTACGACGACGCCGCGGCGGTCATGCAGGCGGTCAGCGACGCCGGCATCGACCTGGACGACGTGTTCCGCCAGCTCGAGGAAGAGGCGGTGCAGAAGTTCGTCGACTCCTGGGACGAGCTCACCGAGTCGGTCCGCACGGAGCTGGAGGCCAAGGCGTGACCCTGGAGTTCACCTCGACCGGCTTGGAGGTCCCCGAGCCGGTCCGGTCCCAGCTCCTTGAGGACGACGTCGCCGCGCGCCTCGTCCGCAAGGACGCCACGCTGTGGGGCCCGGACGCGGAGAGCGAGGCGGCGGTCCGGCTGGGCTGGCTCGACCTGCCCGCCACGTCGCACGGTCTGGTCGCCCAGCTGACCCAGCTGCGGGCGGAGCTCGCCGCCGAGGGCATCGACCGCGTGGTGCTGTGCGGCATGGGCGGATCCTCGCTGGCGCCGGAGGTGATCTGCCGTACGGCGGGGGTGCCGCTGGTCGTGCTGGACACCACCGACCCCGGTCAGGTCGCCGCCGCCATGACCGACCTGGAGCGCACCGTCGTCGTGGTGAGCTCCAAGTCCGGGGGCACCGTGGAGACCGAGAGCCAGCGCCGGGCCTTCATCGCCGCCTTCGCCGCCGCAGGGCTGGACGAGGGTCAGATCGGCGCCCGCTTCGTCGTCGTGACCGACCCCGGGTCGCCGCTGTCGGAGACGGCCGCGGCCATGGGCGCCCGCGCCGTGTTCCTCGCCGACCCCACCGTGGGCGGCCGCTACAGCGCGCTGTCGGCCTTCGGCCTGGTGCCCTCGGCGCTGGCCGGCGCCGACGTCGGCGCGCTGGTCGACGACGCCGAGCAGCTCGCCGAGGGCCTGGCCCGGCCGGACAACGCCGCTCTCGAGCTCGGCCTCGCCCTCGGCGGGGCCTTCCGCGCCGGCCGCGACAAGCTCGCGCTGGCCGACGCCGACGGCACGCCGATCCAGGGTTTCGGCGACTGGGCCGAGCAGCTGATCGCCGAGTCCACCGGCAAGCTGGGCCGCGGCATCCTCCCCGTCGTCCTGGAGTCGACCGTGGCCCCGGGCGCGGGCGCCCCCGACGTCCTGCTCGGCCTCGTCGGCGACACGGCGCCCGAGCCCGGCCCCTCGGTGGGCGTCACCGGACCGCTCGGCGCGCAGTTCCTCGCCTGGGAGTACGCCACGGCGGTCGCGGGGCGGGTGCTCGGGATCAACCCGTTCGACCAGCCGAACGTCACCGAGAGCAAGGAGAACACCCAGGCGATCCTCGCCGGCGGCCTCCCCGACGAGCAGCCCGCGGCGACGATCGGCGCGGTGCGCATCCACGGCAGCGCCGCCCTGCTCGACGGCGTGGACCTCACGTCCAACGATGGCCTGCGGCTGGCGCTGGACGCACTGCTGGGCGCCGTCCCGCCGCGCGGGTACCTCGCCGTCATGGCCTACCTGGACCGGCTCGCGGACGCCTCGGCCGCGGACGTGCGGGCGGCCCTCGCCCGGCGCACCGAGCACGCGGTGACCTTCGGCTGGGGACCGCGGTTCCTGCACTCCACCGGGCAGTACCACAAGGGCGGCCCCCAGGTCGGGGCCTTCCTGCAGATCACCGGCGAGGTGGCCGAGGACCTCCCGGTCCCCGACCAGCCCTACACCTTCGGGACGCTCCAGGCGGCCCAGGCCGCCGGCGACCGCAAGGCCCTGGCCGACCGGGACCGCCCGCTGCTGCACCTGCACCTCACCGACCGGGCGGCGGGAATCGGCCAGCTGCTCGCCGCGCTGGGCTGATCGTCGGCGCGGTGCGGCCGGCAAGCCCGACCGCACCGCGCCGGTTCCACCCGCCGTCCGCCCTCCCGGGGGCGACGACGGGACACTCCGACCACGAGGACGGAAGATGATCCCCAACCCGCTGCGCGATCCGCGGGACCGGCGACTCCCCCGGGTGCCCGAGCCCTGCGCCCTCGTCGTCTTCGGCATCACCGGCGACCTGGCGCGCAAGAAGCTCCTGCCGGCCGTCTACGACCTCGCCAACCGCGGTCTGCTGCCCACCAACTTCGCGCTGCTGGGCTTCGCCCGCCGCGACTGGGGGGACACCGAGTTCGCCGAGCTCGCCCGTGAGTCCGCCCGGAAGAGCGCACGCACCCCGTGGCGCGAGGAGGTCTGGGAGCGGCTGGCGAGCACGGTCCGCTTCGTCCAGGGCAGCTTCGACGACGACAACGCCTTCGACGAGCTCGCCGAGCACCTGGCCGAGCTGGAGGGCAGCCACGGCATCGGCGGCAACGCCGCTTTCTACCTCTCCGTCCCGCCGTCGATGTTCCCGGTCGTCCTCAAGCAGATGCAGCGCACCGGGATGGCCGACAGCACCCCCGACCGCTGGCGGCGGGTCGTCGTCGAGAAGCCGTTCGGCACCGACCTCGCGTCCAGCCGCGAGCTCAACGAGCTGGTGGACTCGGTCTTCAGCGCCGACGACGTGTTCCGCATCGACCACTACCTGGGCAAGGAGACCGTCCAGAACCTGATGGCGCTGCGGTTCGCCAACACCCTCTTCGAGCCGATCTGGAACGGCCACAACGTCGACTCGGTGCAGATCACCATGGCCGAGGACGTCGGCATCGGTGGCCGGGCCGGGTTCTACGAGAAGACCGGCGCCGCCCGCGACGTGCTGCAGAACCACCTGCTGCAGCTGCTGGCGCTCACCGCGATGGAGGAGCCCGTCGAGTTCTCCGCCGAAGAGATCCGCACCGAGAAGCTCAAGGTGCTTCGCGCCATCTCCCTCCCCGACGACCTGCGCACCTTCGCCGTCCGCGGGCAGTACGAGCAGGGGTGGCTGGCCGGCCAGCGGGCCTGCGGCTACCAGCAGGAGGAGGGCGTCGACCCCCAGTCGACGACCGAGACCTTCGCCGCGGTCCGGCTCGGCGTCGAGACCCGGCGCTGGGCGGGCGTCCCGTTCTACCTGCGCACCGGCAAGCGCCTCCCCCGGCGGGTCACCGAGATCGCGCTGGTGTTCAAGCGCGCACCGCACCTGCCCTTCGCCGACACCGACACCGAGGAGCTGGGCAACAACCAGCTCGTGGTCCGCGTGCAGCCCGACGAAGGGGTGACCCTGAAGTTCGGGTCGAAGGTGCCGGGCAGCGTCATGGAGGTCCGCGACGTGTCGATGGACTTCCTCTACGGCGAGCAGTTCACCGAGTCCAGCCCCGAGGCCTACGAGCGGCTGCTGCTCGACGTCCTCCTCGGTGACGCGACGCTGTTCCCCCGCAACGCGGAGGTGGAGGCCTCCTGGGCCGTGATCGACCCGCTGGAGGAGTTCTGGCAGGGCACGACCCCCGACGCCTACCGGGCCGGTGAGTGGGGGCCGCGAGCGGCGGACGAGATGCTCGCCGCCGAGGGCCGCCGGTGGCGGCGACCGTGACCGGGCACCAGGAGGAGATCCGATGACCACCCTGTGGGACACCACCGGCTCGGCGGTGGTCAAGGAGCTGGCCGCCCAGCGGCGCACCGGCGGGGCCGTCCTGTCCGGTGTCGCACTGACGCTGGTCGTCGTGGCCGACGAGAGCCGGGTGACCGAGGCTGAGGACGCCGCCACCCATGCCGCGGAGATGCACCCCTGCCGCGTGCTCATCGTCGTCCGCCGGCAGATCGACGCCCCGGTCCCCCGCCTGGACGCCGAGGTGCAGATCGGTGGCCGGCTGGGCCCGGGCGAGGCCGTGGTCATGCGCATGTACGGCCGGCTCGCCCTGCACGCCGAATCCGTCGTGCTCCCGCTGCTGGCGGCCGACGCACCCGTGGTCACCTGGTGGCACGGCGGTCCACCGGACCGGATCGCCACGGACGCCCTCGGGGTGTTCGCCGACCGCCGGATCACCGACAGCTCGCTGTCACGGGACCCGATCGCCGCCCTGCACGTACGGGCGGAGGACTACGCCCCCGGTGACTCCGACGTGGCCTGGACCCGCAGCACCGCCTGGCGGGCGGTGCTCGCCTCCACCCTCGACTCGGTCTCCGGTCGTCGCAGCGACGCCGTCCACGTGCACGGCGGGCGGATCGAGGGCGACCCGGGCAACGCGACCGCGCGGCTGCTCGCCGGGTGGATCTCCTCCAGGTGCGGCTGCGCCGTGGACGTCGTGAAGGGGTCCCGCGACCCGGGGCCCAGCGGCGTCGAGGCGGTCAGCCTGCGGCTGGACCGGGACGAGGAGCTCGCGGTCCGCGCCGACCACCGGGGCGGCGCCGTCATCTCGCAGCCCTACCGGCCGGACTCCACCCTCGCCCTGCCCGAGCGCGTGCTCGGTGACCTGCTCAGCGAAGAGCTGCGCCGACTCGACCCCGACGAGCCCTACAGCGAGGCGCTGGAGGCGGCGACCGGCCTGCACGGCCTCTCGGACCGTCCTCCGGTCCGCGAGCACGTGTGGTTCGACCCCGCGTCCGACGACCGGACCGGCCAGGACGCGGTGACCTCGTGAGCCTCCCCCCCGGCGACCGGGTGTCCGCCGAGCTGCCCGAGAACGACGGCCCGACCCGGCAGATCGTCATCGAACCCGACGCCGACCGGCTGGCTCGAGCAGTCGCCCAGGCGCTCGTCGCCCGCCTCGCCGCCGCCCAGGCGGTCCACGGCACCGCATCGGTCGTGCTCACCGGAGGAGGAATCGGGATCGCCGTCCTCGAGCACGTCGCCGGGCTGGTCGCCGAGCCGGTGCGCGAGGTCGTCGACTGGACCGCCGTCGACTTCTGGTGGGGCGACGAGCGTTTCGTGCCCGCCGGCTCCGACGAGCGGAACGAGGAGCAGGCACGGAAGGCGCTGCTCGACGGGCTGGAGCTGCCGGACTTCCGGGTGCACGCGATGCCGGCGTCCGACGCCGGCTTCGCCACGCCCGAGGAGGCCGCCGAGGACTACCTCGGCGAGCTCCGGGAGTACGCCGGCGAGAGCGGGTTGCCGCGGTTCGACGTCCTCCTGCTCGGCATGGGAGCCGAGGGGCACACCGCCTCGATCTTCCCCGGCTCCCGCGCCGTCACCGATCAGCGGCCGGTCCTCGCGGTGCGGAACTGCCCCAAGCCGCCACCCACCCGCATCAGCCTCGGCTTCAGCGCGATCACCAGCGCCGAGGAGGTCTGGCTGCTCGTCGCCGGTGAGGAGAAGGCGCCGGCCGTCGCACGCGCGCTGGCCGGTGCCTCACCCCAGGAGATCCCGGCGGCCGGGGTGCACGGCACCCGGGCCACCCGGTGGTTGCTCGACGCCGGCGCAGCCTCGCAGCTGCCCGGCACCGAGGACTGACTCAGCCTCCGCGGCGCACACGGAGGCGGTCCAGCGCCTCCTGCAGGAGCGCGTCGCCGTCGGCGTCGGTGCGCCGCTCGCGGACGTACGCCAGATGGGTCTTGTACGGCTCGATCCGCGGAGCCGGCGGCGGCTCCGCGCGGTCCTGCCCCGCGGGGAGCCCGCAGCGCGGGCAGTCCCAGAAGTCCGGGACGTCGGCCTCGCTGGCCAGCACCACCCGGGTCTCGTGCCCGTTGGCACACCAGAACGGGATGCGACGCCGTGGCGCCGCCTCGCCCCGCTCGACCTCGCCCATCGGACCCGCCCCGACCCGGGAACCCCGGATCGCGTTGCCACCAGCCACGTGTGCTCCCTGATCGTTGCTCCGGGTGGCGGTGACCTCGGTCACCGCGCCGAAAGTCTAGGACCTCGGGGCTCGTTTCCGGTCACGATTTCGTCGCGTCCGCCGCAGGCGGGAGGCGAGGGACGGGAACGGCCTCGTCCCGGGCCCCGCCCTGAGCGTGCGAAGGGTGGGGAGGACGAGGTCCTTACACCTTGATCAGGATGCCGAGGCCGATGATGCACACGGTCCAGATCAGCGCGGTGAACACCGTGAGCCGGTTGAGGTTCTTCTCCACGACCGACGACCCGGACAGCGAGGATGACGCCGCGCCACCGAACATCGACGACAGACCGCCACCCTTGCCGCGGTGCAGCAGGATGAGCACCACGAGGAGCATGCTGGTGAGCACCAGCAGCACGTTGAGCACCAGCTCCATTGACCTCTCCGGAAAAGCTCGACGACCGGCGTCGGACGCCAGCTCTCGCCCCGAGCCTAGCCGACGCCCGACCGGGGACCGGCGAGGTCAGGGCACAGCGGCGTCAGCGGACGCCGGCGGTGGCGACGTCGTAGCCGGCATAGGGCCGCATGACGACGCCGTTGTGCAGCCGCTGCCCGGCGATCAGCTGGATCCGGGTCTCGGCCAGCGGCACGTAGGCCGAGGTCTCGAGGACCGCCTCGGCCACATCGCGCCACGACGCCGGACCGGCTGTCAGGGCCTCGTCGACGAGCGCGTTGATCGCCGGGTCGTCGAGCCGGGCATGGTTCGTGTTGCCCACCAGGCGAACGCTGCGGCCGTCGACCAGCGGCACCAGGAAGGAGCCCGGCGTCGGGAAGTCCACGGTGCGGGTGGCCAGCACGATGCCGTAGCCGTTCCGGGCCACGATGTCGGGGTTGCCGACCTCGGTGGCGTAGAAGGTCAGCGGGTCCAGTGGCCGCACCTCCACGTCGATGCCGACCTCCGCGAGCTGCCCGCGGACCTCGTCGGCGACCTCCAGGCTGGCCGGTACGTCCGCCACGGCGAGCACGGTGCTGAACCCGTCGGGCTGCCCGCACGCCTCGAGGGCGTTCCGGGCCGCGTCGAGGTCGGGCTCGGTGTCCGTGTGCTTGGGACCGTCGTCCAGTCCCCGGGGCCACAGCTCGGAACTGCGGACGGCGTCCGAGGCACCGCCCAGCGCGTCCTGCACCGCCTGCCGGTCGATGGTCGCCGCGACGGCCGCACGGCAGTCGGGGTCGTTCATGGGGGCGACGTCGGTGGGGAGGGCCAGGACGCGGAGCGAACCGGTCGTGACGTCGTCCACCCGGGCGAGCAGCGGGTCGTCGTCGTCCCCCGTCAGGCGGGCGGTCGTCGCCGCCTGCACACCGGCACCTGCGATGTCGATGTCGGCCGAGCCGGCAAGCAGCGCCTGGTCGCGCTCGAGCCCGGACAGCCCGGTGCGCACGACCACGGAGTCCGGCAGCGCGGTGCGGACCTGGTCGGTGGCGGCGTCCCACTGCGGGTTGCGCTCCAGCAGGATCCCCGCCTCGGGGTCCACGGAGGTGATCGCGTAGGGCCCGGTGGACATCGGGTCCTGGCCGTACTGGCCCGCGGTGTCGGCCTCGGCCGGCACGGGGCTGCTCGACGGCAGGGCGAGGACGTAGGGGAAGTCCGGCTGCGGGGCGCGCAGCCGGAAGATGATCGTGCGCGGGTCGGGCGTCTCGACGGCGGAGAGGTCAGGATCGTCCTCCTCCCGCGAGTACGGACCCGGGTACGGATTGGCCGGGTCGTCCAGGAGGTCGACGACGTAGGTCGGACCGCCGACGATCACGTCCGAGGCGAATGACCGCTGGATGCCGTACTTGATGTCCGGGGCGGTGATCTCACGCCCGTTCTCGAACCGGACGCCCTCGCGGAGGGTGAAGGTCCAGGTGAGGCCGTCCTCGGAGACGGTGCCGAGGTCGGTGGCGAGGTCGGGGACCAGCTGGTCGGTCTTCCCCGGCTCGGCCGAGTAGGTGACCAGCGTGCGGGTGTAGAGCCGCATCAGGTTCCAGACGCCCGGCAGGTAGGAGCGCTGAGGGTCCAGGCTGTCGATGTCCGGGGCGACGATCCGCAGGGTGCCGCCGCTGCGCTCCGACGGCGAACGGACCCCGTCGACCGCCACGTCCGCGCCGTCGGCCAGCACCGGGACGTCCGCCCGGCCCCCGGCGCCACCGAGGCAGCTGACCGCGAGCACCACGACGAGCAGCACGACGGCGAAGGCGCCGAGGATCCGCCTGCGGGACCAGCCCCGGGCCCACGTCGGCAGCCGCTCGGCCAGCCGTTCCAGCGTCTGCTGCACCACCTGCTGCCCGCCCCTCCCCGTGTCCGGCCGCGGCGGGCAGCAGGGTTCAGCTACCGCCGGCGGCGATCCGACAGATCTGCGCGAACTCCTCGGCGTCCAGGCTGGCACCGCCGACGAGCGCACCGTCGATGTCCGCCCCGGCCAGGATGCCGGCCGTGCTCGCAGCCTTCACCGACCCGCCGTAGAGGATACGGACGCCATCGGCCGTCTCCGGGCCGAATCGCCCGGCGAGCCGCGTCCGGAGTGCTCCGCACACCTCCTGCGCGTCCTCGGGGGTGGCGACCTCGCCGGTGCCGATGGCCCACACCGGCTCGTAGGCGACCACCAGTCCGGCGACCTGCTCGGCGGTCAGGCCTTCGAGAGCGGCGTCCAGCTGGGCGGTGCAGTGCTCGACGTGGGTGCCCGCCTTGCGGATGTCGAGCCCCTCCCCCACGCACAGGATGGGCACGAGGCCGTGCCGCAGGGCCGCCTGCACCTTGGTGGCGACGACGGCGTCGTCCTCGCCGTGCAGCGCCCGGCGCTCGGAGTGGCCGACCGTGACGTAGGTGCAGGCCAGCGCGGCCAGCATGCTGCCGCTGACCTCACCGGTGTAGGCGCCGGAGTCCTGCGTGGACAGGTCCTGGGCGCCGTAGCCGATGGCCAGCTTGTCGCCGGCCACCAGCGTCTGGACGCTGCGCAGCGCGGTGAACGGAGGGAGGACGACGACCTCGGCCGCCTCCATCTCCTTGTCCTTGAGGCTGAAGACGACCTTCTGGACCAGGCCGATGGCCTCGAGGTGGTTCAGGTTCATCTTCCAGTTGCCGGCGATGAGCGGCCGGCGGGTGGCGGTGGCCATGATCTCCCCGTTCAGTCCGAGAGCACCGCGAGGCCCGGGAGGTCCCGGCCCTCGAGGTACTCCAGCGACGCACCGCCGCCGGTGCTGATGTGCCCGTAGGCCTCCTCGTCCAGGCCGAGCGCCCGGACGGCGGCGGCGGAGTCACCGCCGCCGACGACGGAGAGGCCCTCGACTCCGGACACGGCCTCGGCGACGCCGCGGGTGCCGGCGGCGAAGGGCGGAAGCTCGAACACGCCCATCGGCCCGTTCCAGAAGACGGTCCGTGCGTCCACGAGCTCGGCGGTGAACAGGTCGACGCTGAGGGGGCCGATGTCCAGTCCCATCAGGTCGTCCGGGATGGCGTCGGCCGGGGTCACGCTGACCTCGGCGTCGGCGGCGAACCGGTCGGCGCACACGATGTCGGTCGGGAGCACGATCCGGCCGTCGGCCTCGGCCAGCAGCCGGCGGCAGGTCTCGACCTGGTCGGCCTCGAGCAGCGAGGTTCCGACACCGTGACCCTGCGCGGCCAGGAAGGTGAAGCACATGCCGCCGCCGACGAGCAGCCGGTCGACCTTGGGCAGCAGCGCCTCGATGACCGCCAGCTTGTCGCTGACCTTGGAGCCGCCGAGCACGACCACGTAGGGCCGCTCGGGCTCGGTGGTGAGGCGGGTCAGCACCTCGAGCTCGCGGGCCACGAGGCGGCCGGCGTAGTGCGGCACCCGCTCGGCGACGTCGAACACCGAGGCGTGCCGGCGGTGCACGGCACCGAACGCGTCGTCGACGTAGACGTCGGCCAGGGCGGCGAACCGGTCGGCCAGCTCGCCGCGCTCGGCGTCGTCCTTCGAAGTCTCCGCGCCCTCGAAGCGGACGTTCTCCAGCAGGAGCACGTCACCGTCGGCCAGCGCCGACGCCCGGGCACGGGCGTCGTCCCCGGCCACGTCGCCCGCCAGCGGGACGTCGGCCCCGAGCAGCTCACCCAGGCGCGCGGCGACCGGCGCGAGGGAGAACTGCGGGTCCGGCGTCCCCTTGGGGCGGCCCAGGTGGGCCGCCACGATCACGCGCGCGCTGGCCTCCCGCAGCGCCTGCAGCGTGGGCAGGCTGGCGCGGATCCGGCCGTCGTCGGTGATCTCGCGGGTCTGCTTGTCCAGCGGGACGTTCAGGTCGGCGCGCAGGAGCACGCGCCGACCCGAGACGCCCTCGGCGATGAGGTCGTCGACGGAACGCATCAGAGCTTCGAGCCCACCAGGGCGGTGAGGTCGACGAGGCGGTTGGAGTAGCCCCACTCGTTGTCGTACCAGCCGAGGACCTTCGCCATGGGGCCGAAGACCTTGGTCAGCTTCGCGTCGTAGATGCAGGACGACGGGTCGGTGACGATGTCGGAGGAGACGATCTCGTCCGAGGTGTAGGTGAGGTACTTGCCGAGCGGACCGGCCGCGGCCTCGCGGTAGGCGGCGTCGATCTGGTCGGCGGTCGCCTCGGTCCTGAGCTGCACGGTGAGGTCGGTCGCCGAGCCGGTCGGCACGGGGACGCGGATGGCGTAGCCGTCAAGCTTGCCCTTGAGCTCGGGCAGGACCAGGCCGATGGCCTTCGCGGCACCGGTGGAGGTCGGCACCATGTTGAGGGCGGCGGCGCGGGCCCGGCGGAGGTCCTTGTGCGGGCCGTCCTGCAGGTTCTGGTCGGCGGTGTAGGCGTGGATCGTGGTCATCAGGCCGCGCTCGATGCCGAATGCGTCGTTGAGGACCTTGGCCAGCGGCGCGAGGCAGTTGGTGGTGCAGGACGCGTTGCTGATGACGGTCTGCGAGCCGTCGTACAACTCGTCGTTGACGCCCATGACGATCGTGATGTCGTCGTCGGTCGCCGGCGCGGAGATGATGACCTTCTTGGCGCCACCGGCGTCGACGTGCTTGCGGGCGTCGGCGGCCTTGGTGAAGAAGCCGGTGGACTCGACGACGACGTCGACGCCCAGGTCGGCCCACGGCAGGTTCGCGGGGTCGCGCTCGGACAGCACCTTCATCTGCTTGCCGCCGATGGTGATGCCGTCGCCGTCGGCGACGACGTCCTGGCCGAGGCGGCCGAGGATGCTGTCGTACTTCAGCAGGTGCGCCAGGGCCTCGTTGCTGGTGAGGTCGTTGACCGCCACGATCTCGATGTCCTGGCCGCTGGCCGCCGCGGCCCGCCAGAAGTTGCGGCCGATCCGGCCGAATCCGTTGATGCCTACCCGGACCGTCACTGCAGACCTCCCATAGGAACTGTCACGTTCGCCGTGCCGCGACGACGCGGCCTCGCTCGCAGCAGACCCTATCGGGCGGATCCCGACGCGGCTCCCGGTCGGCCCGTTCGAGCGACAGCCCGACCCCTGTCGATCAGGCGACCTGATCGTTCCGGGTCCTGGCTCATGACCGGTGGTGAGCCAGGACCCGGAACGGTGAGCCAGGTGACGTGCCCAGGCGAGCGGATGCGGCGCCCCCCTCGCAGGGAGCCGCCGCCAGCAGGTGACGCGCTGGAACAGCCCCCTGCAGGGACCCGCGCCGAGCAGGTGACGCGCTGGAACAGCCCCCTGCAGGGACCCGCGCCGAGCAGGTGACGCGCTGGAACGGCCCCCTGCAGGGACCCGCGCCGAGCGGAGCGAGGCGTGGGAGGCAGGGGTCCTTCTACTACTGCTCGGCGAGCATGTCGTCGGTGACGACGGACTCCGTGTCGGGGATGCCGAGGTCCTTCGCGCGCTTGTCGGCCATCGCCAGGAGACGCCTTATACGACCGGCGACGGCGTCCTTGGTCATCGGCGGGTCCGCGCGCTGGCCCAGCTCCTCCAGGGAGGCCTGACCGAACTCCAGCCGCAGGCGGCCGGCGACCAGCAGGTGCTCGGGCGCGTCCTGGCCCAGGATCTCCAGCGCGCGCTCCACCCGGGCGCTGGCCGCGACGGCCGCGCGGGCCGAGCGGCGCAGGTTCGCGTCGTCGAAGTTGGCGAGCCGGTTGGCGGTGGCCCGTACCTCGCGGCGCATCCGCCGCTCCTCCCAGGCGAGCACCGCGTCGTGGGCTCCCATGCGGGTGAGCAGCGCGCTGATGGCGTCGCCGTCGCGCACCACCACCCGATCGGCACCGCGCACCTCGCGGGCCTTGGCGGCGATCCCGAGACGCCGGGCGGCTCCGACCAGCGCCATGGCCGCCTCCGGCCCGGGGCAGGTCACCTCGAGGGACGACGACCGGCCGGGCTCGGTGAGCGAGCCGTGCGCCAGGAAGGCGCCGCGCCAGGCGGCCTCGGCGTCGTTGATGCTGCCGGACACGACAGCCGGCGGGAGCCCGCGGACCGGACGGCCGCGCTGGTCGACCAGCCCGGTCTGCCGGGCCAGCCCCTCGCCGTGCTTGGCGATGCGGACGAGGTAGCGCACGCCGCGGCGGATGTTGCCGCCGGCGAGCACGCTCACGCCGCTGGTGTAGCCGTACACCTCGCTGATGTCGCGGCGCAGCCGGCGGGCCACCGAGCCGGTGTCCAGCTCGGCCTCGATCACCACGCGGCCGCCGACGATGTGCAGGCCGCCGGAGAACCGCAGCAGCGCGGTCACCTCGGCCTTGCGCTCGGAGGTCTTCGTGCACTCCACCCGGGAGAGCTCGTCCTTCACCATGGCGGTCATCGCCATGCTGTCCACCCCCACGTCGCCCCGGGGCCTGTCGTCCCCGGCGTTCGGGTCAGCGTCATCTACGCCGTCCCCTTCCCCCTCGTGCCGCCCAGGCGGCCGTGCCTTCCGTTACCCCGTCGAGCAGCTCTACTCCTTCACCGCCGACCGACCACCGACGCCAACGCCGCCGACAGCCGTTCCGGGTCGTGCCGCGGCGCACCGTCCGGCTCGGCCACGGAGGCCAGCAGGAGCTCGGCACCGCAGTCCCGTACTGCATCCAGAAGACCACGGCGGTCAACTACGGACTCAGCATCGGCGATCACGCTGTGCAACGCCACTCCGCCCAGGTGGGCCCGCAGCACGGTCAGATGCTCCTCTGGTGAAAAGCCGTCGGTCTCACCGGGCTGCGGCTCGAGGTTGAGCACCACCACCACCCGGGCCGTCGCCGCCGCCAGCGCGGCCCGCAGTTGGGGCACGAGCAGGTGCGGCAGCACCGAGGTGTACCAGGACCCGGGCCCCAGCGAGACGACGTCGGCCTCGGCGATCGCCCGCAGGACGTCGGGGTGCACCTGCGGATCGGCGGGTGACACCCGGATCTCGCGGACCCGCCCGGGCGTCGCGGCGATGGCGACCTGGCCGCGGATGGTGCGCACGCGGGCCGGGTCGTCGGGGTCGGCGGTCTCGACGCGGGCGACCAGGTCCAGGGGCTCGTCGGCCATCGGCAGCACCCGGCCCCGGGCGCCGAGCAGCTCGCCCAGCTCGTCGAGCGCCCGGACCGTGTCCCCGCCGTGCAACTCGGCCAGGCCGGTGAGCAGCAGGTTGCCCACCGGATGCCCGGCGAGCACGCCGCTCCCGCCGAAGCGGTGCTGGAAGAGGGCGGCGAGGGTCTGTTGGCGCTCCTCGTCCCCGGCCAGCGCGGCCAGCGCCATCCGCAGGTCGCCGGGCGGCAGCACCGGCATCTCCCGGCGGATGCGGCCGGACGAGCCGCCGTCGTCGGCGACGGTGACCACCGCTGTCAGCTCCGGCGTGATGCCCCGCCAGGCCGCCAGCGCCACGGCCAGGCCGTGGCCACCGCCGAACGCCACCACCCGGGGGGCACGCCCGGAAACCGGTCCCCCGCCCACTACTCGCGGCCCAGGTCGCGGTGCCGCGCCACGGCGGCGACGCCCTCGGCGCTCAGCCGGCGGGCGAACTCCTCGGCGATGGCCACGCTGCGATGCTTCCCACCGGTGCAGCCGACCGCCAACGTGAGGTAGCGCTTGCCCTCGCGCCGGTACCCGGGCACGAGCAGGCGGAGCACCTCGATGTAGCGGTCGAGGAACTCGTCGGCCCCCGGCTGCCCGAGGACGTAGTCGCGCACGTCCGGGTCACGACCGGTGTGCGCCCGCAGCTCGGGGATCCAGTGCGGGTTGGGCAGGAACCGGGCGTCGACCACGAGGTCGGCGTCCAGCGGCAGCCCGTACTTGAAGCCGAAGCTCATCACCGTGGCGGTGAGCGGCGGCGTCCGACCCTCTCGGGCGAACGCGTTCTCCAGGGTCGCCCGCAGCTGGTGGACGTTCAGATCGCTGGTGTCGACCCACAGGTCGGCCTCGCCGGCGATGCCGCGCAGCAGGGACCGCTCGGCGGTGATCCCGTCGGTGAGCGTCCCGCTGCCCTGCAGGGGGTGCTCGCGACGATTGGACTCGTATCGGCGCACCAGCACCTCGTCGCGGGCGTGCACGTACACCACCCGGGGACGGTGACCGGCCTCCGACAGGACCCGGATCGCCTCCTGCAGGTCGCTGGAGAAGGCACGGCTCCGCACGTCCACGACGGCGGCGAAGCGGCGCACGTCGCCCCGCGCGCCCAGCTCCACCATCGGCAGCAGCAGCGCCGGCGGCAGGTTCTCGACCACGAACCAGCCCAGGTCCTCCAGCACCCGGCCGGCGCTGTTCTTGCCGGCTCCGGACAGACCGGTGACGACGACGACCTCGAGCGGCGGCACCTCGGTCGACGAGGGGTCCAGCGCCGAGGACAACCCGTTCTGCGGACCGACAGGAGCCACGTCGTCGACCATCGGATGTTCTGCGCCCTCGCTCCCGTCCGGCTCGCCCCTCACGAGGCCACCCGGCCGACCTCGGCGGTGGCACCGGACCCGACCTGGGGAGTGCCCTGCTGCGCCGCGCTCTGGGGGCCGAGCGTCGTCTCGACCACGGCCGGCTCCGCCGTCGCCTCGCCGTCGGCCGGTTCGGCGATCGCCGCCTGCACGGCCTCCGCGGTCCGCCGTCCGATGCCGGGCACGGCCATGAGCTCCTCGACGGTGGCCGCGCGCAGCCGCTTGAGGGATCCGAACTGCTTCATCAGCGCCTTCCGCCGGGTCTCGCCGAGGCCCGGGACGTCGTCCAGCAGGGAGACCAGCATGCTCGTCGACCGCTTCTGCCGGTGATAGGTGATCGCGAAGCGGTGGGCCTCGTCGCGCACCCGCTGCAGCAGGTACAGCGCCTCGGAGGTGCGCGGCAGGATCACCGGGTCGCTCTCCCCCGGCAGCCACACCTCCTCCATGCGCTTGGCCAGCCCGCAGACGGCGACGTCGACGATCCCGAGCTCGTCGAGCGACCGGGCGGCCGCGGCCACCTGGGGGGCGCCGCCGTCGACGACGAGCAGGTTCGGCGGGTAGGCGAACCGGCGGGGCCGCCCTTCCTCGGCCGCGACCCCCTGCTCGTCGCGCCGGTCGGCCTCGTCCTTGAGGTGCCGGGCGAACCGGCGCCGCACGACCTCGGCCATGGCGGCGGTGTCGTCGGTGCCGTTGGTGACGGAGAACCGGCGGTAGTCGGTCTTCTTCGCCAGCCCGTCCTCGAACACCACCATGGATGCCACGACGTTCGTGCCCTGGACGTGGCTGATGTCGATGCACTCGATGCGCAGCGGCGCGTCCGGGAGTTCCAGTGCCTCCTGCAGCTCCGAGAGCGCCAGCGAGCGCGCGGTGAGGTCGCTGGAGCGCTTGACCCGGTGCCGGGCGAAGGACTCCTTGGCGTTGCGCTCGACGGTCTCCATCAGGCTGCGCTTGTCGCCCCGCTGCGGCACCCGGAGCGACACCCGCCCGCCGCGCAGCTCCTCGAGCAGCTCGACGTAGACGTCGGCGTCCTCGGGCAGCTCCGGCACGAGTACCTCGCGGGGCACGGCCTCCCCTGCCTCGCCGACCCCGGTCTGCTCGTCCACCCCGCCGTAGACCTGCAGGAGGAACTGCTCGACGAGCTCGCCGGTGCTGACCTCCTCGACCTTGTCGATGATCCAGCCGCGCTGCCCGCGCACCCGGCCGCCCCGCACGTGGAAGACCTGCACGGCGGCCTCCAGCTCGTCCTGGGCGAACGCGACGACGTCGGCGTCGGTGCCGTCACCGAGGACGACGGCCTGCTTCTCCATGGCCCGCTTGAGGGCGCCCAGGTCGTCGCGCAGCCGCGCCGCCTTCTCGTACTCCATCGCCTCGGCGGCCTCGGCCATCTCCCGCTCGAGCCGCTTCATCATCGAGTCGGTGCGCCCGGCCATGAAGTCGCAGAAGTCGTCGACGATCTGCCGGTGCTCCTCGGCGCTGACCCGGTCCACGCAGGGAGCGGCGCACTTGCCGATGTAGCCGAGCAGGCACGGCCGGCCGATCTGGCCCGCCCGCTTGAAGACGCCGTTGGAGCAGGTGCGCGCAGGGAAGACCCGGGTGAGCGTGTCGAGGGTCTCCCGGATGGCCCAGGCGTGGGCGTACGGACCGAAGTAGCGCACGCCTTTCTTCTTGGGCCCCCGCATGACCTGCAGTCGCGGGTACTCCTCGTTGAGGGTCACCGCCAGCGACGGGTAGCTCTTGTCGTCGCGGTAGCGGACGTTGAACCGCGGGTCGAACTCCTTGATCCAGTTGTACTCGAGCTGGAGGGCCTCGACCTCGGTGCCGACGACGGTCCACTCGACGGCGGCAGCGGTGGTGACCATCTGGCGGGTGCGCGGGTGCAGACCGGCGACGTCGGCGAAGTAGCTGTTCAGCCGCTGGCGGAGGCTCTTGGCCTTGCCGACGTAGATGACACGGCCGTTGGGATCACGGAACTTGTAGACCCCGGGGCTCTCCGGGATCGATCCGACCGCCGGGCGGTAGGTGGACGGATCGGGCATGTCTCCACCCTAGGTCGCAGGGCCGACACGCCGCTGGAGGGTGGACCCTTCCGTCTCACGCGCCACGGCCGCCCGACCGGTCCCCGGGCACACCTCTGGAGCGGGGCCACCCGGGCCCCGCTCCAGAGGACGATCAGCTGCGGTCAGCCCACCGGCTGGGACCGGCGCACCCCGAGGGTCGGCACCCGCGCGGCCGCGGCGGTCGCCCCGCGGGCGACCAGACGGGCCACCCGGCGGGCGAGGAGCGCCGCAGCGAGCAGTCCGACCGGAACGGCGGCGAAGTCGAACGCGTCGACCACCACGTCCTTGGTCACCACGGCCAGCGAGACCCCGAGGATCCCGAGCAGGACAACCGTGGACAGGATTCCCGAGCCCCGGGACCCCTTGCCCTGCCAGGGCTGCCCGCAGTGGCTCATGTCCGGGTCGCAGTCCGGCGTGAGTGCGCTCATCGCGGCCTCCTCATGGGGCATGACGGCCCCCGTGATGTCGGTCACAGAGACGATACGCTCCCAGTGACTTCTCTCACAAGCCCTCGGGACGGGGGAAGGAGGGGCCCGGCGCCCGATCGGCGCGCGGGCCGTCCTCCCCGCGGTCAGCTGGCCTTCTTGCGGGCCCGCTTCTTGACCGGGCCGGCCGCGGCCGCGGCGACCGCGTCGGCGTCGAGAAGTGGGGCGAGGTACCGGCCGGTGTGGCTGGCCTCGACCGTCGCGAGGAACTCCGGCGGCCCCTCGGCGACGACCGTGCCGCCCCGGAACCCGCCCTCCGGCCCCATGTCGATGAGCCAGTCGGCGCTCTTGATGACGTCGAGGTTGTGCTCGATGACGATCACCGAGTTGCCCTTGTCGACCAGGCCCTGCAGCACGAGGAGCAGCTTGCGGATGTCCTCGAAGTGCAGCCCGGTCGTCGGCTCGTCGAGCACGTAGACGCTCCGGCCGTTGGAGCGCTTCTGCAGCTCGCTGGCGAGCTTCACGCGCTGGGCCTCACCACCGGACAGGGTGGTCGCCGGCTGGCCGAGCCGCACGTAGCCCAGCCCGACCTCGGTGAGGGTGCGCAGGTAGCGGGCGATCGCCGGGATGGCCTCGAAGAAGTCCGCGGCCTCCTCGATCGGCATGTCGAGGACCTCGGCGACCGTCTTGCCCTTGTAGTGCACTTCCAGGGTCTCCCGGTTGAACCGGGCGCCCTTGCAGACCTCGCAGGGGACGTAGACGTCGGGCAGGAAGTTCATCTCGATCTTCAGCGTGCCGTCGCCGGAGCAGGCCTCGCAGCGGCCCCCCTTGACGTTGAAGGAGAACCGGCCCGGCAGGTAGCCGCGCATCTTCGCCTCCGTGGTCTGGGCGAAGAGCTTGCGGACGTGGTCCCAGACGCCGGTGTAGGTCGCTGGGTTCGACCGCGGGGTGCGGCCGATCGGCGACTGGTCGACGTGCACGACCTTGTCCAGGTGCTCCAGCCCGGTGACCGTGCGGTGCCGGCCGGGGACCAGGCGGGCGCGGTTGAGCTCGTTGGCCAGCACGCTGTAGAGGATGTCGTTGACCAGGCTCGACTTGCCCGAGCCCGAGACCCCGGTGACGCCGACCAGCAGCCCCAGCGGGAAGGTGACGTCGACGCCGCGGAGGTTGTTCTCGCGGGCCGCCTTCACCACCAGCTCCCGGCCCGGTGTCGGCTCCCGCCGCTTTTCCGGCACCACGATCTGCTTGCGCCCGGAGAGGTAGGCGCCGGTGAGCGACCGCTCGGAGGCGAGCAGGTCCTCGACGGTGCCGCTGACGACGACCTCGCCGCCGTGCTCGCCCGCGCCCGGGCCGATGTCGACCACCCAGTCGGCGACCTTGATCGTGTCCTCGTCGTGCTCGACGACGATGAGGGTGTTGCCCATGTCGCGCAGCCGGACGAGGGTCTCGATCAGCCGGGTGTTGTCGCGCTGGTGCAGCCCGATCGACGGCTCGTCCAGGACGTAGAGGACGCCGACGAGGCCGGAGCCGATCTGCGTGGCCAGCCGGATGCGCTGCGCCTCGCCACCGGCGAGCGTGGCCGCCGGCCGGTCGAGCGAGAGGTAGTCCAGGCCGACGTCGACGAGGAAGGACAGCCGGGCCTGGATCTCGCGCAGCACGCGGTCGGCGATGGCCGCCTCGCGCTCGCCGAGCTCCAGCGCCCCGAGCCACTGGGACGCCTCGCCGATCGACAGCCCGGTCACCTCGGCGATGGAGCGGTCGGACAACTTCACCGCGAGGATCTCCGGCTTGAGCCGGGTGCCGTGGCAGACGGGGCACGGGACGTCCCGCATGTAGCCCTCGTACTTGTCCTTCATGTAGTCGCTGTCGGTGTCCTCGTGCCGGCGCTCGAGGAACGGCAGGACACCTTCGAAGGCGGCGTAGTAGCTGCGCTCGCGGCCGTAGCGGTTCTTGTAGCGGACGTGCACCTGGTCCGGTGAGCCGTGCAGGATCGCCTTCTGCACCTTGGCCGGCAGCCGCTCCCACGGCTCGTCCATGGAGAAACCGATCTGCTGGGAGAGACCGGTCAGCAGCCGGCTGAAGTACTCGTTGCTCATCGAGCTCGACCACGGGGCGATGGCGCCCTGCGCGAGGCTCTTGCCCGGGTCCGGGACGACGAGCTCGGGGTCGACCTCCTTGCGGGTGCCGATGCCGGTGCACTCCGGGCACGCGCCGAAAGGCGAGTTGAAGGAGAACGATCGCGGCTCGAGCGCCTCGAAGGAGAGGCCGTCGTCGACGCAGGCGAGGTGCTCGGAGAAGGTCCGCTCCCGCTGTGGGTCGTCCTCCGCCAGGTCGACGAAGTCGAGGACGACGAGGCCGCCGGCCAGACCGAGGGCGGTCTCCACCGAGTCGGTGAGCCGCCGCTTGGCGCTCTCCTTGACGGTGAGCCGGTCGATGATCACCTCGATGGTGTGCTTCTCCTGCTTCTTGAGCTTCGGCGGCTCGGTCAGCGAGTGGACGACGCCGTCGACGCGGACGCGGGAGAAGCCCTGCGTCTGCAGGGAGCTGAACAGGTCGACGTACTCGCCCTTGCGCGCACGCACCACGGGCGCGAGCACCTGGAACCGGGTGCCCTCCTCCATGCCGAGGACCTGGTCGACGATCTGCTGCGGCGTCTGCCGGGAGATCGGCTTGCCGCAGTTCGGGCAGTGCGGCTGACCGGCGCGGGCGTAGAGCAGACGCAGGTAGTCGTAGACCTCGGTGATCGTGCCGACGGTCGACCGCGGGTTCCGGTTGGTGGACTTCTGGTCGATCGAGACCGCGGGCGACAGCCCCTCGATGAAGTCGACGTCCGGCTTGTCCATCTGACCGAGGAACTGGCGCGCGTAGGCCGACAGCGACTCGACGTACCGGCGCTGCCCCTCGGCGAAGATCGTGTCGAAGGCGAGGCTGGACTTGCCCGAGCCCGAGAGCCCCGTGAAGACGATGAGCGCGTCCCGGGGAAGGTCGATGTGGACGTCCTTGAGGTTGTGCTCTCGGGCGCCGCGGACGACGAGCCGGTCCATGTGATCCCTGTCGGTCGCTGGTTGATGTCGTCGCTGGTCGGTGTCGACGCTGCGTCGGTGCTGGGTGCGGCGGCCGTGCTGGGCCGGTCACGGTCCTCCGGGTGCAACCGCGGGGCGTACCGCGGTCGTCCGCCCGGAGGTGTGAGGTACGCCCGGATCGCACCCCGGGCGGACGCTCAACCGACCGGAGCGGCGGTGGGGTCGAAGGTGGGGGCGTACCGGCGCCAGGGCAGCCACCGCTCGAGTTCTCCGGCCATCCAGAGTAGTCGCCCCTCGGCACCCGGCGGCCCGACGAACTGGACCGGCACCGGGGGCCCGTCCGGCCGCGTCCCGGCCGGGACGACCGCCGCGGGGATGCCGGCGAGGTTCCACGCGGCGGTCCACGGCGCCCAGCGCGCGTTGGCCGCGATGTTGGCCAGGAAGCCGCGCTCGTGCCAGGGCCGTGCGGGCAGCGGCGGGCCGGTGGTGACCGGCGTGAGCAGCAGGTCGACGTCGTCGAAGAACTCGATCATCCGCTCCCGGAACCGCTCCTGCGTGCGCGGGCGCACCAGCCCCAACCGGCGGACCGCCCGGCCGATGCGGGCGTGCGTGCGGCTGCGCGGCTGGAGGGCGGCACGGTCGATGCCCAGGAACTCGGCGTCGTCCTCCGCGCCGGCCATCCAGCGGACCAGGGCCCCGGCCGCGGCGGCAGGTGTGATCGGCGGATTGCGCCGGACGACGGTGTGCCCGGCGGCCCGCAGCTGCACCACCACGGCGTCGAGGGTGGCGCGGGTGGCGGCGTCGGCACCGACCCCGGGGACCGGCGAGCGGCTGCTCACCGCGATGCGCAGCGGACGGCCGGGGTCGGCCGGACCGGCCGGCTCCTTCCCCGCCAGCACCGCGTGCGTGACGGCGAGATCCTCGACCGTGGTCGCCAGGGCCCCGTTCACCGCCATGCCCGACCAGTCGTCGGCGCCGATGCCACCGGGCACGACACCCCGCCCCGGCTTCAGGGTGACCAGCCCGCAGGCGGCCGCGGGCAGTCGCAGCGACCCCATCCCGTCGTTGCCGTGGGCGATGGGCACCGATCCCGACGCCACGGCGGCGGCACTCCCCCCGGAGCTGCCCGCGGGCGAGAGCGCGGTGTCCCAGGGGTTGCGGGTCACGGTGCCGGGGCCGTCGGTGGCGGCGTAGAGGCACAGCTCGGGCGCGCGGGTGATGCCGACGACCACCGCACCGGCCTTGCGCAGCCGCTTGACCACGGGGTGGTCCCTGCCCTCCGGCCCGGCGGTGCGGGCGGGCGACCCGTCGGTGCAGATCTCACCCGAGACCGCGACGTTGTCCTTGATCGCCACGGGCACCCCCGCCAGCGGCAGCGCGAAACGGGCCGGGCTGGCGTCCACCGCCGCGGCCTCGGCCAGCGCCGCCTCCCGGCGGACCACCCGGAAGGCGCCGATGCGGGCATCGACCGCCTCGATGTGGTCGAGGTGCGCCCGCACCACGTCGACCGCGGTCAGCTCCCCCGCGTGCACCTTCGCCGCGATCTCCGTGGCGGACAGCCCGACGACGTGCGCCGTGCCCGCGGCGCCGCTCCCGGTCGCCGCCGAGCCCCCGGACGGGCCACCGTCCTCGGCTGAGGCACCGTCCTGAGCTGTACCGACACCTCCGCTAGCGTCCATACCTGGACCGTAACGGCGACCGCCGACACTTTCCGAACGGAGTCCGGATGAGCACCTCGACCTACACCGGGGACGTGGAGGTCGGAGGCCCCGCCGACGTCCGTGAACTGCCCGGGATGACCATCAGCAAGATCGCGGTCAGCGAGATGGCGAACAACGCCTACCTCCTGCGCTGCACCGCCACCGGCGAGGCGCTGCTGGTCGACGCCGCGGCCGAGCCCGAGACGCTGCGCGCCCTCGTCGGCGACGTCGACCTGCGCACCGTCGTCACCACGCACGGGCACTGGGACCACCACCGCGCGCTGCCCGACGTGGTCGCCGCCACCGGCGCGGTCACCGTCGCGCACCCCGCCGACGCCGCCGATCTCCCGGTTCCGGTGCAACGCCCGGTCGAGCACGGCGACAGCATCCCCGTGGGCGAGCAGGTCCTCGAGGTCGTGCACCTGCGCGGCCACACCCCGGGCAGCATCGCGCTGGTGTGGCGCGGTCCCGGGGACGCCGGCGTGCACGTCTTCACCGGCGACAGCCTCTTCCCGGGCGGCGTCGGCAACACCCAGCAGGACCCGCAGCGGTTCGCCAGCCTGATCGACGACGTCGAGGAGCGGCTGTTCGGCTCGCTCCCGGACGACGCGTGGGTCTACCCGGGGCACGGCAAGGACACCACGATCGGGGCCGAGCGGCCGTCGCTGCCGGAGTGGCGCGCCCGCGGCTGGTAGCCCGGACGCGCGACGGCGGGGCCGGTCCGAGAACCGGCCCCGCCGCCTCACGGACCGAGCGTCAGGCGCTGTCGCCCTCGTGGCCGTGGCCGTGGTCGTGGTCGTGCGCCGAACCGCCACGCGGAGCTACGCGCGCGGCGGATCGGCTGACGGGGAGCCAGCGGTCCCACCAGCGCAGGACGTGCTCGAAGCGGGCCAGCCGGTGCCGCGGCCGCCCGGACCGTGACAGCTCGTGCCCCTCGCCGGGGAACACCAGCAGCTCGGCGGGCACCCCGCGGCGCCGCAGCTCCACGAAGAGCCGCTGCCCCTGCTCCAGCGGCGTCCGCCAGTCCGCCTCCGAGTGGATCACCAGCGTGGGCGTCGTGATCGCGGATGCCCGGGGGGTCTGGGCTGCCACCCGCTCGGGGTCGGTCCCGAGGTACTGGTCCGCGAAGTACCAGCCGATGTCCGACGAGCCCACGAAGCCGGCCGGATCCGTGAGCGCACGCTCCACCACGGCCCCGGCGAACCGGTCGGTGCGGCCGAGCAGCAGCGCGGTGAGGTAGCCGCCGTACGAGCCGCCCATGATCCCGACGCGGTCGGCGTCCAGCGCGGCGTCGGTGAGCGCCGCGTCCAGGAAGGCCAGCACGTCGTCGGCATCGACCCCGCCCCAGGCGTGGTGGATGGCGCGCCCGTGCGCTGCGCCGTAGCCGGACGAGCCCCGCGGATTGCACTGCACGACGGCGTACCCCGCGGACACGTACACCTGCGTCTCGTCGAACAGGCTGCGCTCGTACTGCCGGAACGGGCCGCCGTGCACCGTGAGCAGCACCGGATGGGGGCCGGGCCCGGGCGGCGTGGTGACCCAGCCGTGCACCGGGTACCCGTCCGGCGCGGTGGCGGTCCGCTCGACCGGTCGGTGCAGCCGGCCGGTGGCGCCGAGGTCGCGGCCGAACCCGGTGAGCAGCCGCCGTCCCTGCGGGGTGATCGCGAGCAGCTCCCCCGCCGACCGGTCGTGTGCCACGGTGACGACGACGACCTCGCCCGCCGCCGCGATCCCCCGCACGGTGAACGGGCCGTCGACCAGCGTCTCGGGCTCACCCCCCGTCATCGGCACCCGGAGCAGCTCCACCGCACCCCGTCGCTCCACCCCGACCAGCACCGCGTCGCCCGACAGCACGGTGGTCGGGGTGTCGTCGCCGCGTTGGTGCACCTCGGCGTCCAGCAGCGGCTCGGGCGATCCGCCGTCTCCCGGCACCCGGCAGGGCACCGCCTGGCGGGCCACGAAGTCCAGCCCCTCGGGGCCGAGGTCGGGCACGGCGGTGACGACGATCCCGGCCCCGTCGGCCGTGTACGCCGGACGCGCGCAGGATCCGCGGCCGTCGGTCACCCGCCGCGGCTCGCCTCCCCCGAGGGCGACGGCGTACACGTCGCGGACGAGGTCGCGGTCGGCCCCCTCGTGCCGTGCCGAGACGAACGCCAGCTCCGCTCCGTCGGGACTCCAGGTGACGTCGGCGCAGTCCACGGCGCCAGTCGTGACCTGCACCGGCTCCGGCAGTGGCGCGGTGTCGTCGGCGAAGTCGGGTGGCAGGTCGAGGACGAACACCTGGCTGGGCCGGTCCCGGGTGAAGCCGACGCCGTCGCTCCGGTACTGGAGCGTGGTGATCAGCCGCGGGGGCTCGGCCGCGGCCTCCACGCCGTCGACCGTGCCGTACCGGCCGTGCTCGGGAACGCGGGCGACGTAGGCCAACCGGCGGGAGTCCGGTGACCACACGGGCGCGCCGGCGCCGAGGTGGTGTCCGGTGAGCCGGCGCGGGGCACCACCGGCCGCGGGCAGGAGGAGCACCTGCGGCTCCCCCCCGGTCTCGGCCCCGAGGTAGGCGAGCCAGCGGCCGTCCGGCGAGTACGCCGGGTCGGTGTCCCGCCGGCCGGAGGTGATGGGCCGGGCCGGGGCGGAGCCGTCGGTCGGCACGGCCCAGAGCTGGCTGCGGTACTCGTCGGCCTCCAGGTCCGGCCAGCTGACGGCGACGACGGCGATGCGGCCGTCCGGCGAGACGGTCGGCGTCCCCGGGACGCGCAGGAGCGCGAGATCGTTCGGCCGCATGCCACGGACGCTATCCGGCCCGGTATCCGCCCTTGTCCCGACGTCGGCCCGCGGGGCTCAGACGACGGGCGTCCGGTCGTCGGCCCAGGTGATCCGGTCGTAGCCGTAGGCGCGGGCCACGTCCCGCACGGCGCCCGCGATCCGCTCCGTCTCCGCGCGCAGCACGAACTCGCCGTCGATGACGTAGATCGAGAGCAGGGCCACCGGACCGCGGTGCACCCCCAGGTCCAGGGGCAGCTCGACCCGGGATCCCCCGAAGGTGCGGGTCACCAGCGTGCCGCCCCAGTCCAGCTCCCGCCCGGACTCGGAGGTCGCGTAGACCAGCACCCGGCGCAGGCTGCCGGTCTGCCCCAGGTCCAGGACCAGCTGCTCGAACTCCTCGCGGTCCCCGCGCAGCACCGGCGTCGGCGACCGGTGCGGGCCGGCGACGAAGCCCCTCGCCCGCTCGACGATGGACGAGGTGCCGTCAGCCAGTTCGTACAGCGCGCCGAGGCTGACGTCGCCCACGGCCGGTGAGCAGACGGCCTCCACGGTCAGGGCCCCTATGCCGCTCTGCAGCCGGTTGAGGGTGACCGTCGGGTCCCGCGGGGTGAGGAGGACCCGTCCGCGCGGCGCCACCCGCGGCACCGGACGGGCCGGCTGCTCCCGGCGACCCCGCCGGGGACCGCGGGCGGCGGGAGCAGGCGGCGGCGCGGCCGGGGCGGGTACCGGAACGGGCTCCGGAAAGAGGTCGAGGAGGCCCGCGGACCCCGACGGGGCCGAGGACGCGGGCGGTGGCGGCGGTGATGGCGGCGCAGACAGGTCCGGGCTCGACGACGGGGCTGAGAGGTCCAGGGACGGCGACGGCGCGCGGGTGGCCGGTCCCGACAGGTCGAGGTCGCCGCCCGCCGGCCGCGGTGCGGCCGCCCGGCGCGGGGCCGACGGCGGGGCGGTTGACCGCGTGGCGGCCCCGGGCACGGGCCGGAGGCTGCGGTGACGGAGCCAGCCGAGATCGGTGCGTCGCGGTGCGGTGGCGGGGTCGCGACCGCTCACAGTGGCAGGCCGTAGTCCGAGGCGATACCGGTGATGCCGCTGGCGTAGCCCTCCCCGACGACCTTGAACTTCCAGTCCGAGCGGTGGCGGTACACCTCGCCCAGGACCAGCGCGGTCTCGGTGGACAGGGCCGGGGCCAAGTTCTCCGAGCGGACCAGCTCCCGGTTGTCGGTCGCATCCCGCACGCACACGCTGAGCTGCCGGAGCTGCCCCAGCGTGCGGCGCGCCGCCGTCCCCTCGTTCACGAACAGCGCGAAGGCCACGCGGGACACCTCGGGCGGCACGTCGGGCAGGTCGATCTCCACCTGCTCCTGGTCCCCGGCCAGCGCCTTCTCCAGCCGGCTCACCGACAGGTCGGGAGAGGTCAGCTGGTTGACGAAGACGAAGTGCTCGGCCGAGAGGGCCTTGTTGGCGCTGTCGCAGAGGAGGGCGGCCACCACCAGGTTGTCCTGCAGCACCGGCTCGGCGTTCCCGTTCCAGCTCACGCCGACCACGATCTGCTTCAGCCCGGGGATCTCCCGGGTGAGGGGCACGTTGGCCCCGCGGCTCATGAGGGCCATCAGAGATCAAGATCCGATCCGGAGAACTTGGTGCGCAGGAAGCTGCCCTGGGTCATCAGGGCGTCGACGTCCTGCGCCTGGGTCGCCTGCAGGACAGCCACGGCGGAACCCTCCAGCGCATCGAGCTGCTCGAGCAGTGACTGGGTCGGAGTGGTGCCCGACGGCCGCGGCACGTCGACCAGGTCCTCGTCGACGGCCAGGTAGGTGCGCAGCGTCGTCGGCAGGTAGTCCCCCACCGCGCCGCGCACCGAGATCGTGGCGTAGACGTCCAGCGGCCGGATCTCCGAGGTGTCGACGATCTCCGCCAGCACGTCGGTGATGCGCCGGGCCGCGACCACGGCCCGCAGCGGCAGCCGCCCGGCGGAAGCGTTGATCATGCGGTTGACCGAGCCGATCGCCGCCCGCAGAGCGTCCGGGCTGTCGCCCGGGTCCGTGACGGGAGCCGTCGGGACGGTCGCCGCGGGCTGGGGTCGCCGGAACCACGCCACGCCGTACCCACCCCTCCCCTGCCGGCCGTCCGGGACGCCCGCCCCGGACGGGCCCCGGCTCAGCTGCCGGCGATCTCGTTCCGACGGGTGCGCTCGAGGTACGGCTTGGCCCGCTCGATCTGCCCTTCCAGCGCCTGCACCGTCTGGGCCATCGAGTCGACGGCCTGCGCGCGGAAGGTGTCCACGGCGTCCATGGTCGCGAACACGTTGTCGAAGGCGGCCTGCAGCTTGGCGACGTCGACCGTGGAGGAGGACGCCTGCTGGTTGATCGCCGTGCCCTGGATGCGCAGCTGCTCGGACGTGGACTCGATGAGGTTGGACGTCACCGTGTTCAGCGCGCTGATCTGGTCGAGCACCAGCTTCTGCCGGCTCAGCGCCTGGGACACCATCACCGCGGTCCGCAGGGCCGCGATCGTGGTGGTCTGCGCCCGGTCCACGCCCCGGATGAGCTCCAGGTTGTTGCGCCGGATCAGGTCCAGCGCCATGTAGCCCTGAACCGCGACCGCCATCTGCGTCATGATGTCCTGCCGCCGCTGACGGACGGGGAACAACGCGTCGGAGCGGACCGTGTTGGCGTCCTCGGTGCGACCGGCGGCCTCCAGCTCGGCGACCTTGCTCTCCAGTGCGGCGTCGAGGGCAGCGGCGAGCTCGTTGTACTCCCGCAGCTTGCCCATCATCTGCCACATGTTGGCCTTCTCGGTCTCGATGGCCGCGTTGTCCTTGCGCAGCTCGTCCTGACCGGAGTCCAGTGCCTTGATGATGGAGTTCAGGTGCGACTGGGCCGACTGGTACTGGGCGAAGTAGCGGTCGATCTTGTCGCCGCCGGGCAGCCACTTGAGGACCCGCTTGACGCCGGTGAGGTCGGCCCGGTTCGGGTCCAGCGAGGTGACCGTCTGACGCAGGTCGACGAGGGTGTTGGACACCTTCGTCTGGGCGTCGACCTTGCCCTTGCCCATGGCCGCGGCCGGCCGCTCGAGCATGCGGTTGGAGACGGCGGCCGACGCGCGCATCTCGCGCTCGCCCAGCGCGGTGATCGACCCGACCTTCTCCGAGAAGGCCGGCGACTTCGTGTCCAGCGACACGAGGTCGGCGACGAAGGCGGTCGCCTTGGCGCGCAGCTCGGCCTGCTTCGCGTCCTCGATCGGCACCGCGTCGGCCGCCTGCTCGGGCGGCACCACGACGACCGGCTGCGGTGGGGCGAGGACCAGGGCGCCGGCCGCGGGCGCCGCGACGGGCGCCGCGGCGGACGGCGCGGAGGTGGAGCCGAGGTCCAGTTCGGACATGGAGGTCACTCCTCGAAGACGCGTCGGTGCCGACCGGGTGCGACGGCCCGCCCCGGAGAGGACGGGCGACGGCGCCGGGCAGTCGGTTGCAGTTCGGGAGTATCCGGGCTGCAGCCGCTTGTCTAACACGCGGCGCGACGATTCGAACCCTTCGCGGGCAGGATACGGCGGGTGTCACGCGTCAGGGTTCGCCGTCACCCGGTGGGCGGCGGCCCGCAGTTGTCCAGCGTGTAGGCATCCACCCGCTCCGCCGGACCGGTCAGGGACATACCGGTGGCCAGGGAGCCCAGCGCCGTCCCGAACGGGTTGCTGAACATCCCCGCGGCGGTGTCCCCCATGGAGTCGGCCTGCTCCTGGAAGGCGTCGCGCATGCGCTCGACGTCGGACTGGATCTCCTCGGGAGCCACCTCCGCGAGGTCGTCGAAGAAGGCGGCCAGGTCGCCGGGGGCGGAGAAGATCGTGCCCATGGCGGCGAACGGGTCCTGGGTGTCCCCCGCCTCGATCCACCGCTCGCGGAGCTCCTGCCCCTCGCCGTAGAAGGTCTCGCAGTACGCCTCGACCGATCGTCCGCTGCAGCCGGCCAGTGCCAGGACCGACAGCGCGATAACGGATGCGGTCCCGGCGACGGTGGTGCGCATGGCTTCCCCCCGGAGTGGTGCGGACGTCCGGGGCAGTACACCGGGTCCCTCCCCCCGGGGGAAGGGGAACCAGCACGGTGTCGGTTCGGATCGCCGCCCCGCGCACGTGACCCAGCGGTCCAGCGGGTGAGGTCTCGTGCGGATCTCCGGTTCCGCCCCCGCTCGCCCGTAGGCTCGGACGGGCAGGCGGCCGGAGCACCGGCCACCGTGCCGCGCCTGCGACGGTCCGGGCACCCGGACGAGGGAGGACGAGTGCGTCACTTCGGGTTCCTGACACCCGAGCAACGGGAGTCGCTCTTCGAGCTCCCCCCGCAGGCGTTCGACGCGCGGACCGATCGGCGGACCCTCGCCGTCGCCCTCGGCGCGACGCTGTACACCCCGGGAACCCGCTCGGACTACGCCGCCCGGATCGGGCAGCTGGTGCAGGAGGGCGTCGCCTCGGCGGTGCTGTGCCTCGAGGACGCCATTCCCGACGACGACGTCCCCGACGGCGAGCGCAACGTCGTCCACCAGCTCCGGAGCCTGCACGAGAGCGCCGTGGAGACCCCGCAGCTCTTCGTGCGCGTCCGGCACCCCGACCAGGTGCCGGCCCTCGTGGAGGAGCTCGGCCCGGCCGCCGCCGTCCTCACCGGTTTCGTCTTCCCGAAGTTCACCGCCGCCGTCGCCGGGGGCTACCTGGAGGCACTTGCCGAGGCGCGGGCCACGACGTCCCTGCCGCTGTACGGCATGCCCGTCCTGGAGACCGGCGAGGTGCTGTTCTCCGAGACCCGGCTGCCGGAGCTCCTCCGGCTCCGGGAACTGCTGTCGGCCGCCGAGGACGCCGTCCTCGCCGTGCGCATCGGCGCCACCGACCTGTGCGGCCTGTACGGGCTGCGCCGCGGCCCGGACCTGACGATCTGGGACCTCGCCCTGGTCCGCGAGGCCCTCGCCGACATCGTCAACGTCTTCGCCCGTGACGACTGCTTCACCGTCACGGGCGCCGTCTGGGAGCACTTCACCGGCAGCCAGCGCCTGTTCAAGCCCCAGCTGCGCCAGTCACCGTTCGGCCGTCCGGACCTCCCCGGGGCAACGGAGCTGCGGTACGACCTCATCCGGCACGACCTGGACGGGCTTCTGCGCGAGGTCGTGCTGGACAAGGCCACCGGCATCCTGGGCAAGACCGTCATCCACCCCTCCCACGTCCGGCCGGTGCACGCCCTCTACGTCGTCACCTCCGAGGAGCTGGACGACGCCCGGACGACCCTCGGCATGACCGGCGGCGGGGTCACCGGCAACGCCGGCGCGACCCGGATGATCGAGAGCCGTCCGCACGCCCGCTGGGCGGCGCACACGCTGCGCCGGGCATCGGTGTTCGGCGCATTGCGCGAGGACCGGACCTTCGTCGACCTGCTCCACGTCGACGAGGGCTCGGCGTGAGCGGTCCGACGGGCTGGGTCACCACGGAGCTCGGCATCCAGCTGGACGTCCGTGCCCAGGCCGGCGGCCCGGCAGCCGGGGCGCGCATCGCGGGCAGCATCGAGCTGGGCCTGCGGCGCAACCCGCTGCGCGCCCAGCTGCTGGTGTCCCGGCTGCTCGGCAAGCACGTGCCCGCGCGCGTCACCGACGTGCTCGGCGCGGGCCGGCTGCTCGGAGACCTGGTGCGCGGCGCCTGCGCGGGCCCGACGCCGGTCGTCGTCGGCTTCGCCGAGACGGCCACCGCCCTCGGGCACGCCGTCGCCTCGGTCGCCGGCACGGACGGGACCCAGGCGCCCTACCTGCACACCACGCGCCGGCCGGCGCCGGAGGGCGCTCGACTGCTCGAGTTCCGCGAGGAGCACAGCCACGCGACCCAGCAGGGCCTCGCCCTGCTCCCGGGCGGGGCCGTCGGCGACGCCCTCGGGCGCGCGGACGTCCCGCTGGTCCTGGTGGACGACGAGATCAGCACCGGCCGGACTGCGATCAACGCCATCCGCGCCCTGCACGCCGTCCGGCCGCGCGACCGGTACGTCGTCGCCAGCCTCCTGGACTCCCGGACCGCCGAGCAGCACCGGGAGCTGGAGGCGTTCGCGACCGGCCTCGGCACGTCGGTGACCAGCGTCGCGCTCCTCCGCGGCACGGTGCGCACTCCGGCGGACGTGCTGGACCGGGCGGCGCGCCTCCTGGACCGGCTGGCTCCCCCGCCCGGTCCGTCCGGGAGGCCGGTCCCCGTCGTGCGGCGGGCGCTGGTCCTCCCTCCCGGCCTCCCGACGCTGGCTGCTCACGGTTGGGACGGCGGGTCCGAGCGACTGCTGACCGAGGCCGTCGACGGCGTGGCACCGGCGCTGCCCGTGCACCGGGACGCGCGCACCCTCGTGCTCGGTGACGAGGAGTTCATGTACCTGCCCCAGCGGCTCGCCGCGGCCCTCGGCCCGGAGGTACGCACCTCGACCACCACCCGGAGCCCGGCCGCGGTGGTCGATGCGCCGGGCTACCCGCTGCGCACGGTCCTCCGGTTCCCGGCCACCGAGGACCCCGACCGCGCGGCCTTCGCCTACAACGTCGCCCCCAGTGCGCAGCCCGATCCGGGGAACGCTCCCGGGTTCGACGACATCGTCCTCGTCTCCGACGCGCTCGTCGCCGGGCACACCGACGTCCTGGTCGACCTGCTGGCCGCCACCGCCCGGCGCTCGGTCCACGTGGTCCAGGTCTGCGCCACGGACGGCGCCCGGTGACGGCCTCCGCGCCGGTCGAGGGCCTGCGCAGCAGCTACGACCCCGCCGAGGTCACGTTCCTGCTCACCGACGTCTCCTCCGCCCGGCTGGAGCTCGACCTGGCCGAGCGGGAGGCGCGCATCCAGGCCGGCCGCAACTACGCCGAGATGCTGCCGGTCGAGTACCGCCCCGACGACGCCTACCTCGACCTCTTCGAGGCGGTGCTGGCCGAGACGGCCGCGGAGATCGCCGCGCACGTCGGCGTGGTGACGGAGATGACCCTCGCCGCACGGAGCGGCCGGCCGGTGCTGGTCTCCCTCGCGCGCGCCGGGACCCCGGTGGGCATCCTCATGCGCCGGTGGGGGCGGCACGCGCACGGCGTGGACCTGCCGCACTACTCGGTGAGCATCGTGCGCGGCCGGGGCATCGACACCGTCGCGCTCGACCACGTCGTCTCCCGCCACGACCCGCGCGACGTCGTCTTCGTCGACGGGTGGACGGGCAAGGGCGCCATCGTCACCGAGCTGGACTCGGCACTCGACGCCTACCAGGCCGACGGCGGCCCACGGCTGCCGCGCGATCTGGCCGTCGTGGCGGACCCGGGGCACTGCGCCACCCTCTACGGCACCCGTGAGGACGTGCTGGTCCCGTCGGCCTGCCTGAACGCCACCGTGTGCGGACTCGTGAGCCGCACCGTGCTCAACGACGAGCTGATCGGGCCGGGCATGTTCCACGGCGCGAAGGTGTACCGCGAACTGGCCGACCAGGACCGCTCCGCGCACTTCCTCGACTCGGTCTCCCGGCGCTTCGACGACGTCGCACCGGCCGTCGAGGCACGCTGGCGGGCCGAGTACGCCGCCGACCGCACCCCCACCTTCGCCGGCCGGGACGTGGTGCGGCGGCTGCAGGCCGAGTACGGGCTGCCGAGCTGGCACCTGGTGAAGCCCAGCGTCGGCGAGACCACCCGCGTGCTGCTGCGCCGGCTGCCCTGGCAGGTCCTCGTCCGCCCGGACCGGCGCGACGCCCTCCGGCACGTGCTGATGCTCGCCGAGGCCCGTGGCGTGCCGATCGTCGACCACCCGGACATGCCCTACAGCTGCGTCGGGCTCGTGCAGCCGCTCGCCGGAGCGGACTCGTGACCGGGCCGGTCCTGGTGACCACCGACCTCGACCGCACGCTGATCTTCAGCCCGCGGGCGACCGAGCAGCTGGGCGGGGGCCTCCCCCGGTCGGTGGTGGAGGTGCTCGAGGGACGGGTCGTCAGCGAGATGGCCGACGTCGTCCGCGACGGGCTGGCCCAGCTCGGCCGCTTCCCCGCCGCCGTCTCGGTGGTGCCGACGACGACCCGCACGCCGCGGCAGCTCCAGCGCGTCGACCTGCCGTTCACGCCGCGGTTCCTGATCGCCGGGTCCGGCGGCGTGGTGCTCGAGCACGGCCGCGTCGACGAGGGCTGGGCCCGTGCGACCGCCCGGCGGCTGGCCGGGTGCGCGCCGGTGACGGAGGTGCGGGCGGTGCTCGACGCGCTGGTCGCGGATGGCACCGTGCTCCGGGCCCACACCGCCGAGGACCTGTTCTGCTACGGCATCGTCGACCCCGCGCGCTTCGGCGCCGAGGAGGCCGAACGGCTGACGGCCCGCCTCCTCCCCCGCTCCTGGCGGGTGGCCCACCAGGGCACGAAGGTCTACGCGCTGCCCGACGCGCTGCACAAGGCGCACGCGATCGGCCACGTCCGCGGGCGGATGGCCGAGGAGCTCGGCGACGTCCCCGAGCTCCTGGCCGCCGGTGACACCTGGCTGGACGCCGAGATGCTGGAGCTGGCCGACCGGGGGTGGGTGCCGGCCGGCAGCGAGATCGCGCGGACCGGACTTCCGCCGTGGCCGCACGTGACGCTCACCGGCGCGCCGGGCCACGCTGCAGCCGCCGAGATCGTCGCGGCGTGGCAGGCGCACGTGCTGGGGACGTCGGCGGCCGGGGAGCGTGCCCGCCCCTGAGGGCATCTGCGCTGGCAGGATGCCCGGCATGACGACGATGTCCAAGGGTGCCAACCTCCCGGTGACCGCGGCGCGGGTCCGCGCCACGCTCGGCTGGTCCTCCAGCGTCGAGGTGGACGCCTCCGCGCTCCTCCTGACCGCGAGCGGCAAGGTCCGGTCCGACGCCGACTTCGTCTTCTACAACCAGCCGCGCAGCGCCGAGGGCAGCGTCCGGCACTCCGGCTCGGGCGCCACCGGGCAGGACTCGGTGGACGTGGATCTCGCCGACCTCCCGGAGGCGATCGAGAAGATCGCCGTCGCGGCGAGCGTCGGCACCGGCACCTTCGGCCAGATCCCCGGTCTGCACCTGCGCCTGACCGACGTCGCCGACGGGTCGGAGATCGCGCGCTTCGACATCTCCGACGCCTCGACGGAGACGGCGTTCGTCTTCGGCGAGCTCTACCGCCGCAACGGCCAGTGGAAGTTCCGGGCCGTCGGGCAGGGCTACGCGTCGGGTCTCGGGGGCCTGGCGACGGACTTCGGCATCGACGTCGCGGAGGAGCCGACCGCTCCCGCGGCCGCCGCCCCAGCAGCTCCCCCGGCCGCTTCCCCGGCACCGTCGGCCGTCTCGCTGAAGAAGCAGAAGCAGATCTCGCTGGAGAAGCGGGCCGCGACCGAGGCGCCCCACCTGGTCGACCTGGTGAAGAAGGCGGCCGTCAGCCTGGAGAAGAAAGGGCTCGGCGAGCACACGGCGCGGGTCGCCCTGTGCCTGGACATCAGCGGCTCGATGGCCGGGCTCTACCGGTCCGGCAAGATCCAGCAGCTCGCGGAGCGGATCCTGGCCCTCGGCCTGCGCTTCGACGACGACGGCGAGGTCGACATCTTCCTGTTCGGGCGGGAAGGGCACCAGGCGGACACGATGAACCTGGGCAACGTCCGGCAGTACACCGCCGACGTGCTGCGCCGGCATCCGCTGGAGTCCAGCACCTACTACGGGGCGGCGATGCGCCTCATCCGCCGGCACTACTTCGGCTCCGACGAGCGTCGGAAGGCCCCATTCCAGGACCGCGTCCCCGTGTACGTCATGTTCGTCACCGACGGCGCCACGTTCGACGAGGACGTCACGCGGGAGCAGGTCCGATCCTCGAGCTACGAGCCGCTCTTCTGGCAGTTCATGGCGATCGGGAAGTCCTCCCGGTCCCTGGCCCTGGGCGGTGGTGGCGGGCGCCGGCGCGGCTTCTTCGGCGGCGGCGGGGGCGCCGCGAGCGGGACCTCGCGCGAGTTCCGCTTCCTCGAGGAGCTGGACGACATGAGCGGCCGGTTCATCGACAACGCCGACTTCTTCAGCGTGGACGACCCGATGCAGCTCAGCGACGACGAGCTCTTCGACCTGCTCATGACCGAGTACCCCGGCTGGCTCACCCAGGCACGCGAGCGGGGGCTGCTCCCGCCGCGCTGAGCGCCAGGAGCAGCTGGGCTGCGGGCGCTACTTGCGCCCGCGGCCCCACTCCATGCCCCAGCCGTACTCGCGGTCCAGCAGGTCCTGGCCGCCGTGCACGTAGCGCACCTCGCGGTTGACCGTGAGGTCGTTGCCCGCATTGGTGAGCAGCGCGATGGCGCACATCGGCGCGCGCGGGTCGGACTCGTCCAGGCGGACCTCGATCGGCGCTCCACCGGCGGGGTGCATCGTGACGACGCCGTCGGCCGCCGCCCAGTTGGGCACGCCCTCGTAGATGAAGGCGAACACCAGGATCCGGCGGATCTCGGCGACCCGGGACAGATCGATCCGCAGGTTCTCCCCGGCGGTGTTGGTCCCGGACCGGTCGTCGCCGTCGAGGGTGATGATCGGCGGACCGACCGGATTCCGGGAGGCGAATGCGTTGCCGAGCGCCTGCACCACGCCCTTGGACCCGTCGGTGAACTCGTAGAGGCAGCCCAGGTCCAGGTCGATCCCGCCCTGGGCGGCCGCGGCCATGCGCTTGAGGAACCCACCACCGGAGGCGCTGGCAGGACGCGCGTTCCAGTTGAGGTTGACCCGCAGCTCACCGCCGGTGGCCCCGCGCTTGGTCAGCGAGACGCTCGGCGCGCTCTTGGTCAGCGTCACCTTGCCCAGGTTCACACCACCACCGCCCCCGGCGGGCGCTCCGCCCCCGGCCGGTGGGCGCTTCGTGTAGTCGATCGCCATTCCCTGCGTCCCTCCGTTGCTCGTGGTCCGTTTCCGGCCCGACGCCGGGAACGACGACGGCCGGCCCCCCGTGCGGGGGACCGGCCGTCAGGTGTCAGACCGACTGGTGCTCAGCGCCGACCTTGATCGCGTGCGCCTCCGGCGCGTCCTTCTTCAGCCGCCGCAGCGAACCGATGAAGGCCACGCCGATGAACGCGACGCCGATCAGGCCCGTGATCAGCTCCGGGATGTGCCACTCCAGGCTCAGCAGCAGGATCGCCGCCAGGGCACCGATGGCCCAGTGCGCGCCGTGCTCGAGGTACACGTACTCGCTGAGAGTGCCCTGGCGGACGAGGTAGACGGTGATCGACCGGACGAACATCGCCCCGATGAAGCCCAGCCCCAGCGCGATGATCACGGGGTCGGAGGTGATGGCGAACGCGCCGATGACGCCGTCGAAGCTGAACGACGCGTCGAGGACCTCGAGGTAGAGGAAGAGGAAGAAGCCGGCCTTGCCGGTCGCCCGCGCGAGGGTGGTCGGCCCACCGGTGCGCGTCGGAGCCGTGGCGGTCGCGACGTCGTCGGCCTTGCCCTGCTCGCCGTGCACGACGCCCGCGGTCGAGTCGTCGTCCTCCTCACCGGCCCCGCTGCCCTCGAAGAGGGACCCGAGCCCGTTGACGGCCAGATAGGTGACGAGACCGAGGGTGCCGGCGATGAGCACCGACTCGCGCTCCTCACCCTCCACCAGGAACTCGGCGGCGAGGACCAGCAGCACCAGCGAGATGATCACCGAGAGCGCGTCGAGCTTGCCGATGCGGGCCAACGGGCGCTCCAGCCAGCTCAGCCAGGTGATGTCGCGCTCCTCGAACAGCCAGTCGAGGAAGAGCATCAGCAGGAAGAGACCGCCGAAGGACGCGATCAGCGGGTGCGCCTCGTTGAGCAGGTACCCGTAGGTGCCCGGCGTCTCGGGGTTGCCCTTCTCCATCGCCAGCTGGACGGCCTCGACCGGCCCCAGGTTGGCGGTGATGCCGACGATCAGCAGCGGGAACACGAGCCGCATGCCGAAGACGGCGATGAGGATGCCGATGGTCAGGAAGATCTTCTGCCAGAAGTCGCTCATCCGCTCGAGCACCTTCGCGTTCACGACGGCGTTGTCGAACGAGAGGGAGACCTCGAGGATGCCGAGGATCAGGCAGAGCGCCAGGGCTTCCCAGCTGCCGTAGATGAACGCCACGACGAGGCTGACGATGGTGACCGCGATGGACCACCCGAACGTTCGCAGGAGCACGTGATTCCTTGAGTCATGGGCAGCCGGTCGGCTGCCGCGAGATGCCGGGGAGGGACGCCCCCGGCCGATCAGCCGACGTTGACGCCGAAATCCTTGGCGATGCCGTGCAGGCCCGAGGCGTAGCCCTGGCCGACCGCACGGAACTTCCACTCGCCGTTGTTCCGGTAGAGCTCACCGAAGACCATGGCCGTCTCGGTGGACGCGTCCTCGGACAGGTCGTAGCGGGCAATCTCGGCGCCGCCCGCCTGGTTGACGACGCGGATGAAGGCGTTGCGTACCTGGCCGAAGTTCTGACCTCGCTGGTCGGCCTCGTAGATGCTCACCGGGAAGACGATCTTGTCGCACTCGGCGGGCACGGCCGACAGGTCCACCTTGATGGCCTCGTCGTCGCCCTCGCCCTCACCGGTGAGGTTGTCGCCGGTGTGCTCGACGGACCCGTCCGGACTGGTCAGGTTGTTGAAGAAGACGAAGTGCGAGTCCGAGAGGATCTTGCCGTCGGCGCCCAGCATGAGGGCTGAGGCGTCGAGGTCGAAGTCGGCGCCGCTGGTGGACCTGACGTCCCAGCCCAGCCCGACGAGCGCCGCCGTCATGCCCGGCGCCTGCTTGGTCAGCGAGACGTTGCCACCCTTGCTCAGACTGACGCCCACGTGTGCTCCTCCTCGGATAAGGCGCTTCGGTGCGGTGCGGTCGGCCGGGACCGCGGAGGTCGCGGGCAGCCAGTCGCAGACTAGTTGGCGCTGCTCCCCCGCGTCTCGTAGCGCGACGGGGGTTCACCCGCCGACGCGCCGCGCCGTCGTCCCTCATCGAATCGGGACGACGGCGCGGCCTCGGATCGGCGGGCTGTCGGCTCAGGACCGGCGCCCGGCGACCGCAGGTCAGCCGACGTTGACGCCGAAGTCCTGCGCGATGCCCTTCAGGCCGGAGGCGTATCCCTGGCCCACCGCCCGGAACTTCCACTCGGCGCCGTTGCGGTACAGCTCGCCGAAGACCATGGCGGTCTCGGTGGAGGCGTCCTCGGAGAGGTCGTAGCGCGCCAGCTCCTCGGTGTTGGCCTGGTTCACCACGCGGATGAAGGCGTTGCGCACCTGCCCGAAGTTCTGGTTCCGCTGGTCGGCCTCGTAGATGCTCACCGGGAACACGATCTTGTCGACGTCCGCCGGCACGTTGCCGAGGGTCACCGAGATCTGCTCGTCGTCCCCCGCGCCCTCACCGGTGAGGTTGTCGCCGGTGTGCTCCACGGCGTTCTCCGGGCTCTTGAGGTTGCCGTAGAAGACGAAGTGCTGGTCCGAGAGCACCTTGCCGTCGGCCTTCACCAGGAGCGCCGAGGCGTCCAGGTCGAACTCGGTGCCGGTGGTGGTGCGCACGTCCCAGCCGAGACCGACGGTGACGGCGCTCAGGCCGGCGGAGCCGGCCTGCTTGGTGAGGGAGACGTTGCCGCCCTTGCTGAGGCTGACGCTCATTGTTCCTCCATGGTCCTGCGGGCTGGTCGCCCGATTTGTCTGCTGCGAGGTCGGACTGTCGTGCCGGCGACCGCTGGGGAGCGACGCCGCGATGGAGCCCAGGCACGGGCGGCGGGGAGCCGCCGGTGCTTCGGGCGCCGGGGTCAGAGGTGCTGGCTCACGGTCGGCATCAGGTCCTGGAAGGTCCGGCCGTTGGCGATGGCACCGATGGCGGTCATGCTCCAGCCGCTGCCGGCGCGCGAGACCTTCGCCATCACCTGGCTGTTGTGGGTGCCCGAGCCGGTGAGCTCGTAGCGGGCCAGCTCGGTGTCGTTCGCCGTGGAGTCGACGAGGCGGCAGAAGGCGTTCTCGATCTGGCTGAAGTTCTCGCCGGTGAAGGAGTTCACCACGAAGACGATCTGGCTGATGCTGCTCGGCACCGACTGCAGGTCCACGACGATCGACTCGTCATCGCCGTCCCCGGCGCCGGTCCGGTTGTCACCGGTGTGCTGCACGGAGCCGTCCTTGCTCCGCAGCTGCTGGAACCAGACCTGGTCGACGAGCCGGCCGCCGGCGTCGAAGAGGAGGGCCGATGCGTCCAGGTCCACCGACTGGTCCTTCAGCTTGCCGAACATGCCCTTCTTCTTGATCGCGTCCCAGCCCAGCCCCATGCGGACGCGCGTCAGGGTGCCGCCACCCCGCTTCTCCAGCGAGACGGTCTGCCCCTTGCTGAGACTCACCACGTCGGATTCCCCATTCGTCGTGCGTAGCCGGTGCCGGATCCGGACCGGACGGTCTTCTGACCGTAGCGAAGTTCGGCCGGCGTCGGGGCCGGTCCGATGCCGCTCCCACCTCGTCGCCGGCGGCCACGCCCGGGGCGCCTCGGGGAGACGACGCCGGGAGCACGGCCGCGACCGCTAGCCCGCGATGGCACGGCTGCCCTGGTCCCGCTTGGACTTCGCCAGGCTGGCCACCGTCGTCACGATCAGCGTCAGCAGGATGACGGTGAGGGAGAGCCAGGTCGGGATCTCCGGGATCAGGGTCACGTGCTCGCCGCCGTTGATGAACGGGAGCTCGTTGGTGTGCAGCGCGTGGATGACCAGCTTCGCCCCGATGAAGCCGAGGATCACCGCCAGCCCGTACGCGAGGTAGACCAGCCGGTCGAGCAGTCCGTCGATGAGGAAGAACAGCTGGCGCAGGCCCAGCAGGGAGAACGCGTTGGCGGCGAAGACCAGATAGGACTCCTGGGTGAGGCCGAAGATGGCCGGGATCGAGTCGACGGCGAAGATGATGTCGGCGGTGCCGATCGCGATCAGCGCGATCGCCAGCGGCGTGATGAAGCGCTTGCCGTCGAGCTTCACGGTCATCCGGTCGGAGTGGTACTCCGACGTCGTCGGCACCACGCGGCGGACCAGGCGCAGGACGCCGTTCTCCTTGTAGTCCTCCTCCTCGGCGTCGTGGCCCCCGCTGCGGGCCTGCACCCAGGCGGTGTAGAGCAGGATCGCGCCGAAGAGGTAGAAGACCCAACTGAAGTTCTCGATCGCCGCGGCGCCCACGACGATGAAGACCGTGCGCAGGACGAGCGCGAAGGTGATGCCGAACAGCAGCACCTTCTGCTGCAGTTCCCGGGGCACCCCGAAACTGGCCATGATGAGGACGAAGACGAAGAGGTTGTCGACCGACAGGCTCTTCTCGGTGATGTAGCCGGCGAAGTACTGCCCGCCGTAGTCACCGCCGTAGAACCAGACGATCAGCAGGCCGAAGACGACTGCCAGGCCGACGTACACGGCCGACCACACGGCCGATTCGCGCAGGGTCGGTGCGTGCGGCGTGCGCACGTGGCCGACGAAGTCGAACGCGATCATCGCCAGGATCACGCCGACCGTGAGGGCCCACACCCAGAACGGGACGTCCATGAAAATGCCTCCGGGAACTGTCATGCGTCAGCTACCGGAGGTCTCTCCCGCCGCGATGAACCGACCGCGGCCAGCAGCGCCGGAGGACATGGGTCCTCGTGTTGACGACGGTGCTGTCTGGGGATACTCCCCTCCGGAACCACGCGCCGGGCAGACGTCGCCGTCCGCCGGTCCGTGGTTCTGCCCGTCGTAACGGTCCGTGCCGCGGCCGGGTTCCCGGTTCGCGGAGACAACTTCTGATCTCACTCCTCGTGACGACAGACCGGACGGCGGTGCGCCGAGCCGCGCACAACGGCGCACGCGCGTCGACGGCCCTGGTCCGCGCCCTGAGCCGTGGTTAGCGTCCGCGGCTCCAGCGGCCTCGATCGGTGCCGCATCTCGTCACACGGGGGTCGGCGTGCTCTGGGACATCGGGGAGACCATCTGGGAGTGGGCGACGGACAACCGTCGGCGCGCCATCCGCTTCTTCAGCACCGTCGGGGTCGTCATCGTGGCGGCCGGTGTCGCCGTGCTGGTGATCAGCACGCGGCCGGTCGCCCCGGACTCGCTGTGCGCATCGGTGTCGGAGCTGGAGACCGATCTCGCCGTGTCCTTCGGCAGCTCGACGAACAACGCCGTCTTCGACGGGCTCGCCGAGGTCGCCGGCGACAGCGAGCGCCTGGCCGACGACGCTCCCGGCGAGGTCGGCTCCGTGCACGCCTCGGCAGCGGGGCTCCAGTCGCTCGCCGACCGGGACAGCATCTCGATGGCCGAGGTGATGACGGCGCTCCAGCCCGTGCAGTCCTACTGCGCCAACCTGACCACCGCGAGCCAGGCCGACGCGGCCGTCGTCCCGCCGGTCGAGAACTACGTGCAGGCCGAGGACCCGCCGGCCGCCGTCCGGCCCACGACGCCGCCGACGCGACCGGCGACACCTGTCTCTTATCCCATTCTTCCCCTGCCCTCTTACCGCCTACTGTAATTACCCATGTCAGACGACACATCAAAAAAACAAAAAAAACAAGAAAAAAACAATAAACAAATTACAAA